>CAOJIB010000001.1 GCA_948436455.1 uncultured Blautia sp.
CAGCTTTGGCAGAAAGAAACGTTCCTTCTTTTCTTTCTTCGGCGGTTTTGGGGCTTCCGTAAATCTGGGCGCCTCTGCGCTTTCTTCCATATGAATTCCTTTTTCCTGCAGTTTAGCCATGATTCCTCGGTAGCCCTCTTCCATATCAATATCCTCGTCCCGGATCATGTCTTCTTTTTGCAGGACTTTTCGTTCGATTTCATTGGCTTCTTCAATGTATTGTTCTCGCAGCCATTGATCCATCGCAGCATTTTCCTCTAATTTTTTCCGCATTTTTTCCATAGACATAACTTTCCTTGACATTTTTTTATTTCGGGTTCATAGTACATAGTATCTACTATAAACATGCATCCTTATTTATAGGTATGCCAAATACGCCGTCCGGCCCTCTCGCCTGCGGCCGACTGCTTTCTTAAAATTTTTTTTATTATAACATTTATATGGATAGTTGGCAAAATATTCTTCCACGGCCAATACATATAGTAAAAGAATGTACAGCCGCAGATATCTGCCGCAAAAATTTCCAGGAGGAACACACATTATGAAGCATATTATCCTTACCGGCGGCGGTACCGCTGGCCATGTCACTCCCAATATGGCTCTGATCCCCCGACTCAAAGAGCTTGGATATTCGATTTCCTATATCGGCTCTTATGAGGGAATCGAAAAGAAACTGATAGAAGAAATGGCAATCCCTTATTACGGAATTGCTTCCGGCAAATTGCGCCGGTACTTTGATCTGAAAAATTTTTCCGACCCTTTTCGTGTACTCAAAGGCTACAACCAGGCGAAAAAGCTCCTGAAAAAGCTGCAGCCGGACGTGGTCTTCTCCAAAGGCGGATTCGTCGCAGTTCCCGTCGTGATCGCCGCCAGCCGCCGTCAAATCCCGGCGATTATCCACGAGTCGGATATGACGCCCGGTCTGGCCAATAAGCTGTGCATTCCCTTTTCCACAAAGATCTGCTGTAACTTCCCAGAAACCGTTCAGCAACTTCCAAAGGAAAAGGCGCAGCTCACCGGCACCCCGATCCGCCAGGAGCTCCTTGCCGGAGACAAGAACGCCGCTCTTTCTTTTTGCGGCTTCTCGGTCGAAAAGCCTGTGATCCTGATCATCGGAGGCAGCCAGGGCGCGGCCGTCATCAACCAATATATCCGCCGAATCCTGCCGAAGCTTCTTGTAGACTTTCAGGTGGTGCATCTCTGTGGCAAGGGTAAATTAGACAAAACTTTCAAAGACACGGCGGGCTACGCCCAATTCGAGTACATCCAAAAGGAGCTGGCGGATCTATTCGCCATGGCGGATCTGGTAGTTTCCCGTGCTGGAGCGAACGCGATCTGCGAACTGCACGCTCTGCGAAAACCAAATCTGTTGATCCCACTTTCCGCCAGAGCCAGCCGCGGCGACCAGATCCTCAACGCACGTTCCTTCGAGCGCCAAGGCTACAGCATGGTTCTGGAGGAGGAAGAAATGACTGAAGATACATTGCTTGCCTCCATCCAGAAATTGTATACAAACCGTCAGTCCTATGTAAATGCAATGATCACCGGCCAGCAGATGGATTCTATAGAACAGATCGTACATCTGATCGAATCCTGTACCGCCGGCAAATGATCATAACCTATTGTAACTGTTCCGTACTTTTGAACAAAAATCCATAAAAATTACTTATGCAATGGAATTTTGCCTGTATTCTTGGGATTTATGGAGAAATCCGTCCATAAATCCCTTACGGGATAGTACCTCCCAAGTTGTTTATCAGTTTCTGCTTAAATCCTCATACTCTACGCCGAATTCTTTCCGAATCCAGACTCTGGCTCTGTGAATCGTCGTCCGCATGTGCATAACTGTCAGATTATATTCCTTCGCTACCATTTCCTGGTTCTCATTTTCAACCACCACACGCACAATCAAGTCATACCAAACCTCATTCTTTTCCTTTAGCCGGCAATAAATTTTATGACGCAAACGCTCCAGATCTACTTCTTCCGCCAACATATCTGGCCTTCCGTAAGGACTTTCCATTCTAACTAGGTTATCATCAAACGTAAGAATTTCTCTGTTTCCATGCGCTCTCCGATGATAATCGATAGCCTTTCTTTTTGTATTCAAAACGATCCATGCCTTGATTAAATCTTCATCTACCTCATCAAAATTCTGGAACATTCTTACAAATACTTCTTGTGCAACATCCTGCACCGCCTCTGTATCCTGTAACATATCATAGGCAATCTTTACCGATAATTTGTAATACCGTCCATAAACTTTATTAAAAGCTTCGTGATTCATCATTTCACTGTTCCCTCTTTATTCCTCTTCTTTTGCGTAGTTCTTTAGAATTTGCTCTTTCTGTTCTTCGGACAGGCTTCCCGGCTCCCAGGCGATTCCCACCTGATCCCCTTGATAACGCGGAATCAGATGCACATGGAAATGAAACACCGTCTGCCCAGCCGCCTCTCCGTTATTCTGTACCACATTTAATCCGTCGCTTCCCATGGCTCTTGCCAGTCTTCCGCCAATCCTCTTAATCAGCGGAAATACCTTCGCCGCAATTTCATCGGGAAGCTCGTAGAGATTGGCCGCATGATATTTTGGAAGCACCAGGGCGTGTCCTTTACTTGCAGGCCCCAGATCCAGTATCACCCGGAAATCCTCATCCTCATACAAAGTAGCCGACGGGATCTCTCCTCCCGCAATCTTACAAAAAATGCATTGTTTCATAGCTTTTATCCTCCTTTTCTTTCTATTTTGTCGCATTTTGTCAAGATTTGCAATACGTTAACACTTGTAATTTGTGAATTCTGATGATAAACTCCTCTAGGGTGATACTATGAGCGAAGAAAAACGAATCGAACAACTGGAAAAAGAATTTGATTTTACGCTGTCGAAAATTTCACACGAAATCAGAAATCCGGTAACTCTGATCAACAGCTTTTTACAGATTCTGGAAGAAAAATGCCCGGAGGTCACAAATAGCGGCTGCTGGGACGATATATGGGACAATATGGAATATCTAAAGTCCCTTTTAAATGAGCTTTCTTCTTATAATAACGCAAAAAAACTCCATCTGGACGCCACGTATATGGACGTCCTTCTGGAAAAGGTCGTAGCCTCCGTGCGCCCAACGCTGGATTATCTGGATATCCGTCTGGAATATCGGATCTGTCATCCGCTCCCAGTTATGAATATCGATGAAACAAAGCTTCGTCAGGCGCTTTTAAATCTGATACGGAATGCCCAGGAGGCGCTTTCTCCAGGCGGCCATATCAAGATTACAGGAAGCTGCCAGGGTTCCATCTGCGCGATTTCCGTCAGCGACAACGGACCCGGCATTGCTCCCGAGCACCTGGAAACGATCTTCGATCCCTTCGTCACGTACAAGAAAAACGGCTCCGGCCTCGGCCTGGCTATTACAAAAAACATCGTCAGCGCCCATCAGGGCGAGATCCAAGTAGAAAGCACTTTGCAGGGAACCACTTTTACAATCCTGCTGCCCGTCCTCTGACGATCGGCTTTTTACGATAAAGAAGAACGGCCAGACAAAATCCCAGGACAAGGCCGCCTACATGGGCTGCGTTGTCCACCCCTTGGCTGGTATATCCAACATATAAAGCCAAAACTGCCATAAGCGTCATCTTCTTAGCTGTCAGCCCCTGTAACTGCCCTTTGTCGACAACGGCCACGTAGCATAACCCGCCCATGACCGCAAATACGGCGCCAGACGCGCCTGCGGACTCCACCCACAAGCCGCTTCTTACGTCCCAAAGGCAAGACAGGATATTGGCCCCGATACCTCCCGTCAGATACAAAAGTAAATATCGTCCCGCGCCCATCGTCCGCTCCAGATAACCGCCTAATACGAACAACAGCAGCATATTATTGCCCAAATGCGCCATTCCGTAGTGAAGAAAGATACTGGTAAGCAGCCGGTAATATTCCTTTTTGGCAATCATATCCGGCACGATCATTACTCCTGCTTTCATCAAAACATTTTCCGTTCCAATGCCTCCCAGGACATCCGTTATTAAAAAAGCAACGATATTCACCCCCATTAAGAAAATTGTCACCGGACTCCTGTGAAACGTTTCCATTTTTTCTCCTTCCTGATTGTTCGATTTACTCAATCAACACACTCCCATAATAAATACGGATCATAGGACAGTATTATATACAATTTTTTTATTATTTTAAAAATATATATTGTACATCTGCAAAACATATTTCATCATAAGTCTTTAAAAGATATTCTTCTTCGCCCTGTAAAAGCCTTCCATTTACACAGGTGCCGTTCCTGGAATTCAAGTCTGTCAGATAGTATTCTCCTTCTTTTTTGCATATTCGCGCATGAACCCGACTGACCGCCGAAGAATTCAGCAAAACATCCGCCGCTACCTCCAGTTTTCCTATCACTACCATCTCTTTTTCCAAAAAAATTGTCGGATACTGATTCGGCAGCTTACTGGCCAGCATTCCCACCCCCGCCGGCGTATTCTGATACAGGACTGTAGTTTCCATGGATTCTTCCTCGGATTCATTCTCCGCTTTTGGACAATTTTTCTCCTGCGCCATTTTTTCTTCTAGCGACGGCTGTTTCCAGGAGTTTTCTGATCCCCCGGAAACGCCGTCGGCCGTCTTTTTCTTCTTAATCCGCAGCCGCCAAAGCCCGGAAAGGATGCAAAGAATCCCGCCAAGGCTCCACAAAATCCCTCCATGCACCGGCAAATACGCCCATCTCCAAAAAGCAGCGCCGCAAAAACAAAGGATTCCCGCCAGTAAATATCCCCATCCTCCCGGATGATTTTTCTCCTTTTGTCGCTCCTCGCTGCGCAAAAATGACGCCAATTCTTCCTCTGGTTCTTCTTCCGGCCAAGCCTGCCGCTCATCCTCTGCCAAAAAAGTCCGGTTATCGTTTTCTTCTTCCCTTTGGCATATCTGGTACAATTCTTCTTTTATGCTTTCCACTTGAAACCCTTTTTTCATTCCCCGCCGGTAGAGCCGGTAGGCAGTTTCCATCGCCCGCTCGTCTTTTGTATCGATCTTTGGCAGCAGATTTTCTATAAATCCCTGGAATTGCTTCTGAATTTCCTGCTGATAGCCAGGGAAATAACACAGAAAAACTTCTTTCTTCTCTGCGTCCATATACATATATTCCGGCAAAAGTACCAGATCTTCCTGCCAGAGCAGATACGCTGCCATCTCATGAAAGCTCTTCACAATCCCCTTAAGCACCGACTCCAGATCTTCCCAACAATAGGACTTCCGTTCATAGATCGTCTGCAAAGACTGTTTCCCAGTAATATCATAATACAACAAAGCGCCGCCGTCTATCCCCTGCAACCGTACCGATAAAAGGGAAGGAATCTGATTTTCTGCGAGCATCCGCATCGGATAAGCCGCCAGCGCCGATGGCTGCTCGCCCTGTAACACCAGATAGCTGTGACTCATATCTCTTTTATATTCCGCCTGCATACTATACGCCCCCTTTTCGCCGCAGCCGACGCATGATCTTCACCGGATCCAGCGCCTTTCGCTTCGCCACTGCTGTAAAGCTCCACATCATTCCTCCGTAAAGAGCGCTCCTGCTGCTCTGATACTGCACTTGTATTTCTCCGACGTCTTCTTCAACTTCCAGCCGGATTTTTGAAGAATTTCCGAAAAAGTCCTCCCGCAGCTTTTCCGCCCGCTCCTTGGCGTTCTCCAGAGCCTTTGAGGCGTCGCCCGCCGTCTCCGTCGTCGCGCCTATAGCGGCCGCCTCCTGCGCCGCCCCGTATAGCCACGTCCTGTCATGAAGTACAAAAATAACCAAAAGCGCACCAAAAACCGTTAAAAGCAGCACTGGTAAAATCGCCGCCAATTCCACCGTTATACTTCCCCGGCAAAATGCCGATATATTTTCAGACTTTGCAGCTTCCCGAAGTGCAGTTTCCCCCTGTCTGCCCATCCAAAATCGCCGCATCCTTAATTTTTTCATATTTCTCCTCCACATTTTTTGCACGCCGGCAGGCCTTTGATCTCCTTTTTACTGATCAACCGCACCGTCCTTTTCAACCCGCTGCAATCGGCCCGACTATGATAGCGATTTCCGGTTTCTGTAATATATATCCATACATCCGGCGTTTCGCCATTTCCGCAGCAACGTTCACAGGGATGATATTTCCCCTGATATCGATTCCGCAATTCCTCCGCTCTGTCGGCCGCCTCCTGACGGATCGACAAACGCAGATGGGTGCAGGTATTTTTCGTATGGTATACGCCCCCGTGTTCCGTGACGTATACCATCTCCTGCGGCGCGCCGATCCCGTCCGTATCCTTTCGATACCCCACCCAGCTATGCACCGTCACCTGATTTCGGATCTCCACCTGCGGCAAAGGCAGCATCGCCAGAGGACTTTTATAAAAGGATCCCTCCGACAAAGTAATTTCCGGACATTCCTCCCTCTGATACGCGTAAACGCCCAGCTCCTTCGCCTGGTCACAAAGCAACGCCAGCTGTCCGCCCCCAATTTGGTAAATTTCCATAAATCCCGCAATCGTCCATATACTCAGCAGAAAAAGCGGCAAAACCAACGCGCATTCCACCGTCACACTACCCCGCCTGCAGGCGCATACAGATGCTTTTCCATAGGGAAAACGCCTGCTATTCGGGGGACGCAAGCGATTGTTTTTTAAAAGAGAGCAAAATTTTCTGATCCAATTTTCCATCATATGGAAAAGCATCTGTATACACCTCCCGTCTTTTTTAGGACATTCTGTCGCCATAGGAATACCTTTGCGTCGCCGTAAAGGTTTTGACTCCTCCAGCTTCCACATCTACAGCCGCCTCCACGCCGGCTATACAGGCGTCCAGTCGAAAAGTTTCCCTCCCAGGCTTTGCCCGTATGGCGCTCTCCACCATATCCATTCCCCGTCGCACCTTCTCCTCCTTCTCTTCCATAAAAAGCAGCGCCCGCAGATAATCCCGATACTCCACTCCCTGTTCCCAGGTTCCGGAAAGATCGTGCAATTCCCCTGGAAGAAACGGCAGACGTTCCAGGGGCAATCGCCAGTTTCCAGCATTTTTCACAACGACTATCCGACCGCCCTGTAAAAGAGCGCGCACTTCCAACACACTTTCCCCAAAGGCCCAGCAGTCCAGAAGGATTTCCTCCAACGCCTCCAGATCTGCCGCACCGTCAAAAGTCGCGGCAAGGGCGGCCGCCTCGGCTCGCTTCTCATGATCTCCGTACAGGTATCGGCGATTTTGTCCTTCCCGGATCCTCAGCAAACGGCGCAAGACATATTCCAGATTTTCTCTATCGCTGCAGCTTCCGCCCAGCAGATATTCCCACTGATACGAAAGCCCTCCCGGGCCGGGCGTCATATAATTGTCGCACTTATCTAGCAGATATTCCTGCAGAAGCAATTCCTCCTCTTCCCTTAGCTCCCCGTCCGCAAAGGAGAACAGTCCCTTCTCCCACTCCCTGTGAGATAGCAGCGCGGAAGCAGGGACCACGCCCCGGGAAATCGACATCGGACTCTCCAAGAGTAGTTCCGGCAATTCTTTCCTTGCCATACGCCGTACAGCCTCCACCGAATTCTTCGCCGCAGACGCCGTCTCTTCACCACTAGCCGCTTGCTGGTCATACGCCAAAAAAGTCTCCGCCAAATCCCATCCGCTTTGCTGTTCTTCCTGCTGCCGGATCTGTTTTGCCCAATCTCTCGCCTCCAAAAGCGAAAGCCGTCTCCCCTGGCCGGCCATAATTTCCCTCTCCGCCTGGACGGCCTGTTGGCAAAAAGCTTCCCCCTCATGATCGGTAGCCAAGCTGTAGCCCGTCAGGCCGCCGGCTTTTACCGTAAGATCGGTAAAATTTTGTTCCAGCACCGGTTCCATATACTCTTTTACGATGTTGTACACCGCATCTAGCCGCAATTCTCCAGTATCAAACGCCCCGTCCAGAAAAAACAGATCAAATTCCTCCAGCAAATCCCTGTCGTACTGGGCGAATAGAGAATACAAGCCAATATCCAGCGCGTCAACGATCTGCCCCCTGGCTGCTGAGAGCTTCACCGATAAAAGAAAGACTCCCGTCACCATAGTAAGCACGCTTAAAAGCAGCGCAAGAAATACTGTAATACTGCCTCTTTTCATAAAAATCCCTCCCCGTTTTGACAGCTAATCCCGGAAGGACGCCGCATGG
This sequence comes from uncultured Blautia sp., assembly GCA_948436455.1. Taxonomy (GTDB): domain Bacteria; phylum Bacillota; class Clostridia; order Lachnospirales; family Lachnospiraceae; genus Blautia_A. The sequence continues at coordinate 8,176 of CAOJIB010000001.1, forward strand.
AAACGCCCCTCCTGAGATTCTCCTCCCGCCAAAAATCAAATGGCGTTGCTTTGCGTGGTAATCTTGCCCAAAATACTTTTTACCAGATCCACCAGCTGTTCCTTGAAAATCATCACAAGCCCGATCAAAACCACCAGGATCAAAATGATCTCCACAACGCCGACGGCGTCTTCTTCCATCCAGAACGCCTGGAATTCTTCCATAAGACCTCACCTCCCTTCATGAATAAAAAGCGAAAAATGCCGGAATCATAACGATTGCCAGAACAACCACCAACATCAAAACCATTGGAACCAGCAGCCTGGTCGCCGCCGTCTCTCCTGCGATCCGCGCCCGGCGCTTCCTGTCCTCCCAGGCCTGCTGCGCCTCTCTTTCCAACGCCTGCAAAAGCCCCTGACTGCCTTTCTTTACATTTTGTACCAGCAATGTAGCCAATGTTTTGTAATGTATCTGCCCGCAGCGCCGGCCAAACCGGTAATAAGCCTCTCCCTCGGATACGCCGTTTTCCATTTCCCGACAGGCGGCCAGCATCTCTTCATAAGCATGCCGTTCCTTTCCGGGCAGACGGTACTTCTTATAATCCAGCGCCGTCCTTTGAAAAGCCCGGCTGGTGGGAAGTCCCGCCTCCAGCAGCAGCGACAGCTTCATCACCAATCCCGGATAATCCAGCTCCATCTGCGCCCTGCGCTTTTGCAAAAGACGCTGCTTTTCCTTATCTGCCGTCGTCCATATCCCAAGGGCAGCCGCCAGGCAAAGAGTGGCCAGCATCGCTCCCTGCGTATCGTATGGACGGCTCCAGGCAAGCTTTTTGCCGTCCAGCGTATCCGGCAAATAATATCGATCAGCGCTTGGCCGCTCCTCGTTCAGGCGGCGAGTCTCCGCCATAAGCAGATCTTCCAGGGATTCTTTTTCCGAAGCCTCCTCCTGGCCTTCCATAGCTTTTGCCCCCGGTTCCCTGGCCGGTACCTGGATGGGAAGCGTCAGCCGTTCCTGATCCAGCTCTACCTCCAGCACCTCCTCGTACACGCCTTCTTCGGCTTCTTTCTTTGGAAGGTAGCTTCCTTCTTCCAACGCCAAATGGCAGTTATTTCCGTAGGTAAGCGCGCAGCCCAGGATATTTCCTCCCAACAGCAGCAAACCGCACAGCCACTTCTTTTTCCGATCCGGGAATTCCTTCACCCAGCCCAGATGCTGAAAAATCCGCAGCGCCGGCCAAGCAGCGAAAATCAGTATATGGATCCACATACTCACACCTCGATATCCACAATCCGGCGGCCCATCCAGTAGGCCAGGAAATAAATGCCCAGACAAACGCTCATAGCCGCCGCCCCAAAGAGATTCCCATATAGCACCTGCAAAAATCCCGGCGACGTCATCTGCATATAAAGAATGATTCCAAAAGGCATGATACTCATAATCAATTGTTCGGATTTCTTCGCTGCCAAGGTAGCCTCTATCTCCTTTTTTACATCGATTTTATCCCCCAGCATCCGAGCGGTTTTTTGTAGAATACCCGGCAAGCTTCCGCCGGTACGCTTCGCCGTAGCGAAAATAATCGCAAAACTCTCAATGTCCTCGAGCCGGCTACGTTCTCCCAGATCCCGAAATAACTCCTCTATCGGCACGCCGACCCCCAGCCGCGCTTCCATGTAATGGAACTCTTTCACGATGTCTTCCTGTTTCCCATACAGCTTTTCCAGGTCTCTGGCGCAGGCGCTTACGGCGTTTTCCATGGAATAGCCCGCCTGTACCGCCACATTCAGCGACGCCAGCGCGTCCTTAAACTGGTAATTCAGCGTTTTTCTGCGCTGGAGCATTCGCTGCTTTTTCATCCATAATAAATAGAAAGCCGGCGCAGGCAGCAGCAAAATGAATACCCAGATGGATTTGTAGAATAAATAATTAATCAATACACATCCCAGCGCGCCCTGGCCCAAATATCGGCAAAGCTCCTTCCATGGAAAGTCATAGCGGTCATAATCCATCTTCGCGCTCTTTTCTTTTTTCCTCATAATCCCTCCTTTGCATTTTCCAGTTTTTCCCTGTGATACAAATCTCCTACCTGCTCCAATTCCTCCTTTTCCCGCATAAAAAGCGGCCGCAGACGAATCTCTCCCTCCCGGCAGTCCGCCACTTCCGTCACCTCCAAAAGTTTCCGGCTCCCGTCTCTTTGCCTTCCCAAGTGAAGCAAAAGCTCCACCCCGGAGGCAATCTGCCTTCGAATCGCCCCCAACGGCAGCTCCATCCCCATCAGCATCATCGTTTCCAGGCGGCTCACCATATCCCGGCTGCTATTGGCGTGGGCCGTCAGAAGGCTGCCGGTATGGCCGCTATTAAAAGCCACGAGCGCGTCGAAAAGCTCTCCTCCCCTAACTTCCCCTACGATGATTCTGGAAGGCCGCATACGCAGGGCGCTCCGGATCAAATCCCGGATCGTTACCTGCACATTGCCCTCCCGATTCCCCGTGCGGGCTTCTAAGGACACCAGATTGGGCAGGCAGGGAATCTGCAGTTCCGCGTTATCTTCAATGGTAATAATCCGTTCTTCCCTTGGGATGTAGTTGCACAGCGCGCCAAGAAAGGTCGTTTTTCCGCTGCCCGTTCCTCCGCCAATCACCATAGAATACCGGGCCTTTACCGTTGCTTCCAGAAAATCCGCGCACTCCTTCGTCAGACTATTTCGCCAGAGCAGCTCTTCCATCGTCATCGGATGCTTCGGAAAACGCCGGATGGTGAGAATCGGGCCGTTTAGAGCGATCGGCGGCAGCACCACGTTGACCCGGTCCCCGTTTTCCAACCGGGCGTCTACAATGGGCGAAGCTTCGTTGACCACACGATTGCACCTCCCCACGATCTGCTGTATAACATCCTCCAGTTTTTCTCTGGAGGTAAACTTTTTATTCCAGGCGGTTATTTTCCCGCCCCGCTCTATAAAAATGCGCGCCGGCCCGTTCACCATAATCTCCGTTACTGTTTCATCATCCAAAAGCTCCTGCAGGACGTCCAGCTTTCGTACCGAATAGAACAATTCCTGTCCAATCGCCGCCTTTTCCTCCACTGACCAGGCGCTCCTTCTGGTGGCGTCCAGCACCAGCTCGTCGATCAGCGTCCGAATTTCCTCATCCGTCCGTTCGCCGGCCATTTCCAGACGCTCTAGCAAGCGGCCGCGAATTTCTTTAAAAAGCTCTTCTTTCATACAAGAAACCCTCGGACAAAATCTCCCATTTCGCTCCAAAGCAACTGCTCCGCATAGTTCTCCTTTTCTTCAAGCATAGCGGCGGGCGGCTGCAGGCTTTGTATCTTTTCCAGAAGAGACTCGCAGTCCCGCAGGCGTAGCAGATTTTCAAATTGCTGAATCTTACTTCTAGACACCCAGTCTGTGCGCACCGGCATATAAATTCTGTCGCAGCGCTCCAGAATTCTCAGCCATCCGTCCACGCTACCGCCCATATCCAGAATTACAGCCTCATAAATACTTTGCTGCTCCAGCGCATCGAGCAGTTCTTTCCACTGGTCGTAGGCTGTATCCCGAATATCCTGCGGCGAAAGTACCGGCGGCAGATAGTCCAAATGGTTGACCGTCTGCACCATTCCATGAAGCTTCGAAATCAGGTTTGGCTTCGATTGCCGGACAAAATACAGCAGATCCCCCAACGTCTTTTCATAATTGACCGAAAACAGTCCTTCAAATCCGGAATATTCTTCCAGGTTCAAATACAACGTCGGCTTTTCTTTGGCCAAAAGCTGGCCCAGCGTAAGTGCGAAGGACGTTTTTTGTACTCTTCCCAGAGGTGAATACACGGCCAGCAGCTCCATAGAAGACTTATAAACCAGGGCTCCCGGGGCCGTCTCTACCTCCTCGCCGTAGCAGGTCATGATCTCCCGCAACACGACGTCGGAGGACTGGTACTTGTATATACTGGGATATTCTTTTAGCTCCGGCGAGCACATCCCCTCATTCAAAATAATCATCTGTCCCAGGGAAAGCCCCCGGATCGGCCCGCTCACCGCCCTGTCGGAAATCAAAAGAATTTCAATAAAATGCTCTCCGGCAAATTTCAGCAGTTGTTCCGGATCCGTAAAAACCTGAAGCTCAAAAGGTATATTTTTCTTCTGATTGAGATATTCCATCAGGCGGTATACATATGCCTTTTCCAGGTCGCAGACCGCTAAAATATGTCTTTTCAATAGAAACCTCCTGCATAAAGCATCACGCCCAGCAAAATGGGCACGGTAAAATGAATATTTTCCGGCCGTTTTCCCCTACGGTAATAGGGCAGCCGTTTTTTGGTTTGCAGCATCGTGGAAATATAGTGAGAGAAATACGCAAGACGCGGGCCAAAATTCCCGCAGGTAAAAAGGATTGCAGCGGAGAGAAGTCCGCCGAAAAGAAAGGCCAGAAGCATACAGCGGCAAATCGCTTTCGCCCCTAAAAAACCGCCTAGCACGGAAAGGAGCTTCACGTCTCCCGCTCCCAGCATCCGCAGCCAGAACAGGCCAAAAAGAAATATAATAGGAAGAGATACTCCCAGAAAATACCGGCCCAGCCATTTTTCTTCGCCGCATACGCGCCGATAGAAAAATCCTACCAGCCAACCGGCCAGCAGCCAGCGGTTATCCACCTTCTCAAAAGCTAGATCCATACCGGCCGCTCCCGCGGCGAACGCAAGGGCCAGCGCCCCGCCAAGAGACATAGAATTCCCCCTTTCATCATCTATACGTTCCCAAAAAACCAGCCGCAAAAATGCGCGCAGCGGATTTTCCAGAAACGCTTTTTAGTAAAATGCCCGACAGAGTTCAAAAGAACCGCCCGAAAGACTTCCTTATAAAATTAAATTGCACGCTTGGGAATCTGCGGCCTGAACCGGCCGGAAGACAATTAGATTTATATGTGGATATTATACCCGAACATCTGATATTTGTCCAATACTTCTTTTCAAAAATTTCTAAAAAAACTATAAACTCTGGGGGCCTCGCCTATTGACCTTTTATGCAATAACCTATATAATGTCTAAATATTGTATTTACGATTCAGGGTATGTCATGCACGCAGACAATTGCCGGATGCGCCGCCCTGCGGCACAAGAAGGGAGAGGAAAATGAATCCACTGTTACATGCCGAAAATGGAGAATTGTATAACGCCGACTGCCAGCTTCTGGCAAAAGTAAAATTCTCCAGAAGCACCACTTCTCTTATAGTAATACTGGCGCAGCCGCTGGAATTTGCGCTAGACGAACGCGTCTATCTGATGCCAGAGGGCAAGGAGCATGATTATTCCTCCTTTTTGTGCCATGTGGCGGCGCCATGCGTCGAATATCACGTGGAAAACACAGGCGCTACCTACTATCTTCTGGAAACCAGCACACGGGACGATCCCTCTTTCGGCGTTGAGCTACGGGTAGAGGTGTCTTTCCAGATCCAAATTACCCTCGAAGGCTCCACACGGACCGTGCCGGCCACAGTAAAGGATATCAGCGCCGGCGGCCTGAAGATTATTTCCAACGAGCTGTATGAAGAGGGTTCAGTTTTTTCCTTTATTTTCACCGTTCCACGCAATCCGGTGATCCTCAATGCCAAGATCATCCGCAAGCGGCCGTCCCGACATCCCGGTATGCACTGCTACGGCTGCCAGTTCTACGATCTTTCCGCGGGCGCGGAAAACGCCGTCCGCAAGTTTGTCTATACGGAAGATTTATTAAAGCGCAGGCGCGGATAAAACCGTCCTGCGCTTTCGCGCGTCTATTCTTCTTCTGCCGACTCTTCTTCCGCCGCCGTTTCCTGCGACGCCTCCTGGGGTGCGAATTTCAGGAAATATGCATATATATCCACCACGGCCTGGTACAACTCCTCCGGGATCTCCGTACCGAGCTGCATCTGGGTCAGCACCGTCGCCAAGGAATTGTCCTCATGGACCGGCACGCCGTTTTCATTGGCGATCTCTACGATCTTTTCCGCCATATAGCCCATGCCAGAAGCGACGATCACAGGCGCCGCGTCACGGTTTTCATCGTATTTCAAGGCGACTGCCTTTTTATTGAGCGTATCGTTAGATTGTGACATCGACAGCGTTTCTCCTTTCAAAAATCTTCGGGAATGCCGCAGACACCGGAATGGATTCCTTGCCCTTTTCCAGCGCCAGGAAATTCACTTCCATTTGATTTTTGCGCAAAATCTCCACGATTCCTTCCCGAATCTCCGATTCCCGATCCGCCAGGCTTTCCGGATAGCGCAGCATCATATCCATCTTCCCGCTTCCATAATACAACATCATATCGAAAAAGCCCACGTCCTTCATGTCAAATTTCACCAGAAGCTTTACCTTCCGTTCTCCGTCAGCGCCTCCTCCCGCGCCCTCCTCATCCGGATCCGCCCATATTTCGGAATAAATTGGCGTTCCGTTGACGATCATCGGCAGCATCGCATGGAGCACCGGCATATACACGCTCTCATTGACCAGCATCCCCCGGACGATATTCATAAAATTCTCCCGATTTTCCAGACCGGCGCTTCCCTTCAGCCCGTCTTTTACAATATCCAGCAGCGTATCCCCCAATTCCGAACGGCCAGCTGCCCGGTCAAAATCCACGTTCTGCAAAAGATTTTTAAAATCTGCCTCGCTCATCCCGTCGAAGACCTTCCGGAAGGTAGGGAATTCAGAAAGCCTTTTAAATGCCTGCATCACGCTGTCCAGCGTCCCGTTTTCATAGCGGGAAGTATTATAGGTCAAAAGGTTGATCAGATCGCGGATCTTCCCTAAGTCCCTGGTTTCAGAAATATACTTCCCCAACATGGGAATAATTTCTTCTTTTAATGTCTCCACATTCTGCGCCTGCCCCTCCTGGCTGTAGGGCAAAAGCTTTTCCGAAAGCTTCTGCAGCGTCTGGGCGTCCCGGCGGAACATGTGACCCTGGATCTCCTCCAGATAATTATTGATATTATTCAGCAGGTGTTTGCTGGAAGAAAGATCGTTGTATTTCTTCAGGAAATCCAGCACATTCGTCCGCAACTCTACCGTGCTGGCCTGGGACATGACCTCCCGGAGCATGTCGAAAAGCTTTCCCTGCAGACGATTGGCGCCGCTCATCTGATTTTTCAGGAAAGCCTTCATATCCTCCTGCCCCATCTCCAACATTTCAAAAAGCTCGTTGATCTCCGCCGCCGTCCCGGCGCCGACACCGGCCTCCACCAGACTTCCCATGCGAGTGAAGAGGAACTTGGACATGACTTCCTTCAGGATCGGCGCGTCCCGCAAAGAGCGGACGAAATTTCCGTAATTGGAATCTGCCGAAATCCCCTGGCGGAACTGCTGTTCCCCGCCGGACTCCGTCCGGCCATCCGGCCGCGTCACCTTGTCCGGATTAATTGGGTTTTTGATTTGTATATCTTCCTGGGGGGCCGTAGTATTCTGCTTATTGACTGTATTTTCATATCCCGAAACAGGGGTAGCGACTTTCAAAATATTTGGCATTTTTTCACCTACTTAATAATTTTCTCTTATCCTAAGCACCAAGCCTGTCGATATCATTATTATACTAAACATTTAGATAAGGCGGTGCTTATATTATGGATAACATGCTTGAAATGTATCTCTACGAAACCAATACTCTGTTAGAACAATTAGACGAACTTTTGATAGAAGCTGAAAAAAACGAAACATTTTCTACCAATGATGTAAATGAAATCTTCCGGATCATGCATACGATCAAGGGTTCCTCCGCCATGATGGAATTCTCTACTCTGATGGAAATCGCCCATCATATCGAAGATTTATTCTTTTATATCCGTGAAAACGGCATGGATTCCATCAGCGAATCCCATAAAAGCGATCTGTTCAATCTGATGTTCCAGTCTACCGACGTCCTGCGCCAGGAAGTAGGCAAGCTGGAAAATGGTGAACCTCTCAGTACTAATATCGACCAGATGATTGCAGATATTAATAGCTTCCTCGAAAAAATCAGCCACGACGGCGGCTCCACGGACGATGACGCAACAGCGACCGACAACGCTGCAGGTGACGATGCCAAAGGAGGCGTTCCTCTCTCGGACATGGCCTCACCCTATCAGATCCGGATTACTTTTGAGCCAGGCTGCGGCATGGAAAATCTCCGGGCCTTTATGGTCATAAATGCTTTAGAAGAGAACGATCTCCACGGCGAATATTTCCCCGCCGACGTGGAAACAAACAGCGACACCATCGACTACATCCTGGAGAATGGTTTCTTCGTGGGCCTGTCCTCCAAGGAAGCGCTGGACGCCGCCCTGACGGTCGTAAAAGCGCAGAACAACGTCGAGACCTACGAGGTCATTGAAAATACAGCTAAATACGAGCCCGCCGCTTCCGAAGCGCCTGCCGCCGAGGCTCCTGTCGCCGAAGCTCCAAAAGCGGCGCAGACCGCGGCTCCAAAGGCGCCTGCCACCCAAGAGGGCTCCGCTCATCACGCGGCACCGGCTAAGCAGAGCCTAATCAGCGTCAACCTCTCCAAGCTGGACGCGCTGATGGCCATTGTCGGCGAGATCGTTATTACCGAATCCATGGTAACTTCTTCGCCGGAAATCCAGAATTTAAAGCTGGACAGCTTTTTAAAATCCACCCGGCAGCTTCGCAAGCTCACGGACGATCTGCAGGATATTGCCATGTCTCTGCGCATGGTGTCCGTATCCGGCACCTTCCAGAAAATGAATCGTATCGTCCGGGATATGAAAAAGAAACTGAACAAAGACGTCCGCCTGACGATTGTCGGAGAAAATACCGAAGTAGATAAGACGATTGTGGACAGCATCAGCGACCCGATCATGCATATTGTCCGTAATTCTATGGACCACGGCATCGAGTCCGATCCCCAGGAGCGTATCGCCGCAGGCAAAGAGGCCCAGGCGGAAATCGTCCTTTCCGCTGAGCATACCGGCAGCGCCGTTATCATTTCCATTAGTGACGACGGCCGCGGCATGGATACCGAAGCGATCCTGGCAAAAGCGGAGCGGAACGGTCTTCTGACCAAGCCGGCCAGAGAATATTCCAAAAAGGAAATTCTTTCCCTGCTTATGATGCCCGGCTTTTCTACGAATGAAACGGTTACGGAATATTCCGGCCGGGGCGTGGGCATGGACGTAGTAAAGAAAAATGTCGAAGCGGTAGGCGGCATCGTTTCCATCACCAGCGAGCTGGGACAGGGAAGCTGTACGACGTTAAAAATCCCTCTGACCCTGGCAATCGTAGACGGCATGGAAATCTCCGTCGGAAAATCCATCTTTACGATTCCCATCGCTAATATCCGCCAGTCCTTCAAAGCGAAACAAGAAGAAATTATCCTGGATACCCATGGGAATGAAATCATCAAGGTGATGGATGAATTTTATCCAATCATCCGCCTGCACCAGATTTATAATATCGAAACCGACAGCGTCAACATCGAAGACGGCATCCTGATCTGGGTAGACGCCAGCGATAAATCCTATTGTCTGTTCGTAGACGAACTGATGGGCGAACAGCAGGTGGTGGTAAAACCGCTGCCCGCATTCCTAAGCAATTTCAACATCAAAGAAGCGGGCATCAACGGCTGCACGATCCTTGGCGACGGAAATATCAGCATCATTCTGGACATCCTGAACCTCTTTGGAGCGTCCCAGAACCAATATTAAAATTCAAAAATTCCCCTGTTCGCATCCGCGCGGCAGGATCATGATAAATTAGAAAATCGGAGGAATGAAAATGTCAGCAAACACAATGGGAAATACTACTATTGACGAAACAGGCGAATTCGAAGGAATCTCCACGGAGCGTTTCCTGACCTTTAATTCAGACGGACTGACCATCGGCGTGAGCACGGATTACGTCATTGAGATCATTACCAACCACCAGATCACGGTCGTTCCTCTGGTGCCGGATTATGTAAAAGGCATTATCAACCTGCGGGGTGAAACCGTGCCGATCATAGATATCCGTCTGCGCATGGGAAAGGCGCCCATCGAATACACTAGCAATACATGCATCATCGTGCTAAATATCAATTCTACCCATGTAGGCATTGTGGTAGACGCTGTGCAGCAGGTCATCGATATTGATATCAGTCAGGTTTCTCCTGTCCCGATTGAAAGCCAGCAGGAACTGATCAATGGAATGATCTCTTTGAACAACCATTCCGTACTTCAGCTTCTGGATTGCACGCAGCTAATTCAGGTTTATTGATCCATTTTTTGACATCTGTATAGAATAATTACCGTTCATTTCTTGACCGACGCATCCTTGCAAAACACGATTATGAACGGTAACTAGCAAAGAATCACCCTATATTCAGCAATACAAAAGGAGAGCGACAACTATGTTAACGATCCGCGAAAGTGATTTTCAGCGGCTGGTTCAATTTGTAAAAAAAGATTATGGCATCGACCTGTCCCAAAAAAAGCAATTGATTGTCGGCAGATTATCCAATTCTATCATTTCCATGGGATTTTCCTCCTTCCAGGAATATGTAGATCATCTGATCAAAACAAAAAAGCCGGAAGATCTGGAGGTGATGCTGAACAAGCTCACTACCAATTATACATACTTCATGCGGGAGGAAGCCCACTTTAAACTTCTAACAGACACGATCCTCCCTTATCTGGAAAAGACGAAAAGGGATCATGTCTTAAGTATCTGGAGCGCCGGCTGCTCCTCCGGGGAAGAGCCTTATACGATTTCCATGCTCATCAAGGAGTATTTAGGCAAAAAGGCCAGCTCCTGGGATACCCGGGTTCTGGCCACAGACATTTCCCAGAACGCCCTGCGGGCCGCCGCAAACGCCGTTTACGACGAATCCTCCCTGCGGGAGCTCCCCAAAGGCTGGAAGTCCAAATATTTCCGTCCTGCCGGACAGCCCGGTATCTACACCGTAGCGCCGGAGATCAAATCCAACGTAATCTTTCGGACGTTTAATCTGATGGGGCCCATCCGGTTCCGTTTAAAATTCGATGTGATTTTTTGCAGAAATGTGATGATCTATTTCGACCAGGCCACCAAGGAAGCGCTGGTAAATCGCTTCTACCAAGCCACGAATCCTGGCGGCTACCTGCTGATCGGACATTCGGAAAACCTGAACAAACAAACCACGCCGTATAAATATCTAAGGCCCGCTACCTACCGCAAAGAGTAGTGCGCGCATACAAAAGTCAAACCATATGCAAAACCCTGCATATGGTTGAACCATGACTGCGGCATAGATCCTATTACAGGAATGCCACAAGGAAAGGAAGTAAGTTTCATGTATCAAAAAAAAATTCGTGTGTTTGTTGTAGACGATTCTTCTTTATTTCGCCAGATGATCATCACACATTTAAACGCCCAGCCGAATATCGAAATTATCGGCTATGCGATCAATGCCTATGACGCCGGACAGAAGATTCCCCGTATGAAACCCGACGTGATTACAATGGATGTAGAAATGCCCGGTTTAAACGGCATTGAATTTTTAAAGCAGCTTCTTCCAAAACAGCCGATCCCGGTCGTTTTGGTATCCTCTCTGAATTTAAGCGTATTTGACGCTCTGTCCGCTGGCGCCGTAGATTTTGTCCGTAAACCGGATATGACGAAAAATAATTCCAAGGAAATGTTTTTCCGTAATCTATCATCTAAGGTAACCGCTGCTTCCAGGGCCAAAGTCCGCTTACCAGGTCAGCAACGGAGCGCCTCTCCTGCAAACGCGAACGCCGCGACGCCGCCCAGAGCCTTTCCGCCCCTAACTCGGAATGTATTAGATTCTACGCTTATTGCGATCGGCGCTTCCACCGGCGGTACGGAAGCTACTTTGGCCGTGCTAAGGCAGCTCCCAGCCAATGTCCCGGGAATTGTAATCACTCAGCATATGCCGGAAGGCTTTACCGCCATGTACGCCGAACGTCTGAATCGCCTTTGCCAGATGGAAGTCCGAGAAGCTAAAAACGGCGACATGATCCGGCCGGGCCTGGCGCTGCTCGCTCCCGGAGCTCTTCAGATGGAAGTCGTAAGTATTCCCGGCGGCTATTCGGTGAAATGCTATCCCGGCGAAAAAATCAGCGGCCACCGGCCTTCCGTGGACTGTCTCTTTAATTCCATCGCCCGGAACGTTGGCATCCGCAAGGTTGGTATCATCATGACCGGCATGGGCCGGGACGGTGCCGACGGGCTTCTTCAAATGCGTCAAAAAGGCGCCTTTACCATCGGTCAGGATAAGGAATCCTGCGTCGTATACGGCATGCCCATGGTCGCCTATAATATCGGGGCCGTCTGTACACAGGCTGCTTTGGATAATATCCCCACGGTTCTAATGAATCACTTATCGCGGCCCTGACAAATGCAGAAAGCTGACCATCGGTAACCTTTTTTGCATACTACGGCATTCAAAAATTTCCCTGCCTTTTACGGGCAGGGTTTTTCATTTTCATAAGCAGCAAACTGAACAGCGCGTACAGCCGCTGCCAATATTTTTTTCATTTTCCTTATTATTTCAAGAATTTTACCGATAATAGTAATATAAGAAATTGCGGGCGGATGCATGCCGCCATCGTAGGATACGAAAGGGACTTATTACACCCCTTCTGGCATCAGACAACGAACTCGTGATGATTTCTTAATTATAGAAAGGGGAGTTCCGTATGAAGATCACCCATACCAGTCATCTGGTAAATACGTATAATGATTTTTATCCCCGCGTAAAAGGGGGGAATGTTTCTCGTACACAGTCCGGTGGCGGCCATAAATTCGACGCGCTCACCGTACAGGCCAATTCTCGGGAAATCGAAGAAAAGACTTTTGCGGAATCTGTTTCCAGGGATCTCTTTTCCGAAGTGAAACAAACCGCTTCTGAGGAACGCCTGAATAATCTGAAAGAACAAATTGCTTCTCATTCTTATCAGATTGAGCCTTCTGCCATCGCCTCTAGAATTCTTTTATTCCATGGGGAGGAAAAATAATGGCAGATTTCGGCGGTTTTACTGCACTGATACAGGAATACCTGCAGCTATTTGATGAACTAAACGCTATTGAACAGGAAAAACTTGCGGCGGCTGTAAAAAACCAGGTTACATTCGTAGAGGATTGTATGAACAAGGAACAGGCAGCCATGTTGCGGTTGCGCGGACTGGAACAACGCCGGGAACAGGAACAGGAACGTCTAGGACTTTCTGGACTTCCTTTCCGGGAAATTCTAACTCGCGTGCCCGCGGAAACAGCAGAGGTTCTGCAGCCGTTATTTGAAAATCTATCTCAGCGGCTGAGCGATTTCCGCTCTGTCAGCGACAGCGCCAAGGATGCTATTGAAGTAAATCTACATAACATCCAAGCGACACTGGCTTCTTCGGAAACCGGCGCAAAAACCTACACACCTGACAGAACGCCGCAGCAAACGACAGATAAAAAACATTTTACCAGCCGTTCTGTATAGCAAAACAACCGCCTTTGGCGTTTGACAGCATAGAAGTTTCGATTTTATCAGGAGGAAATAGCTTATGATACGTTCTACCTTTGCCGGCTTTACCACCGCACAGCTTGCCATGGCTGCCAGCCAGCGTGCGTTTGACGTAACCGGACAGAATATCGCGAATATTAATACCACCGGCTATACACGGCAGCGACTGGATATTTCCAGCTTAAATCACAAATACGCCGCTTTTTATAATCCCGTAAACCGCGTGCAGATCGGTTTTGGCGTGGATATCACCGGAGTTTCCCAGCTCCGCGATCCATTTTTAGATATACAGTACCGTAACCAAATGTCGAAGCTGGGTACTTCCGACGCTCAGGCGGCCGTTCAGGAGTCCTTAACGCCCATCATCGACGAGGCAATGGACGACGGTATCCGCACCGCCCTGCGAAGTGTTACCTCTGCGCTGGATAAATACTCCTCACAGGTAACAAATAAAGAATTCGACACGATGGTTCGTTCAGAAATGCAGAATCTAATCAACTTAATGCACGAAAAGGCGACTCGGCTTAAAGAAGTACGGGACGATACGGCCCAGGGCTTTGAAACCACCGACGTAGCCGATTTGAATCAGCTTCTGGAAAATATCGCAAACCTAAATAAAAGCATAAAAACCAGCCAGATCTTAGGAAACGACGCGCTGGAGCTGCAGGATGAACGAAATAACCTGCTGGATGAGCTTTCCAGCTATCTGCCGATTTCTGTGGAGTATAGCAATAAGAAAATCGGCCCGACCCAGACGGTAGAAATTCTGGATGTATATTTCACCGACAGCGACGGCGCTCGCCATAGGTTAATTTCTGATAACGATTACGCCACCTTTCAAACAGACGTCAGCGATCCTAAAAACGTGACCTTGCACCTCCAGGATGCAAAAAGCGGCAAAGTGACCGACGTTACCGAAAAGCTGGGCAACGGTACCTTAAAAGGTACGTTGGATATGCTAAATAAATCCGGAGAATTTGACGGCACAGATGTACGAGGCATCGGTTACTATGAAAAAGCCCTGGATACCCTGGCCAATAAATTTGCAGAAGTCTTTAATGAATTAAATAAAAAGCCCCAAGTTGATGCAAACGGCGACCCTGTCAAGCCCCTTACACTAGAGGACGCGCCTCTCTTTGAAGCCAGCGACAACAGCGGGAAGATTACCGCCGCCAATATCAAGATTTCCGAGGGCTGGCAGACGAATGAGTACGGCCTGACGACTACCGTCGTCCTTACCGAAGATGGGAAGCTGGGAAGCACAGCCAACGACAATATCATGAACATGGTAAAAGCCATGTCCAATACACAGAATTTTACTTATAAGCTTACGGATGCAAATGGCAATCCCAGAACGACAACTTTCTTCAAGGGTAGCTTCTACGACTGTTATGCAAATATAGAAAGCACCCTAGCTGTAGATAGCAAATCCACCACCACCCGGCTGGAAAATCAGATCACAGTAGTAAATCAAACTTCCAATTCCCGGGACGGCGTTTCCGGCGTGCAGCTGGATGAAGAAGGTATGAATCTCATGCATTATAACCAGTCTTATAATGCGGCGGCCCGTCTGATGACCGCGTTAGATGAAGCTTTGAATACATTGATCAACAATACCGGTTTAGTTGGCCGATAAACAGGAGGTTTTTCATCATGAGAGTTACTACAAACGCTATTTTACGAAATTATAAATCAAACCTGGCCACATCCCTGAAAAACCTGAATCTGGATCGGGATAAGGTCATGACACAGCGGAATTTTACTGCATCCGCACAGAATCCTGCCGGTGCTCTTCGCGCCGCAAACCTGGAACGGAAGTATGTCCGGAATCAGGATTATCTGCAGAATGTCAAAGATGCCCAGTCTTTCCAAGACGCGCAGGAAGACGCCGCCATGCAGATCAGCACACAGGCTATTAAGCTCAGTAAACAATACGGGCTGGAAGCCTGGAACGGCACAAATCAATCCCAGGATATACGGGAGACTTATGCCAAAGCATTTGAACAGGCTCAAAAGTCTATGGTTGCCAGCCTGAACGCTACGTATGAAGATAAATATGTGCTCGGCGGCGCCGACGGCGGAAATCCGCCCTTTGACTTAAAAGACGGAAAATTAACCTACAGAGGACTGGAAGTCAGCGATCCGGCAAATACCGCTATATTAGACGAATTAGCAAACGAACATGTGTATATGGATTTGGGATTTGGTCTTGATATCCAAAATGGCAGCATTGTAGACGCTACGGCTTTCGATACCAGCCTTCCCGGCATTAAGCTTGTAGGCTACGGCGTCGACGCGAACGGCACACCGAAAAATATGGTAGACTTAGCCGGAAAAATCGCCGAATGCTTACGGGCGCCCGGCGAACTTGATGATGCAGAATACGAAAAATTGTTAAATGCTTTTGATCAGGGACGTAAGGATATTTTAAACGAAGTCACTACCCTGGGTACGCAAACAGAATATCTGACTATTACCAAGGATCGCCTGGATACAAACCGAATCAATCTCTACTCACAACTGGACAGCGTGACGGGCGTAGATATGGCCGAAGCTATTATGAACTTCTCCTGGTCGCAATACGCATATAACGCCGCGTTAAAAGTCGGTACGCAAATTTTATCGCCTTCGTTTATCGATTTTATGGATTAAATCGGATAAAGCCAAAGCTTTCCCAAGTTTTGGCTCTTACGTAGGTATAAAATCAGCTTATATTCCTTTTTATAGGTCTGCAGTGGAATATCCATAAAAATATAAGAAAAACCACAAAGAAAAGTTAAAATAAAAAAGGGGGGAAGATTATGGATCAGCTTATACAAATCACCACAGTGCCAATTCAATACGAATTAAAAATTAATAATTCCCGTCTGGAATATCATAGTTCTAAAGCCGAATTGGAAATCAGCCGCAATAAGGGAGGACTTTCAATCAAAAGCCGTCCGGTAAAGCTTAATCTGGATACTTTCGAGGCTAGAAATTCTGTAGTTCCTACCACTCGCAGAAGTATTGCGCAATCTGCTCAGAAAGGACAGTCCGCCGCTTATAACGCTACAGCGCAAATGGCCCAAGAAGGGCAGCTTATGCTGAAAGCCAAAATCGGGGAGGATGTTTTAGGACAGATTTTCCAACAAAGGGCTGCGGTGCCTACCGGAGAATTCCAAATGGGATTTACGCCGTCCGCTCCTGTAGAAATCAGTTATCAGGCACCAGATCTGACGATCAATTATGAAATGGATAAGTTAAACTTTGATCTAAAGGTTGCAAACGGCGATTTTGAGTTCATTCCAGGCAATATTGAAATGACCATTACGCAGCATCCGGATGTACAGATTGAATATATCGGCGGACCAATTTATGTGCCGCCCAGTGCGTCTCCGGATTATGAGCCTATAGACGTCAGAGCGTAATATTGTACTTTTGTTTTCAATCCGTCCGGGCATTTACCTACGATCTGCCCGGATGGTATTTTTATACCTTACTATGCAAAATGGCTGTTCGAATATAAGGTAAAGTTTCCTTCGCGGCAGGCATTTTCCATCTTATACTGTTTCGCACTTTTTCACGCATTTATCCAGGAGGTATTTCTGCCCATGAATATTAACGCCAGATATTTCGGTATGATTACTTATGAAGAAGAAGACGTCGTTACAATTCCCGACGGCTTATTCGGTTTTGAGCACTTTACCCGCTTCCTTCCCCTGCCTTTTGAAAAAGATACCGATTCCATGATCTCTTTTCAAAGCCTGGAGGATGAAGATCTCGCATTTATTCTAATGAACCCCTTTCGCCTATTCCCGGACTATGCGCCTGCGCTCTCGCCCGCAGACCTGAAACAGCTCGGTGATCCCAACGAAGAGGACATCTCTTATTATGTGATCAGTGTAATCCGGGAGAATGTTGCCGACAGCACATTGAATCTAAAGGCTCCTCTGGCAATCAACGCTCCCAAGCGCCAAGGCAAACAGGTGATCCTGGAACACAACTATCCCTTCCGGCAGCCGCTGGCAGACACCACCAAGATGAAGGAGGGATGATCTATGCTGATTTTACATCGAAAAAAAGGGCAATCCCTGGTCATTGACGACAAAGTGACTCTTACAATTGTGGAAGTCGGCTCTGATGGCGTTAAGCTGGCGATCGACGCCCCTCGAGATATTTCTATCCTTCGTTCTGAATTAAAAGAAGCTGCTGTGGAAAATCAGGAAGCCGCCAAAGCTGTTTCCAAAGACATGCTGGATAAATTCCTGCAAAAACCTGAATCCTAAATTTCTTTCCAACGAAAAGGCAGGCGCCCTCGAAGGTACGCCTGCTTTTCTTATATCTATGTTTTCTTTTCTACATTCTTCTTTAAAGCGTCGCCTTACAGGTGCCTGAAAAGCTGCCGCAAACCCGCTTTCCGTTCTCTGTCCAAAAAGCTCGTACCTTATAGGTATAGTTCCCTTTTGAAAGATTCAGATGATTTGCCTGCCCGGTCGTCCCATTTAGAATATTCCGCGCTTTGCGGTAACTTCCGCCGTTCACGCTGCACCATACCTCATAGCCGTCCGCACCTTTTAAAGGCGTCCAGGAGACGATAATCTTCCCGCTGCCGGGAGTCGCTTTTAGGATCTTCGGCGCCGCCGTCTGTATCTGGATGGAACGATTGGTGCTGTATTTCCCGGTTTCGCTTCCCCGGATCGCACGGACGCGATAATAGTAAAGATTTCCCGGTACCGCTTTCTTATCTGTGTAACTGGTGCCTGTTACTGTGGCGATTCTCTGATAGCTGCCGTTCTTCGTCTTTCGATAAAGCTGGTATTTCTCCGCGCCGTTTACCGCCGTCCACTGAAGCTTTACCGTATTTCGTCCGCTTAAGGAGCGCTTCAATACAGGCGCTTTTTCCGACTGCAGCGCGGAAAGTACAAATACCTTAAAAGTGGCCTTCAATCCATAAGCACTTAAAGTTACTGTCTGCGTTCCGCTCGTCTTGCTGGCGCTATAGCCGCTGCACAGTGCGGCGTCCAACGGAAAATAGGAAGTTCCGTGCGTTGGACAGGTCACGCGCCCTGCCAGCTCCATATCGTCCAATTTCGTTCCCTTCTTCACCTGCAGGGTCGTACTGCCCAGAGCTTTCCCCGTTTTCATGTTGTATACAGACAGGCTGTTTACAGAACAACCGCCGGTAAACAGCTGCGTCCAATAATGGACATATTGACTTCCCGGCTGGTTATAGTAACCAACGCCCAGGTGCGTATACTGCGATGTCAGGATATTCTGCCGATGCCCCGCGCTGTTCATCCAAGCGGTCGTTGCGACCATTGGCGTTCCACAGCCCGCTGCGATATTTTCTCCTGCCCAACTGTAAGGCACATTTGCCTGATTCAGCGCCGTGAAGCAGGAGCTTCCATCCGGACGGATATGGGAAAAGTTGCTCACCGTTTCTTTACTCCGTACCCTGGCCGCCTGTGTAATCTTAATAAAGGTACTGACCGGCTGCAAATTCTGTTTCAGACGCTCCCGGTTCGTCAGATAGAGCTGCTCCCACTCGTAGCTCTTTACATGATCCTTAAAACCAGCCGCGCCGACGGTTTGAGCACCGCTTCCCAGAAGCAGCAGCACCGCCAGCAAGATACTGGCAAAAACCTTTCTCTGTTTTTTCATTTTCTTCTCCTTTCTGCACATTTCCCTTATGCTATTTCTATTATAACGGATATTCCGGAGTTTGGCCAGAATGGATTGCTTTTTCGGCAAAAGAAAAGACCCGCCTTTTCTGACGGGTACCTATTCGGCCTTCAGCCTCATAGCTACGGAATCTGTCCATTTCAAGTCGCCTACGGCGAGGAACAGATTCCTCTGCTACTTATATGCGCTCTCACGGACTTTGCAGCAGATGCAAAGTCCTGAACCGAATAGCTCCTCTGACGGATCTTTCTTCGCGCGTTTCTCTTATGACAATTTTGCCGGATTGATCTTCACGCCGGGGCCCATGGTGGAAGCGATGCTGACGCTCCGTAAGAACTGGCCCTTTACAGCGCTCGGCTTTGCCTTCATGATAGCTTCTATTAATGTCTGGAAGTTGTCTGCTAACTGCTCTTCGCTAAAAGAGGCTTTTCCAATTGGCACATGGATAATATTCGTCTTGTCAAGACGGTACTCGATTTTACCAGCCTTGATCTCGTTTACAGCCTTTGTTACGTCCATCGTAACAGTACCGGCCTTGGGGTTCGGCATCAGGCCCTTTGGTCCAAGGATACGGCCCAAACGTCCTACGACGCCCATCATGTCAGGAGTTGCCACAACTACGTCAAAGTCCAGCCAGCCCTCGTTCTGAATCCGCGGGATCAGCTCTTCGGCGCCTACGAATTCTGCGCCGGCTGCCTTGGCCTCGTCCGCTTTCGCATCTTTGGCAAATACCAGCACGCGAACGCTTTTTCCTGTTCCATGAGGCAGAACAACGGCGCCGCGGATCTGCTGGTCGGCGTGACGGCCATCGCAGCCTGTCCGGATATGCACTTCAATCGTCTCGTCAAACTTGGAAACAGCTGTTTTCTTTACTAGGCTGATGGCTTCCTCTGTATCGTAAAGTGTCATGCGGTCTACTGCTTTTGCCGCCTCAAGATATTTCTTCCCTCGTTTCATATTCCATAACCTCCTGTGGTAATCGCGGGAATTTCCCTCCCACTTGTTCTTTTTTGATTTTCTGTATGAACGTTATGTCCTTTTTTAGTCCACAACTTCGATTCCCATGCTTCTTGCCGTACCGGCGATCATGCTGGCCGCCGCTTCAATGGAGCCTGCGTTTAAGTCCTTCATCTTCAACTCGGCGATCTCCTGAAGCTGCGCCTTTGTCACCTTGGCAACCTTTGTCTTATTCGGCACGCCGGAGCCAGATTTGATATTGCAAGCCTTTTTCAAAAGGACTGCTGCCGGCGGCGTCTTGGTTATGAAGCTGAAACTTCTGTCCGCATATACAGTAATCACTACGGGAATGATCAGATCGCCCTGATCAGCGGTTCTGGCGTTGAATTCCTTCGTAAACTGTACGATATTCACACCGTGCTGACCAAGCGCGGGACCTACCGGGGGCGCGGGTGTTGCCTTGCCGGCTGGAATCTGCAATTTAATATATCCTACTACTTTTTTTGCCATTGTTCGGCACCTCCTATGTGGTATTGGCGGGGGTAATGTCCCTCCCACGATTTTCCTACAATTTCATAATTTCTGTGAAACTGATCTCTACTGGTGTTTCCCGGCCGAATAATTCCACGCTGATGGTCACCATCTGTTTCTGCGTGTTGATACTCTGTACCAGGCCCGTGGTATCCTTCCAAGCGCCGCCGGTCACTACAACGCCGTCGCCTTCTTTAAAGTCCACGACGATATTGCTTTCCTTCTGAATACCCAGCGGCCGCATTTCCTCTTCTGTCAAAGGAACCGGCTTAGATCCTGGACCTACGAATCCAGTAACGCCTCTGGTGTTGCGGACTACATACCAGGTATCGTCATTCATAATCATATTCAGCAAAACATAGCCCGGAAACAATTTCTTCTGCACCTGTTTCTGTACGCCGTTTTTTAATTCCACCACATCTTCCAGCGGAACGCGGACTTCCAGAATCTGATCCTCCAGATGCCTATTTTCAATTGTTTTTTCAATGTTGGCCTTTACCTTGTTCTCATACCCCGAATACGTATGGACAACATACCACTTCGCTTCTGACATACATTCACCTTGTCCTTATTTCATTAAAAGGTTAAGACCTGCCAGCACACCACTGTCCAGCAGGCTGATGATCACGCCCAGAATAACAGTGATGACTACCACCGCAATCGTCTGTTTCACCAGGGTCTGCTTGTCCGTCCAGATGATCTTCTGAAACTCTGACTTTACGCCCTGAAAAAAGCCCTTTTTGGCCTTTCCAGCGGTTTTTGCATTATCTGCCATCGCTTATACCTCGCCATCTGCCTATTTCGTTTCCTTATGCAGCGTATGTCTCCTGCAGAATTTACAATATTTCCTGGTTTCCAACCGCTCCGGATGGTTTTTCTTTTCTTTCGTCATATTGTAGTTCCGTTGCTTACACTCCGTACATGCCAATGTGATCTTAACGCGCACAACTTCCACCTCCACTGTTTTCATTTGCACAGTCTTCTTGCCCAATATCTATTTTTAGGCATAAAAAAAAGACTTCCTTCCATGTCGCCTGTTGAGTATAGCACAGAATATAGGGAATGTCAAGGATTTTGCCACCTGCTTTTGTCATTTTACCGCCAAAACCCGCTTGCATGCAGCACGCCGCCATTGTAAAAATAATATAAATAGGAAGAAAGGAGGCGTATCCTTATGAAGCCCTTGAAACGTTCCCTGATTCATACCGCTGGGATCATCCTACCGTTTTCTCTGGGAAACATACTCGATTTGGAGCGCTCTGCGTATTGGCGGCCTTTGGCTTCGCCCTCAACTATCTGCTTCTTCCTGCCATCCGCTATGCCAAGAGCATTGAACGACCTTGCGGACGGCAGAAAAATTTTGCAGATGATTATTCCCGATAATCTCCTCGATCCGTCACCAGCTCGTAGCCGATCGCTTCCATCCGGCGACTTAAGCCTTCGCGGGATTCCGCAGCCTCTTCCCCGGTACAGATCTTATTGTCGTACAATTCATATAGCTTCCGGTTTTCCACCGGGGAAAGGTTCGGCATCACCACGTTAGCCCCGACAAGAATTCCCTTTTCCCGCCCTGCGGTATCGGCCGTCCCCAGCGCCGTCGTGGCGGGCAAAAGCACATGAGGAAGCAAAATTCGAAGGACGGACAGCAAAAACAGCGTCAGCTGCACGCTTCCCGCCTGCTCATCGGCGAACGGCGTATCATGGTGGGGAATGAACGGTCCGATTCCCACCATCTGCGGCTGTAATTTCCGCAAAAAAAGCAGATCTTCAGCCAGATGCTCCAGTGTCTGGCCCGGTGAGCCTACCATGAAGCCGGCGCCCACCTGGTAGCCCAATTCCTTAAGGTCGTACAAGCATTTCTTCCGCACTGTCAGCAGCATCTCTTTGGGATGCAGACTTTTGTAATGATCCTCCGTAGCCGTTTCATGGCGCAGTAAATAGCGGTCTGCTCCGGCCTCCCTAAACGCCCGATAGCTTTCATAGGATTTTTCTCCAATGGATAATGTCAACGCACAATCTGGATAAGCCGCTTTTATCCGCCGGATCAGTCCCACGATTCGCTCGTCCGTATAATAGGGGTCTTCTCCGCCCTGTAAGACAAAGGTGCGAAAGCCCAGCGCGTAGCCGTTGGCGCAGCAAGCAAGGATCTCCTCTTCGCTCAACCGATAACGCGAGGCGTTTTTATTGCTTCTGCGAATCCCGCAGTAATAGCAGTCGTTTTTGCAATAGTTGGTAAATTCGATTAGGCCACGAATGAACACAGCCGTTCCATATACTTCCTTCCGTATGCGCACCGCCTCGTCGGCCAGCCGTTTGACGGCGGCCTCGTTTCCCGCCAGCTTTAAAAGCTCTATAAATTCTTCCTTCGTAAATTCTGCCGAATGCTCCAGAAATCTTTCCACATACTCCATATCTTTCTCCTACTGTATCGTACCGCCGCCGATTACCACGTCGCCGTCGTATAAAACGACCGCCTGGCCGGCTGTGATCGCCCTTTGCGGCTCTGTAAACGTCACCTGCAAAAGGTTTCCCGAAAGCTGGCGAACGTCTGCCCATTGTTCCTTTTGCCGATAGCGCACTTTCGCCTTTACGCGCATCGTCCCTTCTATATGATCTGTAGCAACGAGATTCACATCTTTTGCCGTCAGCGTACTGGTAAACAAATCTTCATTCGTTCCTAAGGTAACTGTATTTCGCACCGCGTCCACCGCCGTCACATACATTGGTTCCCCAAAAGCAAGGCCCAACCCTTTGCGCTGCCCAACCGTATAGCGAATCACCCCTTGATGCTTGCCCAGAAGCTCACCGTTCTTGTCGATAAAATTTCCATGCGGATAGGTTTTTCCGGTATATTGCCGGATAAAGTCCACATAGCTTCCTTCCGGCACGAAGCAGATATCCTGACTATCCGGCTTTTTCGCATTGACAAACCCCTGCGTCTTTGCGATCTCCCGAACCGTATGCTTTTCCATCTCTCCCAGTGGAAACTGTACATGAGCAAGCTGTTCCTGCGTCAGGGAATACAACACATAGCTCTGATCCTTAGATGGATCCGCCGCCTTTTTCAGTAAATATCTGCCGCTGAGTGCATCGTAAGCCGTCCGAACATAGTGCCCCGTCACCACCGTATCATAACCCAGCTCCATCGCCCGCCGGAACAGCATTTCAAATTTCAGGTACCGGTTGCAATCGATACACGGATTCGGCGTCCGCCCGTGCTCATAGGCATTTACAAATCGATCCAACACCTCCCGGGAAAACTTGTCCGAAAAGTCCCACACATAATGGCGCATGCCCAGGGAAAAGGCAACTCGCCTTGCATCCTCCGCATCCTCCAAAGAACAACAGGCGGAATCCTTTGAAATCCCCACGTCCGTATTTTGAAAAAGCTTCATCGTAACGCCGATGCATTCATAGCCCCGCTCTTTCATTAAATAAGCGGCCACACTGGAATCCACGCCGCCGCTCATGGCAATTAACGCTTTTTTCTTCAATCGCTCCTCCTCGCTGGCGCCGCTTTGAACACCTTTGATAATCCTCCCTAGTTTCAAAATCATATGTTTTTCTTTATCCTATCATATTTATCTAATAAAGGATATCCCTTTTACCCAAAACGGCGCTCTGACTTATTTATCGGCACATTTCTTATATCTTTTGTAAAAATGTGTAAAAAAATGTCTAAAAACCGCAAAATGCACTTGCATTTCCTATAATGATTTGCTAGAATATAGATGGTTTTAAACAGCTTTGTACTATCGGCTGTATTTTATGGGGACTGTTATATAAGCAATACGTCTATACATTTCTATATGATCGTCTTTTTCCATGAAAAACAGATTTCTGAGGCACCACGTTATTTCATGACAGATAGTACTTTATAAAATCATTTCTGCTATTAAGCATCGGCTTAATAGATTTTCCCGGATAATGCAATAATTTCTTTAGTATGGTTCTGCTATCCTCTGTTATACAGCGGATTTTTTACAAAATATAGTAATGAAAAATCAAAATACAGCACATACTGACAGAAATATCCTGCATGCCCGGATATTTGCATTTCTATGTTTCATATCTATTTTGATATTCCGGACAAGCTGTTTCCTTTCCGGAAAAAGCCTGTCCGGAGCCCATCTTTGATTCCTATTCCACTTTCCCCAACTGTCGACGTAAAATTCTGTTTTTTCTCTCCCCTGTTTATTCCTGGTATGGAACGGCCTTTCCCGGAATAAGCTGTAAAAAAAGGAAATGAGGCAACATGTGTGGCATATCAGGATTTACCTGCAGTCAGCGAAAACTATGCAGATTTTATCATTCAATATAACAGAAATCTGCCCAGTATTTTTGAAAGCATTCCCGGCAGTTCTTTTCAAATCATTGATTCTAATTTCGCCATAGTATACGTTCCACTGGAGAGTACCGACGGACTGGAAGTAAACAGCTACAGCTACAACAGTATTCCAAAATGCTATACGTATATGAATCGTGAATACTTAAATAGCGCAGGAATTCTGCGGCTTCATAATCATTCCTATCTGCGGCTGCGTGGAAAAAAAACGGCGGTCGCCGTCATCGATTCCGGCGTTGACTATACGCATCCCGCTTTTTTAGACGGTAAGAAAACCAGGATCGCCGCCATCTGGGACCAAAGTCTGCCTGGCGACGACCGAACGGAAGTCCCCTATGGAACAGAATTTACCGGCGAACAGATCCAGCAGGCGCTTGACAGCCCTGATCCTTGGGCGATCGTGCCTACGGTGGATACCGACGAGCACGGTACTTTCCTGACCGGGATCGCCGCCGGAAGCGATTTGCCCGTCGACGATTTTACCGGAGCGGCGCCAGAAGCAACCATTATCGTTGTAAAGCTCAAACAGGCCAAGCAATATCTGCGAAATCTGTTTCTAATTCCCTCTCAGGCCGCAGCCCTCCAGGAAAACGATATCATACTAGGCATCTGGTACGCAACAAAAAAAGCACAGGAGCTACAGCTACCTCTGTCTATCTGCGTCGGCCTTGGCAGTAATTTGGGCTCGCATATGGGTGGCAGCCCATTGGCGCAATATATGAATCATATCACACACTTTTCCAAGAATATTCTTTGTGTAGCGGCAGGAAACGAGGGAAACACCAGAAATCATTTTATGGGAATGCTTCGAAAGCAGGAAACGCAGGTGGCGGCCGAACTGCGGGTCGGTGAAAATGAAACTGGATTTTCGGCGGAACTGTGGGGCATATCCCCCGGCTCTTATTACCTGTCGATCCAGTCGCCTACCGGAGAACTACTTCCCGTCTCTACAACCCGGCGGAATATTACCCAAACACTTTCCTTTGTCTTTGTGGAAACAAAAATCGAAGTCAGTTACATGCCTATTGAAAGAGAAAGCGGGAGCACGCTTTTTTTCATGCGGTTTCTGCAGCCTGCCGCAGGTATCTGGCGTCTGTTAGTAGGCGGGGACCGGAACCCGGATCTGGATTTCCATATCTGGCTTCCGGCAGCGCCTTTTTTGTCCGCCGACACGTATTTTCTTCAGCCTTCGCCCTATGTGACCATTACAAATCCGGGAAATGTTGAAGGAATCCTTACTGTAACTGCCTATGACACTGAAAATGAAAGCCTCTATCTGGAAGCCAGCCGAGGATATTCCGCTTCCGGCTATGTAAAACCAGATCTGGCCGCTCCCGGCGTCAATCTCTTAGGGCCGGACACCCAAAGCGGTTTCACACCCCGCTCAGGAACCAGTATTTCCGCGGCCGTCGCCGCCGGCGCTTCCGCCCTCCTATTTGAATGGGCGATCACTCGGGGAAACGCGCCTTATATGAACGGAACCAATGCGAAAAATTATTTTCTCCGGGGCGCCGGCCGGCGGGACGGCCTGGAATACCCCAATCCGGACTGGGGCTACGGCACGCTGGATCTATACCGAATCTTTGAAGATCTGCTGTAAATCCGCATAAAACGTAATATACGGGGAAATAGTATTCCTAAAGCATTTATAATATCATAAATATCATACAAGGAGGTCCGGCAGTGAAAATACTGTTTTACGGCGCAAAAAAATACGACGAACAATCCTTTCGCTGGCATCTGAAAGAATACCCGGAAATTTCTATAAAATTTATCGAAGCCAATATTTATGAAGAAACAGCCGCCCTGTCCAGAGGCTACGACGCCATCTGCGCTTTCGTAAACGCCGATCTTAGCGCCAACATACTCAAAACGCTCCATGAAAACAACATATCTCTGCTGCTTATGCGCTGCGCCGGATACAACAATATCGACCTGCGCGCAGCCAGAGAATACGGGATGACAATTCTGCGCGTCCCCGGATATTCCCCGGAGGCCGTTGCCGAGCACGCCATGGCCCTGGTTTTAACGGCCAACCGTCACACGCACAAGGCCTATATCAAATGCCGGGAAAACAATTTCGCACTCAATGGTCTGATGGGCGTCAATCTCTATGGAAAAACCGCCGGAATCGTCGGTACAGGAAAGATCGGTCAGGCAATGGCCAAAATCTGCCGTGGCTTTGGTATGCGGGTCATCGGCTACGACGCCTATCCCAATTTCGCACTAGATTTTCTGGAATATGTTCCCTTGCAGGAGCTTTTACAAACCAGCGATCTAATTAGTCTCCACTGCCCCCTGACCGACGAAACCCATCACATGATAAACGCAACGTCCATCCACCAAATGAAAGACGGTGTCATGCTGGTCAATACCTCCCGGGGCGGATTAATTAAAACGGAGGACCTGATCGACGGCATCCGGGAGCGCAAATTCTTCGCCGTCGGACTGGACGTCTACGAAGAAGAAACAGATTTTGTCTATGAAGATATGTCCGAAGAAATCATGCCACGTTCTACTATGGCCCGCCTTTTATCTTTCCCCAACGTAACGATTACGTCTCACCAGGGCTTTTTTACACAGGAAGCGCTCTCCGCCATCGCATCTACTACGCTGGAAAACGCCCGTGCATACTTGAACAAAGAAACGCTTCAAAACGAGGTAAAATAGGGAAAAAGAATAAAATTATACCGTTCCCTTTTTAAAAGCGGCAATCATTTCCTGAGTAAGACTTACATCGTCCCCCTCTTCCGGGATATCCGCACGGGAAAACCACTCGGCCATAGACAGCTCCACACGATCCAGTGTGATCGTTTCCGCCCCGTCCAGCTCGCAGAAAAAGCCAAAAAGGAGCGTACCAGAAAAGGACCAGGGCTGGCTCTTATAATAACGAATATTTTTCACCCTTAAGCCCACCTCTTCCATCACTTCCCGATGGATCGTTTCTTCGATTGTTTCGCCGATTTCCGCATAACCGGCAATCAGCGCATGCTTTTTATGGGCGCGGCCATTATATTTGGAGAGCAGTAGCTTATCTCCATGGGTAATAGCGACGATAACCGCCGGAGAAAGCTGGGGATATTCTTGTATATTGCAGCTTTCACAATACATCATCCGTTCCTTTTCGCTATGCCGCATCTCTCTCCCACAACAGCCGCAGTAACACCGCCTTGCATACCACTGGGACAATTGCAGGCCGGTCACGCCGGCAAAAGCCAGATATCTGGGAAACGCTGTGCGAAGTACGCGGATATTTTCAAAATGATACTCCGGCAGCAGTCCCGTATCCAGCCAAGGAAGCAGATAAAAGCGGTCGCCGTCGATGGAAAAAAGATACTGGTAATTTTCATACAAACCCTGCTGCTTACTCTCCAATTCACAAAAACGGGGCAGGAACAGCTCCTCTCCCGCCAACTTCACCAGGATCTCCCCTTCCTTATAAGCC
Source organism: uncultured Blautia sp. (assembly GCA_948436455.1). Lineage (GTDB taxonomy): Bacteria > Bacillota > Clostridia > Lachnospirales > Lachnospiraceae > Blautia_A. The sequence continues at coordinate 36,537 of CAOJIB010000001.1, forward strand.
AGTACATAGCTTTCGGAAGAAGGCCTGACAGGCATATATTCATTATGATAAATACGTGGCGCAATATCCTGTATCATAAGCTCCTCCTATCCTTTGGGCCTTTACAGGCTCTTCTTAAATACAATATAGCGACTAAACAAATAATTCAGCACCAGCACCAGGAACTGAACCAAAAACTTTCCCCACATATCTGGCAGGCCAAGCACCGGAATCAACAGCCAGACACCGACAACCTCAATAACCATCGTCACGCCACGAGCTCCCAGAAAGCGAAAAAATGGGGGAAGATGTTCCCGGAGGCTTCCGTAGCGTTCTCGAAATACATATTTCGCATTTACCACATAAGCAAACAGAATGGCCGTTACAATCGAAAGAACATTCGCCGTCTGCAGCTCCATATACAAAACGCGTCGGAACAGATAAAAGCTCGACAGATTTACAAGGGTTGTCAGCCCTCCAAAAAATACATAACGCACAACCGAAGTCATCCGCTCGGAGCCTGCCAATGTTTTTACCGTTCTATAAAGTCGGATCACCTGTCTCATTGACGAATATGAATCCCCTGTTCCTCAATAAAATCTTCCAGATCCGCCAGCGCATCCTCCGCCCAGGTTTCCGAAAGTTTCTGTTCTTTTTTGACTTCTGTGGTTTCCTTCTGTTCTTCCTTTCTCTCCTTGCGTTCTTCCATAACTTCCCTCCTATACTGTAAAGCGGCGTTCCGCTTATTTCTTCCAAGAATTTTCTATAAAAAAGAGGGCAGCGTCAAAAAAACACCGACCCCCTTGTCTTTTCCTTGTTTCTACCGCCGGGTAACCGCAGGGGAATCCTCTGCAGCCACCCGGCAGCCTTTACACTCTTTCCTAATCTATAGAAACCTGTTTTCTATAATTATTCCTCTGCACCGTAAAGAGTTACCAGCTTATTCAGATAAGCGAATCTCTCCTTTGCCTGCGCTTCATTCACTGCAAACAGCTTCGCCGCCTTTTCCGGATTGGAACGCTTCAGAGAATTGTAACGAACCTCGCCGTCCAGGAATTCCTGATAATCGCCGGCCGGAGCCTTGCTGTCCAGAGTAAATTTCTTATCTGCATCCGGATTGAAGCGGAACAGATGCCAATAGCCGCATTTTACAGCTAATTCTTCCTCTGTCTGGGCCTTGCTCATGCCCTTCTTGATACCGTGATTGATACACGGCGCGTAAGCGATGATCAGCGAGGGACCCGGATAAGCCTCTGCCTCTGTGATCGCTTTTACAGTCTGATTGTAATCCGCACCCATAGCGATCTGAGCAACGTATACGTAACCATAGCTCATAGCGATGGAAGCCATATCTTTCTTCTTCACTTCCTTGCCGCCGGCTGCAAACTGTGCGATCGCGCCAGTCGGTGTAGACTTGGAAGACTGTCCGCCCGTATTGGAATAGACCTCGGTATCGAATACCAGGATATTGATGTCCTGTCCGCTGGCCAGCACATGGTCTACGCCGCCGAAGCCGATGTCATAAGCCCAGCCGTCGCCGCCGAAGATCCACTGGGATTTCTTCGCCAGATAATCCTTCTGAGCCAGGATGTCCTTTGCCTTCTCACAGCCGCAGGCCTCTAACGCCGCAATGAGCTTTTCTGTCGCCGCGCCGTTGCTTGCACCGCAGGAGAAGGTCTCCAGCCATTCGCGGCCGGCAGCCTTTACGTCCTCATTATTACCGTTTGCTACTACGTCTTCTACCTTTGCCTTTAGGCCGTCGCGAATTGCCAGCTGTGCCAACAGCATACCATAGCCGAACTCTGCGTTATCCTCGAACAGGGAATTGGCCCATGCGGGACCCTGCCCCTTCGGATTTACTGTATACGGTGTGGACGGAGAAGAGTTGCCCCAGATAGAGGAACAGCCTGTCGCGTTCGCCAGATACATCCGATCGCCGTACAGCTGCGTAACTAATTTTGCATACGGAGTTTCGCCGCAGCCTGCGCAGGCGCCGGAGAACTCAAGCAACGGCTGCTTGAACTGGCTTCCCTTTACTGTGGTTTCTTTATATTTGGCAACGACGTCTTCTTTCACCGGAAGATCCGTACCATAATCGAAGTATTTCTGCTCGCCTGCGTTGGCTTCCATATTGGCCATAGCCAGCGCCTTCGCGCCCTTCTTGCCCGGGCATACATTCGCGCAGGAACCGCAGCCTGTACAGTCGTATGCGGATACAACGATTGCAAATTTGTAGCCGTCCATGCCGGTCATTGCCAATGTCTTCATGCCTTCAGGAGCTGCCGCAGCTTCCGCCTCTGTCATCGCCACCGGACGAATTACGGCGTGCGGGCAGACATACGCGCAGCGGTTACACTGAATACAGTTCTCCGGCTGCCATACAGGAACATCTACAGCAATACCGCGTTTCTCATAAGCAGCGGTACCGGAGGGCGTTGTGCCGTCCACATAATCCTTAAAGGCAGATACAGGCAGTGTATTTCCTTCTTGTGCATTCACCTTTGCCTGGATATTATTTACGAAATCAACCACTTCTTTACGGCCTTCTTTCGCATGAGACATAAACAGGCCTTCGTCCGCGCAGTCTTTCCAACTGTCGGGAATTTGTACTTCTACGATCTGCTTTGCGCCTGCGTCTATGGCGTCGTAGTTCATCTGTACGATCTTATCGCCCTTGCGGCCATAGGTAGCCTTTGCAGCAGCTTTCATCAGCTCGATAGCATGTTCCTCAGGAATAATGCCGGCCAGCTTGAAGAATGCGGACTGCAGAACGGTATTGATACGTCCGCCAAGGCCGATCTCTTTACCGATCTTGATGCCGTCGATGATATAGAATTTGATATTGTGCTTCGCAATAAATGCCTTTACCTGTCCCGGCAGATGCTTTTCCAGTCCTTCCATATCCCACGGGCAGTTCAGAAGGAAGGTACCGCCGTCTACCAGCTCCTGTACCATATTGTATTTATTGACATAGGACGGATTATGACATGCCACGAAGTTCGCCTGCTTGATCAGATAGGTAGACTTAATGGGCTTCTTGCCAAAACGCAGATGCGACATGGTCACGCCGCCGGACTTCTTGGAATCATAGTCAAAATACGCCTGAGCATACATGTCCGTATTATCGCCGATAATCTTAATGGAGTTCTTATTGGCGCCTACCGTACCGTCTGCACCCAGTCCCCAGAATTTGCAGTTGATTGTCCCTTCCGGCGTAGTTACTAACGGAGCGCCGATTTCCAGAGACAGATTGGTCACGTCGTCTACGATACCTACGGTAAATTTCGCCTTTGCGGTATTTTCAAATACAGCAACAATCTGTGCGGGAGTCGTATCCTTAGAAGCAAGACCGTAACGTCCGCAAAATACCGGAACAGCGTCAAACTTCGTGCCCTTTAAAGCAGCTACTACGTCCAAATACAAAGGATCGGATGCACCCGGCTCCTTCGTTCTGTCCAGTACGCTAATCTGCTTTACAGTATCCGGAATCGCGTCGATCAGTGCGGATGCGCTAAACGGTCTGTACAGACGTACCTTTACAACGCCGACCTTCTTGCCCTGCGCCATCAGATAATCTACGGTTTCCTCAATCGTATCGTTTACGGAACCCATAGCTACGATTACGTGCTCGGCATCCTCGGCACCGTAGTAGTTAAACAGCTTATAATTGGTGCCGATCTTTGCATTTACTTTATCCATGTATTCCTGTACGATCGCCGGAAGCGCATCGTAGTAAGGATTACATGCTTCTCTTGCCTGGAAGAAAATATCGGAATTCTGAGCAGAACCTCTCTGGCAGGGGTGGTTGGGATTTAACGCGCGGTTACGGAATTCATTCACTGCATCCATATCCACCATATCTTTCAGATCCTCATAATCCCAAGTTTCAATCTTCTGGATCTCATGAGACGTCCGAAAGCCGTCGAAGAAGTTGATAAACGGAACTTTTCCCTTGATCGCCGCACAATGCGCTACTGGCGTTAAGTCCATGATCTCCTGTACGGAAGATTCGCACAACATCGCGCATCCAGTCTGCCGGCAAGCCATTACGTCCGTATGGTCGCCAAAGATTGATAAGGCATGGCTGGCAAGTGCGCGGGCAGATACGTTAATAACGCCGGGGAGCTGCTCGCCGGCGATCTTGTAAAGGTTGGGGATCATCAGTAGAAGACCCTGAGACGCCGTATAGGTAGTCGTCAGAGCGCCTGCCGCCAGCGAACCATGTACAGCGCCTGCCGCACCGGCCTCAGACTGCATCTCTGTTACCTGTACTTCCTGTCCAAAAATATTCTTCCTGCCCTGCGTCGCCCATTCGTCCGTAGCTTCCGCCATTACAGATGAAGGGGTAATCGGATAAATTGCAGCTACATCAGAATATGCGTAGGAAGCATGAGCGGCCGCATGGTTACCATCCATGGTTTTCATCTTTCTTGCCATAGTTCATTTTCCTCCTTAAAAGGTAACTTAAATATTTTAAATACGATCTATATACAGTTGCTAATTATAACACACTTTTTGGAACGTGTCTATTTTCTTTACGGGATTTTTTCAGAAATCGGCCGAAGAAAACACGCTGAAACGCCGTTGTCTATCTATAGAGTATAAACAAAAATAAGAGGAATTATCAATCCATAGAATGATGGATTTTCTAAGAAACTATTTATTATAGAAATGATCTGCTTTCAAAGCGGCCGCAAGGGCCTTATTTTTTAAGAAAAGATCCGCCGGCCTATAAAAATTCAGCCGAAGAATATAGAAAACGAAATGAAACAGCCGCAAAAAACAGACAAAGTACTTACACAACAAACAAACATAACGCCGGCCGCTGTCTTTAAAAAAGATATCTGCCGCTTATGCCAGTCGCTGGAGCTTGTCCGCATGTGCTGCGACTGCGGTTTTCAACACGGAAACATCCTCCTGCATCTCGGCAATCTGTTCGGTCGCCCGCATATAACGCTCGGCCGTCGGAACATAATTTTCCGCCAATATCTGCAGGTTCCTCTTCACCTCATTTTCCATGGTCAGTTCTACTTTGACCATACGATGCTCCATGGTATCCATACGACGTTCCACGCATGCCATATGGTTTTCCATGCTTTCCATACGGTTCTCCAGGGCCGCTACACCTTCTTTTAATTCTGTCACATCGCTTTTCATCCCCTGGATTTCTGCTAAAATCAAATCCAGTTTTCCACTATCGCTCATGTATATACCTCCTTGATCCGTGAGCATTTATATGCCAGTTCTTTCAGAGCCGCTTTTTAAGAAATTACCGCTTGAAAAACCTGCCAAAATCTATAACCGCATTTTATCATAATCGACGCCAAAAGTCACTCTATATTTCAGCGCGCGGACAAAAGTCCCGCGGCCTTTGGGCCCAGGGCTTTACGCTTTTTCACAAAGTCCATAAGTATACAAAATATTGTCGTTCATTCTGCCCGCGCGCTTTTTTCGGAAGCTATCTTCTGTCAAAATAATCTGTCTACCATCTGCCCGCCTCAGCCGTCTATTGCCTCAGCTTTTCCCGCAGCAATTCTCCCACCTTTCCTGCGTTTGCTTTTCCTCTCATCTCCTTCATGACCTGCCCGACCAAAAAGCCCAACACCTTTTCTTTCCCGCTTCGAAATTCTTCCACGGCCTTTTCATTCGCCGCGATCACCTTATCCAGAACCTCTCCCAGCAGATCGGCGTCTTCCACCGTCTGCAGGCCATGCGCCTGGATATAAGCCAGTGGTTCCACATCCTCGTCGAAGACCTTCTCAAAGACCTCCTTGGCGGTCTGATTGCTGATACTTCCCTTTTCCACCTCCAAAATCAGCGACGCCAAGTGCCCCGGCGTAAAGAAAACCTTTTCCGGCTCTACATTTCTCTCCTTGATTAAGCGAAACGTCTCGCCCATGATCCAGTTCGCCGCCTTTTTGGGGCTTTTGCAAAGCGCCGCCGTCTCCTCGAACAATTCCGCCATATGGCGGCTCTCCGTAATCACGTCTGCGTCGTACGCGGATAGGCCATACGCCCTCTGATACCGAAGAGCCCGCGCTTCCCGCAGTTCCGGCTGAGCGGCGCGGATTTCCTCCAGCCATTTTTCGCTGATGGAAACCGGTAAAAGATCCGGATCTGGAAAATACCGGTAATCTTTCGCATCCTCCTTCGAGCGCATGGCGCGAGATGTTTCCTTATTGTCGTCCCAGCGTCTAGTTTCCTGGATAACGGCCCGGCCCTCTTCCAGCAGCTCAATCTGGCGTTCCCGCTCCCCTGCAATGGCCCTGGCAATCGCCTTAAAGGAATTCAGGTTTTTCATTTCCGTACGTGTGCCAAAGGAAGAGCTGCCCATCTCCCGGACGGAAAGATTCACATCGGCGCGCATGGAGCCTTCCTGCAACTTGCAGTCGGAAGCGCCCAGATACTGGATAATATGACGCAGCTTCTCCAGATAAGCGATCACCTCCTCGGCATTTCGCATATCCGGCTCGGAGACGATCTCAATCAACGGCACGCCGCTGCGATTATAATCCACCAGGGAGCAGTCCTCCCACTCGTCGTGAACCAGCTTGCCTGCGTCCTCCTCCATGTGGATCTCGTGAATACCGATCTTCTTTTTCCCGGCCTCCGTTTCAATCTCCAGCCAGCCGTCGTGACAGATCGGCAGATAGAGCTGGGAAATCTGGTAATTCTGCGGATTGTCCGGATAAAAATAATTCTTCCGGTCAAATTTGCAGTACCGGTTGATCTGGCAGTTGGCGGCAAGGCCCACGGCCAGCGCCAGTTCTACGACTCTTTTATTCAGGATCGGCAGGGCTCCGGGCATCCCCGTGCATATCGGACAGGTCTGCGTATTAGGTCTTGCGCCGAATTTCGTAGAACAGCCGCAGAAAATCTTCGTCTTCGTGGCCAACTCTACGTGTACCTCCAGGCCGATCACCGTTTCATATTGCTTCATACCGTTACACCTCCTCGCGCTCAAAAGCAAGCCGCCATTTTCCCCGCATTTCTTCATAGGCGCAGGCCGCCTGCAGGATTTTTTTCTCCTGGAAGCAATCCCCGATAAACTGCAGCCCCACCGGCAAGCCCTTCTCATCCAGCCCGCAGGGTACGGTAATCCCCGGCAGGCCCGCCAGATTCACCGCCACCGTATAGATATCTCCCAGATACATCTGCAGCGGGTCCTTTAAGCTCTCGCCGATACGCGGCGCGGTCGTAGGCGCGGACGGTGCCAAAAGCACGTCGTATTTTTTAAAGGCTCGGTCAAAAGCCCGCTTGATCAGCGCTTTTACACGCAGCGCTTTCAGATAATACGCGTCATAATACCCAGAGCTTAAGACAAAGGAGCCCAGCATAATCCGGCGCTTCACCTCTTCTCCGAAGCCCTCGCTGCGGCTGCGCCTGTACATATCGTGAAGCCCTTCATATTCCGCCGCCCGGTAGCCGTATTTCACACCGTCGAACCGCTCCAGATTCGAGCTGGCCTCCGCCGCCGCGATAATATAGTAGGCGGGAATCACATAATCCACCATGCCCAAGGGAAAGACCTCGACCGCCGCACCGTTTTCTCTCATCGTCTCCAGCGCTTTTTCCACTGCCGCCTTCACCTCCGGGGAAATCCCTTCGCCCAGGTATTCCTCGGGAACGCCGATGCGCAGCGCCTTCATATCCCCGGCAAGCCCCTTTGTAAAATCCGTATCCTGCCGAGCCATAGACGTGCTGTCCTTGGGATCGTGGGAAGCAATCGCCTCCAGAAGCGCCGCGCAATCCCTGACGTCCTTTCCGATGGGGCCGATCTGATCCAGAGAAGAGCCGTAGGCCACCAGGCCGAAGCGGGAAACCGTCCCATAGGTAGGCTTTATACCGGTAACGCCGCAGTAACCGGCAGGCTGCCGGATAGAACCGCCGGTATCGCTCCCTAAAGCCGCGCATGCCTCTCCCGCCGCCACCGCCGCGCAGGAGCCGCCGGAGGAACCGCCGGGCACATATGCCGGATTCCATGGATTTTTTGTGATCCCAAAGGCGGAGGTTTCCGTGGTGCTTCCCATGGCAAATTCGTCCATATTCGTTTTCCCCAGAAGCACCGCCCCAGCGCGCTCTAAATTCTCATAGGCCGTCGCGGTATAGGTGGGAACGAAATTTTCCAAAATCCTGGACGCGCAGGTGGTACGTACGCCTTCAATGCAAATATTATCCTTGACCGCAACGGGCACGCCGGCCAGAGGGCTTGTATAGCGTCCCTCATCTATGCCTTTTTGCACTTCCCTGGCCCGTGCCAGGACGCCTTCTTCTTCCACAGTCAGATAAGCCGCTACCTTTGGTTCCTGCTTTTTCATCTGCTGCAGGTATGCCCGCGCCGCTTCTTCGACGCCGATTTCCTTTTTTCGGATCTTATCGCCCAGCTCTACGGCGCTTAAACTCAAAAGCCTCATCGTTCGCTCCCTCCTATTCCACTGTCTTGGGCACCAGATACTGGTATTCCTTCTGCCGCGGCGCATTCGCCAGCATCGCCTCGCGGCTATCGCCGTTTGTCACTATATCCTCCCGAAACACATTATTCACCGGGAAAATATGCGACATGGGCTCCACGCCTTTCGTATCCAGCTCGTTTAATTTCTCCACATAATCCAGCATTTTCTGCATATCCTCCCGGGCCTTTTCCCGCTCGTTATCGGACAGTCTAAGCTGCGCCAGGATTTCCACAGATTCCATCGTTTTGTCGTCGATCTTTACCACGTACATTTCCTCCTTTTCCTCTAATGTACTCTCGGAATCTCCCCCGTGCCTGATTTTGCGAGATGATTTTTTGTCAGGTGCAAAAGAGACTCTGCGCGTACATTCTACTACGGCTCCAGCCTGCCCAGATCCCTGGGAAACAGACAGGCTTCCCGCACGTTTTCCTCGCCAAGCAACTGCATCGTCAGCCTCTCCAGGCCGATCCCCAAGCCTCCGTGGGGCGGCATTCCATACCGGAACGTATCCAGATATTGCTCCATTCCCTCTTCTTCCATGTTCCGGGCGTCCATCTTCTTTTTCAGCTCCTGATAACGGTGAATCCGCTGGCCGCCGGTGGTGATCTCCAAACCGTGAAACAGCAGGTCGAAGCTTAACGTATAGCGGGGATCCGCCGGATCATCCATGGCGTAAAAGGGCCGCTTCGCGGAAGGGTAATGGGTAACAAAGACGAAGTCCGCCCCGCACTCCTCCTGGAAATACCGGCCGATCAGCTGTTCTTCTTCCGGCTCCAGGTCGAAGGGATTCTTTATCCTGCGCTGATATTTTTCAGAAACCAGCCGCTTGGCCGTATCGAAACGCACCATGGGAATCTCCTCGGCCCTTGGCAGTGTGATCTGTAAAAGCCGCAGTTCCTCCCGATATTCCCTTTGCAAAAGCGCCATCGTATACTGCAAAAAGCCCGTTTCCATCGCCATAATATCTGTAAAATCCTCGATATAGCCCATTTCCAGATCCAAACTGGTGTATTCGTTCAAATGACGCTTGGTATTGTGCTTCTCCGCCCGAAAGACCGGCCCTGTTTCAAAAACCCGGTCGAATACGCCCACCATCATCTGCTTATAAAACTGCGGACTCTGTGCCAATACGGCCGGCTTATGGAAATAGGAAAGCCGAAACAGATTCGAACCGCCTTCCGCCCCTTTGGCCCCGATTTTCGGCGTATGGATTTCCGTAAAGCCCTGGCCGTAGAGGAAATCCCGAAAGCCCCGGGTAATCCCTTCCTGAATCTTGAATTTCGCCCGCTCCTTTATATTGCGCAAAGCGATCGGCCGCAGGTTCAGCCTTGCTTCCAAAGAAGCGTTCATTTTCCACTTGGAGATGGCCAGGGGCAAGGGGTTTTCCGGCAGAGAAAGGATCTCGACGTCCGCAAGCCGCAGCTCTATTCCGTGGGGCGCGCGCGCCTCCTCCTGTAATGTTCCTCGCACCCGCAGGGCGGCCGCTTCCTTGATGTCGCTCAACGGACAGCGGCAGACGCCCGTTTCATACACCGTCTGCAAAAGACCGTCCCTTTTCCGCAAAATGAGGAAAGCCACGTCGCCCATATCCCGAATACTGTGCACCGTCCCCTCCACTATGATCTCTTTTCCAAAATCCTTTTCCGCCAGGATTTCCGGCAGCTCCAACGCCTCTTTTTGACGTATGCCTCTGATATATTCCATTGTGCTCCCTTCCTTTCCCGCCGCCCGCGCGGCATTTTCTTGGCATAAAAAAACCGGAAGATTCCTCCTGCTATCAAAGGAATCTTCCGGGACGGATTCAAAAAATCCGCGGTGCCACCCGCTTTGCCGGAACGCTCTCCGGCCGCCTTATGGAAGCTGCGAACAATTTCGCCGCCTCCTTCGTGTATAACGCCCACCCGCGTGCGGCCCTACTGCTCTTTCAGGCCGCCGGCTTAGGAGTGTTCCCCTTATGTATGCTTCCCCTGATCCGCGCTCTCAGTCGGCGGCGCAGATTTCCTGTCAGGTTCCCCATACGGAGTCTCCCTCTTCGCCTTTTGCTTTCTTATAACCTTATAACAATGCTCATTACATGCGCCGGATCCGTGCAAGGGCCTCCAGCGTATTTTCCTTTGTGCCAAAGGCGGTCAGCCGGAAATAACCTTCGCCGCAAGAGCCAAAGCCGGAGCCGGGCGTTCCCACCACGTGCGCCCTCGCCAATAAGGAATCAAAAAATTCCCAAGACGTCATCCCATCCGGCGTCCGCAGCCAGATATACGGCGCGTTTAAGCCGCCGAACACCTGATAACCGGCGTCCTTTAGGCCGTCGTAAATCGCACGGGCATTTTCCATATAGCCGGCCACCTGCTCTTTTAGCTGTGCCTTTCCCTCCGGGGAATACACGGCCTCGCCCGCCCGCTGAATGATGTACGGCGCGCCGTTGTATTTCGTCCCATGCCGGCGCGCCCATAGGCTGTGCAGCGATACTTCGCCGCATTTCAAATCCTTGGGCACTACGGTAAAACCCAACCGCACACCGGTAAAGCCGGCATTCTTGGAAAAGCTGCGCAGCTCGATGGCGCAGCCTCTGGCGCCCTCGCACTCATAAATGCTGTGGGGGATTTCCTCCTGGGAAATGTACGCCTCGTACGCCGCGTCGTAGATAATGACCGCGCCGACCTTGTTCGCGTAATCCACCCATTCCTGCAGCTGGCTCTTTGTAATCGCCGAGCCTGTGGGATTATTGGGGAAGCAAAGATAAATGATGTCCGGCTTCTCACTAGGCAATTCTGGCACAAAGCCGTTTTCCTTCGTGCACGGCATATAGATCACGCCGTCGAAATTTTCCTTTTCGGCGTTATACGCGCCCGTGCGTCCCGCCATCACATTAGTATCCACATACACCGGATAGACCGGGTCGCAGACCGCGATTTTATTGTCCAACGCAAAAATTTCCTGAATATTCCCGGAATCGCATTTCGCCCCGTCGGATACGAAAATCTCGTCCGCGGAAATATCGCATCCCCTGTCCTTATAATCGTTTTGCGCAATGGCGCTACGCAAAAACTCGTACCCTAGATCCGGCGCATACCCATGAAAAGTCTCGGCTGCGCTCATTTCATCTACCGCTTTATGAAGCGCCTCGATGATCGCCGGCGCCAGGGGCTTTGTCACATCCCCGATCCCCAAGGAAATGACCTGCTCCCCTGGATGCTTCTCCTTAAAGTCAGCTACTTTTTTTGCAATCGCCGAAAACAGATAGCTGCCCGGCAGCTTTGCATAATTTTCATTGATCCGAACCATGATTTTATCTCCTTTTATTTTTATTCCTCGTCAAATATCAGCCGCAGAACCATCTGCGCCGTTTCCACCAGATTCGTACCGGTGTCCATACTGCATTTCTGGAGGTACCGATGAGCCTCCTCCTCGGAAATATGATTCCGCTCCATCAGCAGGCGTTTGGCGTTTTTAATGTAGTTTTCCTCCTGCCAGCTTCTGGATTTGGGCTTTTTCGCCCGCTTCTGCCGCTGGTCGATCTGCGTCACCATCATACGGACGGTATTGACAAAATCGTACGCCCGCAGCGGCGTTTCCACGGAAAGGATCCCTGAAGGACAATCGCTGATCGCCCGACGAGAGCCTACCAACAGCATTTCAAAGCCTTTGGGAAGATATTCATACAGCTCCGTATAATGCATATCCGACAGACGATAGCCGCTGATCAAAAGGCCGCCGGCGTGCTCGTTCAAAAGTCCCAGCGTCTGGGCCCCGGTGCTGCAGATCCCCGTCACCTCGTAGCCGGAACGGGTCAAAAGGGCGCCGATCTTCTTTGCATCTTCCATTTTCGAAAAAGCAATGAAAATACCGCTCATAGTCTTCCTCCCGGCCCCCTGTCCGCTTCCTTTAAATGCAATACAAATATTCCTCTAATTCCCACTGGGAAACCCGGGAGAGATACCTCGCCCACTCGTCCTTTTTCAGCTGTACATAGGTCCGGCAGAAATTCTCCCCCAGCACTTCCCTGACAAAATCATCGCCTTCAAAGGCCTCGATCGCCTCCCCCAGCGTCCGGGGCAGCTTCGTCAGGCACTCCTTGTCCTTTTCTGAAAGCTCCTCGTACTTGGCAGAAATCGGCGCCGGCGGCAGAAGCTTTCTGCGGATGCCGTCCAGACCGGCCGCCAGGCAAAGAGCCAGCGTCAAATACGGATTCGCCGACGCGTCCGGCGAACGCAGCTCCACCCGGGCGGCGCTCCCGCGCACCGCGGGAATGCGGATCAGGTGCGTCCCGTTCTTCGCCGACCAGGAAACGGCCGTGGGCGCCTCATACCCTGGCTGCAGGCGTTTGTAAGAATTTACCAGCGGATTCGTCACCAGCGTCATAGCCCGGATGTGCTCCAGCAGCCCGCCGATGAAGGAATACGCCTCCAAGCTCAGACCGTTTTCATCCTTCTCATCTGCGAAAATATTCCGTCCCTCCCGGCTTAGGGACATGTGCATATGCATACCGGAGCCGTTTTCGCCGCTCTTTGGCTTCGGCATAAAGGTAGCGTGCAGCCCGTGACGCCGGGCGATGGTGCGCACCGCCATCTTAAAGGTCATCACGTCGTCTGCCGTCTGCAAGCCCTCGGCAAAGCGGAAGTCGATCTCGTGCTGGGCCGGCGCCACCTCGTGGTGAGAGGATTCAATGAAAAATCCCATATCCTCCAACGTCAGTACCATATCCCGCCGGGCGTTTTCTCCTAAGTCCACGGGACCTATATCTAAATAGCCGGCTTTCTCATGGCTCAGCGTCGTAGGCCCTCCTGCCTCATCGGTATGGAACAAGAAAAACTCGCACTCCGGACCTACCTGAAAGGCATAGCCCATATCCTGCGCCTGTGCAAGCACCTTCCGAAAAATATATCGGGAGCTTTCCTCGTATATTGAGCCGTCCGCCCGGTATACATCGCACAGGATACGGGCCACCTTTCCCTGCTGCGGCCGCCAGGGCAGGATACAAAAGGTACTAAGATCCGGATGCAGGCACAGATCATCCGCGCCGTTCCTGTCAAAGCCTTCGATGGAGCCTCCTTCGATCATACACCGGTTATCCAGCGCCTTTTCCAGATTCCGGGACGTAACCGCTATATTTTTCAGAACGCCGAACATATCCGTAAACTGCAGGCGGATGAATTCCACGTCTTCCTCCTCCACCAGACGCAGGATATGTTCCCTCGTATTATTTACCATGGTCGCTCTCCTTTTTTCTTGCTTTTTCCTTACGCCGGCTTCCCCGCAGCCTTTATGTGCAAGGCACAAAGCGTATATGCCGTTCCCATTTTGCCAAAAATCCAAGGGGACTTCCCAGCAAAACGAAAAATGGCGCACCTATCTCCTCGATAAGAACGCCCTTGTCCATGAGGGTATTATAGCAACGGGGCCTTTCGTTGTCAATCACTATTTCCTTTCGTTTCCGCAGTTTTTTCGCATATTACGACATTTTAAAAAGGAAGCCGCCGCTTTTTTGGCAAAGCTTCCTAATCTAAAATTCTTTTTTATAAATTCGTATAGCCCATCAGGGATTGATCCACGGCCCGGGCCGCCTCCCGGCCCTCCCGAATCGCCCAGACAACTAAGGACTGCCCCCTGTGCATATCGCCCGCGGTAAATACCCGGGACACGGAAGTTTCATAGCCGTCGGGCTTCGTCGCCACATTTGTCCGGGCGTTACGCTCCACGCCAAAAGCGTCGGCCACGTATTTCTGCGCCCCTAAAAATCCCGCCGCGATCAGCACCAGATCCGCCGAAAGAAGCTGCTCGGAGCCCTCCACGGGAACCATCTGCATCCGGCCGCTCTTTTCATCCTTCTGGCTCTTTAGCTTCACGACCTTCGCCTGGCATACCTCGCCCTTTTTGTTCGCGACAAATTCTGTAACAGTTGTCTGATACATCCGAGGATCCTGGCCGAACAGGGCGATGGCCTCCTCCTGGCCGTAATCGGTCTTTAAGATCCTGGGCCACTGGGGCCAGGGATTATTCTCCGCCCGCTCTTTGGGAGGCTCCGGCATCATTTCCAATTGAACGACGCTTTTCGCACCCAAGCGGATGGCGGTGCCTACGCAGTCGTTTCCCGTATCGCCGCCGCCGATCACCAGGACGTTTTTTCCCTTGGCGGGAATAAATTTCTGATCGGCAAAATCTGAATCCAGCAGGCTCTTTGTCACGGATTTTAAGAAATCCACTGCAAAATAAATTCCCTTTGCCTCCCTTCCCGGCACCTGGATGTCCCGGGGATTGGACGCGCCGCAGGCTAAGATAACCCGGTCGTATTCCTTCAGGAGTGCCCCCGCATCCACATCCGCCCCTACGTCGGCGTTCGTAACGAATGTGATTCCCTCTTCTTCCATCAGCGCCAGCCGCCGGTCGATGACGCTCTTTTCTAGCTTCATATTTGGAATCCCGTAGCGGAGCAGGCCGCCGATCCGGTCGCTTCTTTCGTATACCGTCACCAGATGGCCTCTTTTATTGAGCTGCAGGGCTGCCGCCAGGCCGGAGGGACCGCTGCCCACCACCGCGATCTTTTTGCCTGTGCGCACTGCGGGAGGGCTGGCCTTTATCCAGCCCTTTTCATAAGCGGTTTCTATGATAGCCCGTTCGTTCTCCTTCGTCGCTACCGGCTCGCCGTGCAGATTACAGGTACAGGCGGCCTCGCAGAGCGCCGGGCAGACCCTGGAGGTAAATTCCGGAAAGCAGTGGGTTTTCATCAGCCGCCAATAGGCCTGCTGCCAATTCCCCCCATAAACTAGATCATTCGTCTCCGGCACCAGATTGTGCAACTGGCAGCCGGAAGCCATGCCGCCCAGCATCATCCCCGACTGGCAAAAGGGCACGCCGCAGGCCATGCACCGGGCGCCCTGCAGCCGCTGCTTTTCCATAGATAAGGGCTGGCGAAACTCATGAAAATGCCTGACGCGGCTTTTGGGATCCTCCACCTTCGCCGTCTCTCTTTCATATTCTATAAATCCTGTTGGTTTTCCCATGACGCCTTTTCCTCCTATCTTTCCTTCAGACTTTCATAGAACGCTTCAATCTGCGCCTGCTGTGTGCTAAGGCCTTTTTCTTCCATCTGGGCGCTAAGCAGCAGCATTCTCTTATAATCGTTCGGAATGATCTTCTTGAATTTCGGCAGATATTCCCGGAAATGCTCCAGCACCCGCCGCCCTTTTTGCGAGCCCGTAGCCTGCACGTGCGCCTCGATTAGCTCCCGCAGTTCGTTTTCATCGTATTTATTCTCCACCTTTTCGATGGAAATCATCGTTTTGTTGATATTCTTATACAACGTGCTGTCTTCGTCCAGTACGTAGGCGATGCCGCCGCTCATACCCGCCGCAAAGTTCTTGCCGGTTTTTCCAAGGACAACCACGCGTCCGCCAGTCATATATTCGCAGCCGTGCTCGCCGACGCCCTCCACCACGGCGTTGGCCCCGGAATTCCGGATGCAGAACCGCTCTCCGGCCACGCCGTTAATATAGGCCGCGCCGCTGGTGGCGCCATAGAGAGCCACGTTGCCGACGATGATATTTTCTTCCGCCAGAAACGACGCGTTTTGGGGCGGATAAACGACCAGCTTTCCGCCGGAAAGCCCCTTGCCAAAGTAATCGTTGCTGTCGCCGCAAAGGGTCAGGGTCAGGCCTCGGGGAATGAACGCGCCGAAGCTCTGGCCGCCGGCCCCGGTGCACAACACCGTTAACGTATCCTCCGGCAGTCCCTCCTTATGCTCCCGGGTGATCTGCGCGCCCAGGATTGTTCCAAAGGCCCGGTTCGTATTGCGAACCTCCACTTGAATAGTCTTCTTCTCTCCCTTTGTCAAGGCGCCGCCCAATTTCTTTAAAAGCACCCGCTCGTCCAGGGTTTTTTCCAGGCCGAAATCATAGACCTTCGCCGGATCAAAGATCCCTCTTTCTCCCGCGTAGGGATTTTCCAGGATGGCGCCAAGATCCGCCCGGCTGTCCTTTTTCACCTGTAAAAGGTCGGTGCGTCCCACCATCTCGTCGATGGTGCGCACGCCCAGCTTCGCCATATATTCCCGCAGCTCCCGGGCCATGAACCGCATATAATTCTCCACGTATTCGGGCTTTCCGCGAAAACGCTTCCGAAGCTTAGGATTCTGGGTGGCGACGCCCACGGGACAGGTGTCCAGATTGCAGACGCGCATCATCACACAGCCCATGGCCACCAGTGGCCCGGTGGCAAAACCGTATTCCTCCGCGCCCAAAAGGGCGGCCACCGCCACATCCCGGCCGCTCATCAGCTTGCCGTCCGTCTCGATGACAACCCGGCTGCGCAGGCCATTCATCAGAAGCGTCTGATGGGTTTCCGCCAGCCCCAGCTCCCAGGGAAGTCCCGCATGGTGGATCGAGCTTCGAGGCGCCGCGCCGGTCCCTCCATCATAGCCGGAAATCAAAATCACCTGGGCGCCGGCTTTGGCTACGCCGGCAGCGACGGTACCCACGCCGGCCTCCGATACCAGCTTGACCGAGATCCGGGCGTATTTGTTGGCGTTTTTCAGATCGTAGATCAACTGGGCCAGATCCTCGATGGAGTAAATGTCGTGGTGCGGCGGCGGGGAGATCAGGCTGACGCCCGGCGTGGAATGCCGGGTCTTGGCGATCCAGGGATAGACCTTTTTAGCCGGAAGATGCCCGCCCTCGCCTGGTTTCGCCCCCTGGGCCATCTTGATCTGGATTTCCTTGGCCGACACCAGATAGCGACTGGTCACGCCGAATCGCCCGGAGGCCACCTGCTTGATGGCGGAACAGCGATCCTCTTTCGTTCCCGCGGAATCTAAACGCTCGTCGCTCTCTCCGCCTTCGCCGGTATTGGATTTCCCGTGGAGCCGGTTCATGGCGATGGCCAGCGTTTCATGAGCTTCCTGGGAAATGGAGCCGTACGACATGGCCCCCGTCTTGAACCGCTGTACGATCGAATCCACGCTTTCCACCTCTTCTAAGGGCACGCCCTCTTCGGGAAAGGCAAATTCCAGTTGATGGCGCAGGCAGCCGGACTGCTCCCGATCCACCAGCTGCGTATATTCCTTGAACAGCTCGTAGCTTCCCTGGCGGGTCGACTCCTGGAGCAAATGGATCGTCTGGGGATTGTACCGGTGGTCCTCGCCCTGGCTGCGCATTTTATGCCTTCCCACGCTGTCCAGCGTCAGATCTGTGCCAAGACCCAGCGGATCGAATGCCTGGGAATGACGGCTGTCCACATCCTGCTCGATATCCTCCAGGGTAATCCCGCCAATGCGGCTGACCGTATTGGTAAAATACTTATCGATCACTTCCTCGGAAATGCCGATGGCCTCGAAGATCTGCGCGCCCTGGTAGGACTGGATTGTGGAAATTCCCATCTTGGAGGCAATCTTTACAATGCCATCCAGCACCGCGTGGGTGTAATCGTCCACCGCCGCGTAGTAATCTTTTTCCAGCATATTTTCCTGGATTAGCTCCCGGATCGTATCCTGCACCAGATAGGGATTGACGGCGCAAGCGCCGTAGCCAAGAAGGGTAGCGAAGTGATGCACTTCCCTGGGCTCGCCGGATTCCAGGATCACGGCCAGGGACGTCCGCTTCTTCGTCTTTACCAGATGCTGATGCACGGCGGAGACGGCCAATAGGGAGGGAATCGGCATATGGTTTTCATCCACGCCCCGATCGGACAGCACCAGGATATTCGCACCCTCCCGATACGCCTTGTCCACCTCCACAAACAGCCGGTCGATGGCCCGCTCCAGCTTCGTGCTCTTATAGAAAGTGATCGGCACCACCGCCACCTGGAAGCCCTCCACCTGCATGTTCTTGATCTTTAGCATGTCCGTGTTGGTCAAGATCGGCTGATTGATCTTTAGCACCTGGCAGTTTTCAGGGCGTTCTTCTAAGAGATTGCCGTCTCTTCCCACGTAAACCGTCGTGCTGGTGACGATCTTTTCCCGGTTCGCGTCGATGGGCGGATTCGTCACCTGGGCGAACAATTGCTTGAAATAGTGGAACAGGGGCTGGTGTTCCTGGGAAAATACCGGCAGCGGCGTATCGATGCCCATCGCGCTGATCCCCTCGGCCCCCTGCAGCGCCATATGGCGGATCGACGTCCTGTATTCCTCGTAGGTATAACCGAAGGCCTTCTGCTGCTGAAAGAGCGCTTCCCCGGTAAATTCTTCGTATCTCTTATTGGGGATCTTCAAATTTTTCAATTCTACCAGACGGCTGTCCAGCCATTCCCCATAAGGCTGCCGCTGGGCGTAGGACTGCTTGAGCTCCTCATCCTGGAGCACCTTTCCCTGCACCGTATCCACCAGCAGCATTTTCCCCGGATGAAGACGTTCCTTTAAGACGATCTTCTCGGCCGGTATCTCCAGAACGCCCACCTCGGAGGAAAGGATCAGCTCCCCATCGTTGGTAATATAATACCGGGAAGGACGAAGGCCGTTCCGATCCAGCACCGCGCCCACCACGTCGCCGTCGGAAAAGAGGATCGAAGCCGGGCCGTCCCAGGGCTCCATCATCGTAGCGTAGTACTGATAAAAATCCCGCTTCTCCTGAGAAAGCGTCTGGTTATTAGCCCAGGGCTCCGGCAAGGTAATCATCACCGCCAGCGGCAGATCCATCCCGCTCATCACCAGAAATTCCAGCGTATTATCCAGCATCGCCGAGTCGGAGCCGTTGACATTGACCACCGGCAGAACCTTGTGCAGCTCCCCTTTCAGGCAACTTGCCTCCATCGTCTCTTCTCTGGCCAGCATCTTATCCGCGTTTCCCCGGATCGTGTTGATTTCTCCATTATGTACGATCAGCCGGTTGGGATGCGCCCGCTCCCAGCTTGGGTTCGTATTGGTACTAAACCGGGAATGCACCACGGCGATGGCCGATTCATACGCCGCGCTTTGCAGATCCAAAAAGAAGGTGCGCAACTGCCCCACCAGAAACATGCCTTTATAGACGATCGTACGGCTGGACATGGAAACGACGTACGTATTGTCGTTGCTCTGCTCGAATTCCCGTCGGGCGATATACAGCCGCCGGTCGAAATCCAGACCCGCCGGCACCTCCGCCGGCTTCTGGATAAATGCCTGCATAATACAGGGCATACATTCCCTGGCTTTGTGCCCCAGCACTTCCGGATACGTGGGCACCTTGCGCCAGCCAAGGAGCTGTAAGCCCTCCTTTTCCAAAATAATCTCGAACATCTTTTTCGCCTGGTTGCGCTTTAGCTCGTCCGTGGGAAAGAACAGCATCCCCACGCCGTATTCCCGCTCTGCCCCCAGGGAAATTCCCAGCTTTTTACAGACGTCCGTAAAAAACCTGTGGGAAATCTGCAAAAGGATTCCCACGCCGTCGCCGGTCTTTCCTTCCGCGTCTTTGCCGGCGCGATGCTCCAGATTCTCCACGATCTTCAACGCGTTTTCCACCGTCCGATGGGTTTTCTTTCCTTTAATATTTACCACCGCGCCAACGCCGCAGTTGTCATGTTCAAATGCCGGCCGGTACAGGCCCGGCGTCTTCTCCCCTGCTCTCATTGCTCCTCCACGTCCTTTCTGTTCCTCTGATATTTCGCCGCCGCCGCGACCAGCCCGCTAAAAAGTGGATGGGCCCGGTTGGGCCGGGACTTAAATTCCGGATGACCCTGCGTCCCGACAAAAAACGGATGGCCGGGCAGCTCGATCATCTCCACGATCCGCCCGTCCGGCGACAGGCCGGAGAGGCAAAGCCCCTTTTCTTCTAAAAGCTGCCGATACTCATTATTCACCTCATAGCGATGCCGATGCCGCTCCTGGATATCCTCCGTTTTGTACAGCTCCCTGGCCAGGCTGCCGCTTCGCAGCTTACATGGATACGCACCCAGCCGCAGCGTGCCGCCCAAATCCTCCACGCCGTTTTGCTCCGGCAAAAGCGCGATCACCGGATGGGGCGTATCCGGATCCAGCTCCGCGCTGTTGGCGTCCGAACATCCCAGCGCGTACCGAGCAAATTCCACGATTGCCATCTGCATACCCAGACAGATCCCGAGAAAAGGAATCTGCTGCCGCCGGGCAAAGCCGGCCGCCGCCGCCATCCCTTCCGTCCCCCGGACGCCAAAGCCTCCGGGAACCAGGATACCGTCCGCCTCCCCCAAATAAGCCGGGCAGTTCTTTCGGGTCAGCACCTCCGCGTCCACCCACTGGATCTCCACCCGGGCCCGGCTGGCGATACCGCCGTGTTTCAACGCCTCTACCACGCTTAAATACGCGTCGTGAAGCTGAATATATTTCCCTACCAGCGCGATTTTTACAAGCCTTTCGGGATGCTTTAAGGCTTCCACCATCGTTTCCCAGTCGCGCAGATCCGATCTTCTATCCGGCAAATGCAGGCATTCGCAGACCGCCTGGGCCAAATGCTCCTTTTCCATGGCCAGCGGCGCCTCGTACAGATATTCCACGTCCAGATTCTGCAGCACCCGATGGGGCGGCACGTTGCAGAACAGGGAAATCTTTTCCCGAAGCTCTACGCCAAGAGGCAGCTCCGAGCGGCACACCAGGATATCCGGCCGGATACCCATCCCCTGCAATTCCTTTACGCTGGCCTGGGTAGGCTTCGTCTTCATCTCCTGGGAAGCCTTCAAATACGGGATCAGCGTCACATGGATCAGAATCACGTTTTCCCGGCCCACGTCGTGCTGAAACTGACGGATCGCTTCCAGAAAGGGCTGGCTTTCGATATCGCCCACCGTGCCGCCCACCTCGATGATCGCGATCCGTTCCTCGTTTGGATCCTTTGCCCGGTAAAACCGGCTCTTGATCTCGTTGGTGATATGGGGGATCACCTGCACCGTGCCTCCGCCAAAATCTCCATGACGCTCCTTTTGCAGCACCGACCAGTAGATCTTTCCCGTAGTCACATTGGAATTCCTATCCAGATTTTCATCGATAAACCGTTCGTAATGCCCCAGATCCAGATCGGTTTCCGTTCCGTCCTCCGTCACAAAAACCTCTCCATGCTGTATGGGATTCATCGTTCCCGGATCAATATTGATGTAGGGATCAAACTTCTGCATCGTCACCGAAAATCCCCGGGCCTTTAAAAGCCTTCCCAGGGACGCCGCCGTGATCCCTTTGCCCAGTCCGGACACCACGCCGCCCGTCACAAAAACGTACTTAATCATGCTCCTCCTCCCCTTCGCCGCGCATTTTTGTCGCAAAAGAAAAAAGCGCCAAAGGAATATAGCGGGAAAACCCGATACATTCCTTTGACGCCTTCGTCAATTAATCCTGTTTACTATAGCGCATAATGCCGCGTTTGTAAATCCCCAAAAGAAATTTTTTCATGGAAATCTACTAGAAATTCTTTCAGAATATTCTAGTCTGTTTCTTCACCGTCCGGCCAATAGACTCGTCTCCGACTTGGCAAAAAAGCCCGATCTGCAGGGGCCTTTTTCCTTACAAATCGGGCTTTCATTCTCTAAATTATAAAGATTTACGGTGCAGCCGTGCGCTTCCTACTTCGCAACCTCCGCCAGCCGCACATAATACGGATGCAGTTCCTTCACAAATTGACGGTACAGCTCTTTATATTTTCCATAGATCTTATGCTTTTCCATATCCGGCGTAAAGACCTTCTCAATTCCTACGAATCTCTCGGCCGTTTCCTTCAGATCCGGGAATACGCCGATGCCATGGCCGGCCAAAATCGCCGCGCCCCAAAGAGCGATATCCTCCCGATTCAGCTTCTGGAACGTGCAGCCGGTCACATCCGCCAGCATCTGTGTCCAGAAAGAGGACTTCGCGCCGCCGCCGATGATCTTGATCGTATCCAGAGTATATTCCGGATATTTCGCCGCCACCCGATCCACCGTCAACGCCAGATCATAGGAGAAGGATTCCAAAAGCGAACGATAGAAATGGCCTTTTCCATGGGCCCAGTTATGCCCCATCCACATACCCCGCAGATCTCCGTCGTAAGGCATGGAGCTTCCGCCCATCAGGCCAATGGCCAGCACGCCGTCGCTTCCCGGCGGTATTTCGGCCGCCAGCGCCTCCAGCTCGGCGAACGCCTCTTTTTTATCCTTCGAGGCGGCGAATTTCTCCGCAAACCAGTCCAGGGAAATCCCGGAACCGGCGATATATTTATGAGCGTAGAGCGTATGGATCGAGGAACCAATGATCCCGTCGAAATAATGTTCCTCCCGGTCTGGGCGGTAATCCTCCACCGTACAACTAAAGCCGCCGTAGGAGCCGGCCTCGAAGATCATATCCCCGATATTCTGAATGCCCGCGCCCACGCAGCCGGCCACCTTGTCGCCGGCGCCCGCTACCAGCGGGATACCCGCCTTCAAGCCGGTCTCTTTCGCCATCGCTTCGCACAGCTTTCCGCAAACGGCGCTGGAATCTACGATTCTGGGCAGGTATTTTTTGTCCATTCCCAACTTTTCACAGAGAATATCGGACCATTTTCCCTGACGAACGTCCGCCATACCGGACCAGGCGATCAAAGAGCCGTCGATGGCCGCCTCCTCGATAGGCATCTGACTCAATTTTCCCAGAACGTAGCCGCTGATCATCACACACTTGGCAATGCGCTTGGCTTCCTCGGGAAAATCATGACAAAACCATTCGAATTTCGAACACATCTGCGGAGCGTTGGTGCCGCTGATCTCCAGGAAATCGTCGGCAAATTCTCGCATCTGCCGGTCGGCAAAGGGAATATAACGGGTGTCCACCGAGCAGGACCAGGTGGTCACGTCGTTCCAGTCCTTATCTACCGCCATAAATCCGGCCATCTGTCCGGTAAAGGCCATCGCTTCTATATTCGCAGCCCGCTCGCCGAGCTGCTGCGTGCCCTTCTTGATGCATCGAAGCACAGAGCCGAACAGCTCCTCGCCCCGCTGAATAAAGACTCCCGGCCTGGGGCGTTCGTCCTTCACCGGCTCGCTGGCGCTTACGATGCAGTTGCTCTGCGTATCATACACGCCGGCCTTGATGAAGCTCGTCCCCAGATCCACCGTCATAAAAAGAACTTCTTTCATAAATTTTCTGCTCCTTTCTCCCGACAGATCCAGACAAAACCCGACGGGCCGCCGCTCTTTTCTTGGTCAGTCCATGGTGATGACGTTCTTTAAGCCTTTGGCCGCGATCGCCAGCTCAAAGCCCTTGTCGATCTCAGACAACGGGAATTCTGCGGTAATGAGCTTTTTCACATCAATAATTCCAGCCGATACGAAGCCTAAGGACTCCTTAAACTGCCGAAGGCTGGCCCGTGTAGTACCAGTGCAGATGAGCTGTTTGTAATGGATCAGGTTTGTATTTAAAGGTACCATCTTCCGATCCTCGGGAAGTCCGCCGAAGAAGCAAACTCTTCCGTAATTCGCCGCCACTTCCAAAGCAGTCTGCTGTGCGGCCGGTACCGGGCAGGCGGTAATCACGGCGTCCACGCCATGACCCTTTGTCTCTTTAGCAATGAAATTCACCACATCGTCCTTTACGGTAATAAAAGAGGGATCAATTTCCTTGCAAAGCTCCAGTCTGTTTTCTGCAATATCGTTAATGATGACTTTCGTAGCGCCCGCCATTTTTGCAAACATCGCGTGCATAATGCCGATAGGGCCTGCGCCGATCACCAGCGCATAGTCGCCCGGGCGGATATTGCACTGCTGGCTGCCGTTGTATACGCAAGAAAGAGCTTCGGTAATCGCCGCCTCCGCATAGGAAACGTGGTCTTCCATCGGCACCAGATTTCCGGCGCGCACAGCCTGCTCCGGTACGCGAACGTATTCCGCAAAGCCGCCGTCCAGGCTGATGCCCAGCGCACGATATTCTTTACACATATGGGAATTTCCCCGGATACAGTCGTCGCAGATGCCGCAGCCCATATTCGGCGCTACAGCCACACGCATACCAGGCGTATAAGCTGTGACATTTTTTCCAACTTTTTCAATGACGCCGGCCATCTCATGGCCGATCACCAGCGGATGATTTTCGTCCACATTGGCTACGCCGTTGCGGTACATACGTACGTCCGTGCCGCAGATTGCCGCGCCTTTTACGTGTACCAGAACCTCGTTATCGGAAATTTCCGGGATGGGACGCTCCTCCAGACGCATATCTTCTTTTCCATAAAGTAAAGCTGCTTTCATCGCTGTATTCCTCCTCCAAATGATTTATGAAAATATTTTATAAGGTTTCCCTTCGGGGATCCCGTATGGCCTTTCGGCCTTTTATAAGGTTACGATTCTTTTTTCTACGATGGAAATGTTTCCGGCGTTGACTACCTTCACCGCCATCTTGCCGTCGTGACCGGTTACCTTGGGCGTTGTGTCGTTCAAAACGGCGGATACGAATTCTGTATCTTCTCTTAAGTACGCGTCCTTGAACAGGTTCATCCAACTATTGACGATGGGATATGTCCCCTGCTTTGTAGAGGAGCTGCATACCAATACCTGCGCGCCCTGCAGACCACCGATCTGGATGCATCCTTTCGTTCCCAGTACTTCTACCTTTGCGTCGTAGCCGTAGCCTACGCCCTGGGCGCCGTCCAGCATTCCCTGCATGCCGTTTTCAAAAGAGGCAGTCATGACTACATTGTCATAGAAATCCGGCCATTCTTCCTTTGCATCTAAGCAGCGGTAGTTACCGCCGATGGCGTATAACGTCTTAAATTCGCTTCCGGTAAGCCAGCGCATCGTATCAATATCATGACTGTTTACTTCCGCCAGCGGACCGTTGCTCTTCTTTAAATCATACATCCAGGGTCTGGGAACGCTGGGGCCTCTGGTATTGGAACGTACCATAACCACGTCGCCGATCTCTCCGGCGTCAATCCGCTCCTTCGCCTGCATAAACCCTTCGTCAAACCGGCGCATGAAGCCGATCTGCAGTTTGACGTTATTGGCTTCGGCCGCCTGAATCATCGCGTCGCACTCTTCCTCGTTCATGGCCATGGGCTTCTCGCAGAGGATATGCTTTTTCGCATTGGCAATCTTTGTTACGATTCCCACATGGAATTTCGTGGGGGATACGATCACATAAGCGTCGATCCGATCGTCGCCTAGCGCCTGGTCTTCATTTAAATAATATGTATCCAGTCCCAGCTGCGCGGCGCCGGCCTTCGCCGTCTCCTCGATGGGATCTGCTACCGCTACTAACTGCGCATCCGGCACATTCTTTGCAAAATTATTTGCGTGAATCATACCCGCGCGGCCTGCTCCAACGACACAAATACCTAACTTTCCGTTTACCATGATCTTTTCCTCCCTGCCTGTTTTTGCATTTTTTAATATTTTCTTTCGCAAATTATTGTTTGTTTTTGTTTTCTTTTACACTATCATTTTTTTTTGCAAATGTCAATAGATTTTTTTGCAAAAAAACGTTTCCGGAGTATCTTTTCCTAAAATACATCCTGCCATATGCACGCCTGCTCTTACTATCCCTAATTATATAGAAGAAATCCGCCCTCGGCAATGCCCGAATGCACGGGACGGACTATTTTTTCACCCGTATTCATAGACTAGAAAAACAGCAGATGAATAGGGAGGTGCGCCTACTTGGCAAAATCCGCGCCCAATATTCGTTTTCACGACCCCAATCCGCCGGACGTCACTCTTCGCCATGTGGCCAGGGTTTTTACAGAGGTAAATAAAAAACGTCTGGAACGGCTCTGGAAAGAAGAACAAAAAAAGCAGAAGTAGATGCTATTGCCATCCGGCAAGTAATAGGATATACCCTCCGGGCATCCCGCTATTGCCATCCGGCAAGTAATAGGATATACTCTACGGGAATCCAAAATTTTTTTCAATTTACAGCGGATACATGCGGAAAAATGTATATTTCCTGCATTTACAGGGATTTTCTGCAAAAGTACGACTAGAAAGGATTGTTTTATGAACAAGAAAAAAGTCACTTTATTGACTGCCGTCCTCTTATCCCTCGCCTGCCTCTTTGCGGGCTGCCAGAAAACTGCTCCAACGACGGACGGCGACGAACAGGCCCAGACGGAAGAAACGGACGGCGACGGAGACTTTTCCGTGGAAAACATCTCTGCCGGCGATACCTCCTACCCGCTGACCATCACGGACGGCTTAGGGAACGAAGTTACCATCGAACAAGAGCCGCAGCGGATCATTTCCCTGTCCCCGGCCAATACGGAAATCCTATACGCGCTGGGCGCGGGCGAGAGGGTAAAGGGCCGGACCGATTACTGCAACTATCCCCAGGAGGCTTCCGAAGTGGATTCCATCGGCACCTATACCTCGCCAAATATGGAATTGATCCTCTCCCTGGAGCCGGAAATCGTTTTCGCTTCTGATTATATGGACGACGCCATCCGGGGGCAGGTAGAGGAAGCCGGCGCCAAAGTCGTCGTCTTTTCCGCCAACAGCATCGCAAGCGTGAAAGACGCCATTTTGCAGGCGGGCCAGATCCTGAACCTGAATGAAACGGCCGCCGGAATCACCGATTCCATGGACGAGCAGCTAAAAGGAATCCAGGAAACCGTTTCCGGCGCCGCGCCCAAATCGATCTTCGTAGATCTGGGCGATTACTACAGCGCCGGTCCCGGCTCTTTAATCGACGATATGCTCCAGCAGATCGGCGCCCAAAATATCGTCGCCGAAACCGGCAAGACCTGGCCGCAGCTTTCTGTGGAATCCATTATTGAAAAGAACCCCGACCTCTACTTCTCTTTATTTACTTCTCCCGAAGAACTTCGGCAGGTGCCCGGCCTTGGAGAGTTGGACTGCATGAAGGAAGAAAACCTGCTTTTCCTGGAGGGGCTTTCCGAAGAAGCGGATATGATCCAGCGGCCTGGCCCGCGGGTCGTAGACGGCGTCCGGCTGCTGGCGCAGAAAATCTATCCGGAGCTGTTTTAATACACCGTTCGCAAACACCGGGAAATCTGTATTTGCACGTTTTTACAGATTTTCCGGCGCCGCTTTTTGCCGCCACAGGCGGCCAGAAAGGACCAAATGAAAAAATTAAGGAAAAAATGGCTCCTCTTTTTGTCGATCTTCTTATGCCTTGCGCTTATATATCTCTGTACGATTGTCGGCACCGCTTCTATTTCTTTTGAAGATGTAAACCGCATCCTGCTGCACGAGATTTTTGGCCTTCCCGCAGATATGGAAGGCATTTCCCAGGGAAGCATCACGATCATCCGGGACGTCCGCCTGCCCCGGGTGGTGCTGGGCTTTCTGGCGGGCGCGGCTCTGGCCGTCTGCGGCGCCGGCTTTCAGGGGATTTTTAAAAATCCCATGGCGGATCCCTTCGTCCTTGGGGTTTCCTCCGGCGCAGCCCTAGGCGCTTCCATCGGCATGGTGCTGCGCTTTAGCGGCAGCTTCCTTGGCATCAGCGGCACCACCCTGCTGGCCTTTATCGGCGCCTTTGCAACCATCGGACTGGTATACAATATTTCCCGGGTCGGCAAGCGAGTGCCCGTTTCCACGCTGCTTTTATCTGGGATCGCCGTCAGCCAGACCTTGTCCGCGGCCATGTCCATCATCATGATCCTGAACCGGCAGACGCTGGATCAGATTATGTTCTGGACCATGGGCAGCCTGAATGGAAAGGGCTGGCGGCAGATTCTTCTGGTGCTGCCCTATGCGATCCTGGGAGGGCTGATTCTCTTTACCTCCTCCCGGGAGTTGGATATCATTCTGACCGGCGAGGATACGGCCATCCAGCTTGGCGTCAACGTGGAATTTCTGAAAAAGAAAGTGCTCTTTGCCTCTACGCTGATTACGGCGGCGGTGATCTCCGTCACGGGAATCATCGGCTTTGTGGGCCTTGTCGTGCCCCATATCGTCCGTATGCTCACCGGCCCGAAGCATCGGATACTGCTGCCGCTGTCCCTGCTCTTTGGCGGTACGTTTCTGATTCTCTGCGACACGGCGGCCAGAAGCCTCGCCTCCTGGGAAATCCCAGTGGGCATCATCACCTCCCTTTGCGGCGGTCCGTTCTTCCTCTATCTGCTTCGCAATATGAAGAAGGGAGGGGATTTCTCATGAACCAAGATATTCTGACCTTTTCCCATGTGGCCGCCGGCTATGGAGAAAAAAATATTCTGGAGGATATTACTCTTTCTATCAAGGAAGGCGATTTCGCCGGCCTGATCGGCTGCAACGGCGCCGGAAAATCCACGCTGATCAAATGTATTTCCGGCCTTTTGCCCCTCCGCGGCGGCAGTATTTCCATCTGCCAGAAGGAGCACGCCGCCCTAAAGCCTCGCGAGCGAGCGCAACTTGTCGCCGTCGTTCCCCAATCTTACCATGTAAAATATGATTTCACCGCGGAGGACATCGTCCTTATGGGGCGCAATCCCTATCTCAGCTTCCGAAAAAAGGAAGGCCCCGAAGATTACGCCATCGTAGAAGAGGCCATGCGGGCGACGAATACGGAAATTTTCCGAAAACGGCTTTATAACGAGCTTAGCGGCGGAGAACGCCAGCGGGTGATCCTGGCTAGGGCCATTGCCCAAAAGCCCCGGATTATCCTTTTGGACGAGCCCACCTCCGCTCTGGACGTCCATCACCAGATCGAGGTTATGGAGCTGATTTCCCGGCTGAACGAAGAAGAGCATATGACCGTTCTGGCCGTGCTGCACGACATCAATATGGCCTCCCGCTTCTGCAAACGGATGATTATGCTCCAAGACGGCGGCGTTTTTGCCGACGGCACGCCCCAGGAAGTCATCAATCGGGAAAATATGGAACAACTCTACCAGATGAAGCTGCTGATCCGGGAAAGCGCGATTTTTCACAAGCCGGAAATCATTCCCGTCCGGGTCATGGACGCGCCAAAGGCCAAGGAACGCCGCCACATCCATGTGATCTGCGGCGCCAATAAAGCGGTCAAGCTCTTAGAAGAGCTGGACGCCAAGGGCTACCAGGTGACGGCCGGCGTGATCAATCAGGGCAGCGAAGACTGGGAAATCTGCCGAGAACTGCACATCCCCTGCGTGGAAATCGAACCCTTTACCCCGGTCACGCCTACAAAGCAGGAAGAAAACCTGCGGCTGATCGCCGACGCGCCCCTGATCCTTGTGGCCGACGTTCCTTTTGGAGTGGCCAATCTGCAAAATCTCGTCGGCCTGGAAAATGCGCCGGGGCAGATCTATTTCCATAAAAACGCTCTAAGCAACGACTATACCAACGGCAAGCTGATCCGACAGCTGGAATACCTGGGGACGAAAAAGAAAGTTACTTATATCGGCGATCACGATGAATTTCTGCATCTGCTGGAAAAAGAGGAAAAACGCATTTCGAAAAATAAGAATTAAAAAGAGGGCGATCTCTATGAAAATAGCCGCGTACTGCCGCGTTTCTACAGATAAAGAGGATCAGCTCAACAGCCTCCAGGCACAAAAGGAGTTTTTCATAGAATACACAAAGCGCACCGGCGACGAGCTGGTCCGCCTGTACGCCGACGAAGGCATTTCCGGAACTAAGATCAAAAACCGCCGGGAATTCCTGCACATGATGGAAGACGCCGGCCGGGGCCTCTTTGAAATGGTGGTCGTCAAGGATATTTCCCGCTTCGCCCGCAATACCGTAGATCTTTTGCAAAACGTCCGAAAGCTGAAAGCCTGGGGCATCGAAACCCAGTTTCTCACAGCGAATATGACCAGCATGGGAAACAGCGAATTCGTCCTGACGATCTTCGGCGCCCTGGCCCAGGAAGAAAGCGCCAATACCTCCAAGCGAATCAAATTTGGAAAAAAGATCAACGCCCAGAAAGGGCGCGTTCCCAATCTGGTCTACGGCTATGATAAGACGGCCGGCGATTATTTCCACCTTGCAGTCAATGAAAAGGAGGCCGCCGTCGTCCGCCAGATCTTCGCCTGGTACACGAAGGAAGGCTACGGCGCGTCGAAAATTGCTTCCATGCTCAATGGCCGCGGCCTTCTGACGAAACGGGGCTGCGCGTTTAGCCAAAACGCCGTCTGCCGGATTCTGACCAACGAACTTTACACCGGCAAAGTCATCAACGGAAAAGAAGAGGTAAAAGATTTCCTCACCGGCGAACGACAAGCGAAAGAAAAAGATGCCTGGATCGTCACAAACGCCCCCAATTTGCAAATCATAGAAACGGAAACCTTTCAAAAAGCACAGAAGATCCTAGCTGGCCGGAACGATGCTTTTCACCTGACCCACGAACGCCAGAGCAATAAACACTTGTTTTCCACGCTGCTTACCTGCAGCGAATGCGGCTGGTCTTACCGGCGCGTCGTCCGCACATATAAGAATACCTACGTCCGCTGGAGCTGCTCCGGCCATAACGGCAACGGCGCCGACAGCTGTCCCAACAAGATTTCCATAGAGGAAGATTTCCTGCGCCAGGCGCTGGAGGAATATTTCGCGGATATCCTCTCCGGCCATAGGGACGTTCTTCGCCATATGACGAAGGAACTTACAAAGACCTTCCCCGGCAATGCTGCAAACTTGGCTCTGGAAAAGGAACTAAAAAGTACGCTGGAAAAGCTTCGGCGAACTCGTCAGAAATATATGGACATGTATACGGACGATCTAATCACCCGCCGGGAACTCAATGAAAAAATAGGTCCGATGAAGGAGGAACAGCAAAAGCTAGAAGAACAGTTGGCCCTGGCACGCCCCGCTCCCGATAGCCAAAAGCGGCTAAAGACGCTGCTCGCCCAGAGCTTCCAGACCGCCGCGGATTTGACCCGCCTGCAGGATATGACGAACGCCCAGCTTAAGCGGCTCCTTTACAAAATCCAGATAGACAGGGAAGGAAACGTGGACGTATATCTTCCTATTTTCGCCGACGCCGCCGTTCCAATAAGCGACAACCGTACATAAAGACGTAACGGAACGTCTGCAGCAGATCAACCCGTCGCTGGCAGCCAAGGCCAGGAAAATACTGGATGTAAATAAATCGGAACGTCACATCCGCGGTGGACTTGCTACCAGGGAAAAATATTTGCATCTAGAGCACCGCTAAGAAAGATTCCCATCATAAAACGGCAAAAAAATATACGGCGCATTCTCCCGGAATGTACCGTATATTTTTTGACCCAACTTCCTATTGCGCCGGCCATTTTCTTTTCCTGTGTAGATAATACAACACGAACAAAACGGCTGTCACCGACCAGGAAATCGGATAGCTAAGAAGTACCGTCTTAATCTCGCTGTACCGCGGGAACATACTGGCCACCCACACCACGCGCAATACGCAGACACCGCCGCAGACAATCATCGTCGGCAGCAGCACGTCCCCCATGCCGCGCAGGGTGCTGGAAAGGATCTCGATGATCACATAGACAGAGTAAAAGGGCATTAGAAAACGGATCATCGACGTACCAATACCGACAACTTCCGGATCGCCGGTAAACAGATGAAGAAGACCGCTCCCGCCCAGGATCAAAACGGCGCTTAGCACGACGGAAAAAGACATTCCCATGCCAAAGGAAACGGCGACGCTGCGGCGGATCCGTCCATATTTTCCCGCACCGTAATTCTGCCCGACAAAAGTAGCGATGGAAATCCCAAAGGCATTCACTGCCATCCAATATAGATTGTCTACCTTTCCATAGGCCGTATAAGCGGCCACCGTGTCGGTGCCGAAGGAATTTATGTATGCCTGCATGATCGTATTGGACACGTTATACATGACCGACTGCAGGCCGGCGGGAATACCGATCCGCAAAAGGGAACGCAGCGCCGACCGGTAAAAGCGCAGCTCCCGCAGCCGCAGCCGGTAAATATCCTGGGATCTGGCCAGCGCCCGCAGTACGAAAACAGCGCTCACCCCCTGGGATAGAAACGTCCCCAAGGCTACGCCCGCCACGCCTAAGCGCAGCACCGGAACAAAAAGTATGTCCAGAAAAATATTGATAAAGCAGCAAAGGATCAGATAATACAGCGGCCGCTTGGAATCCCCCGCCGCCCGAAGGATCGCGGAGCCCACATTAAAAATAAACACAAAAACAATCCCGGCAAAATAAATCCGCAAATACAGGATCGAACCGGCCATCAGCTCCGTGGGCGTATGCATCATCCGCAGAAGCGCCGGCGATGCCAAAATCCCAAACGCCGTAATACATGCGCTCCCCACCAGGGAAAAGGCAATGGCCGTATGCAGCGCGTAATTGATATTTTTTTCATCCTTCGCCCCGTAAAACTGAGAGATGATCACCGTAGCGCCAGACGAAAGCCCCACAAAAAAGCCAACGATCAGCATAATAATCTGCCCGGAGGAGCCGCCCACGCTTCCCAGCGCCTCCTTGCCCACGAAACGTCCTACGATCATCGCATCCGCCGTGTTATAAATCTGCTGAAAAAAAGTCCCCAGCACAATGGGAAAGAAAAAGAGAAGGAGTTGCTTCCAAATCACTCCCTCTGTAATCTGATTTCTCACATGCCTTTCTTCGTTCATGTCACACC
The DNA here is from genome assembly GCA_948436455.1 of uncultured Blautia sp. Lineage (GTDB taxonomy): Bacteria > Bacillota > Clostridia > Lachnospirales > Lachnospiraceae > Blautia_A. The sequence continues at coordinate 69,350 of CAOJIB010000001.1, forward strand.
TCTTCCTACATATATAGAATTAGCCTTTCATGCACTCAGTCCTTTATATCACATCCCCAGACATTTGTCGATATCCAATTTTACAGTTTTGGGACTACTTTTTCAAGAAGTCTCAAAATGAAATTCTTCCACCTCTATTTCATATATTTTCACTCTCCGCCCGCCGTTCTTTTAGCTCTAAAAGCCTGCAGGACAGCAGCAAATACAAAATTTCATCCGGATCGTCCAGATCTGTTTCCAGAATCTTTTTGATCTTCTCCAGCCGATAGAGGAACGTACTTCGATGGATAAACAGATCTTTTGCAGATTTTACCGCATTCAAATGGTTTTCCAGATAGGTGCGCAGCGTCTGCATATAATTCGTCCCCTGCGCCGCGTCATATTCCTTTAGGCGGAGCAGCGGCTCATGGCAGACCATATAATCCGGAAGCTGGCTCATCGTCTGCTCCAGCAAATAAAAAAGAGCGATCTGATTAAAATGATGAATCCAGATATGCGGATAATACCGGCAGCCCACCTCCAGCGCTAAGCAGGCCTGCACATACTGCCTCCGAAGATTCATATGGCCGTGCATACTCCTGCTGTAGCCCGCCTTAAAAAAGCTGTCCCGAATAAAGCAGGTCAGCTTTTCCGAGGCGCTCTCCTTATCCATGTGCAGCAGCGTCAGATTAAAAAATACGACCATATCCTTTTTATAAGGAAGGCTGCAAGTAGCCGGTAGCAGCTCTTCAATATAGCTGCAGACGGCGTTCGTCGTCAGATTCTGCTGATCCATATAGGTCCCCTGCAGCACCATCGCCATATAGTCGTGCTTGGGATACCAGCCAAATGCGGAAAGCTGCTGACTAATCTCCACATAGTCCGCCTTGCTGTCTGAAAGAACGCGCAAAAATATGGCGTGCAGATTATTTTCCCCAGACAACTGCATTTCGCTGGAATGATACAACAAATACCGTACGTAGGAAGCCAGCATTTCCAGAAGGCAGGCGTCACCCTTCGTCAGCGGACGCGGGTATTCCAGCATCATTAGACGGTGGGTCGTATAGCCAAACTGACGAATATTCACATTCCAGGAGCGTATGCCGGTGAGCTTGGCCGGGAAAATATACGGCTCCTCGAAATTCTGGGAGTCGTTATAGAAATCGTCCTGCTTCATGGAATTGATGTATTCGATTCTCTTTTCGGAATTATTAAAAATCTGATACTCTGCCGGCAGCATTTCCTGCCCGGCGGAAGCGATCATGGAAAAGCCCCGGCTGATCAGGCACAGCGGACAGCCCAACAGAGAAAACGCCTGATTCAAAAGCTGCTGCAGGGAACCGCCGGATAAAAGCAACTTGGAAAGCCGCTGCTCCCAGCCGTCGTATTCGTCAAAAATATCCTGCACCAGATTCAAAAGCTCCACCAGGGAAGCGTCCCCGACCGCCAGATATGTCAGGCTGTCCGATCCTTCCACCTCCAAAGCCGGAAGACGCGGAAGCAAAAACAGCACGTCCCTTGGCAGCATAGCCCTTCCCCGGGGAATTTCTTCTATAATATAGATGCGGCCGGGAAGAAGCTCCGCTCCTGCTTCATACAACACCGGCCGGCCATAGAGCGCCTTGGGCCGGGCGTTATGCCCCTGCACCCGGGAAAATCTTTCTGCCAAGCGCTCTTTTAACAGCGCAAAACTTAAATTCATACTACCTCTTCCTTACGGAAAAAAGCCTCTGGCCAGCTTTGCCGCCTCCAGAGCTGTTTCCGTATACGCATCCGCGCCGATCTCATCAGCAAATTCCTGAGTAACAGGCCCGCCTCCTACCATAATTTTCAGCCGACGTTCCCTGTCATAATGGCGGATTGCCTTGACAATCTGGCGCATCTCCCGCATCGTCGTCGTCAGCAGAGAAGAAATGAGGACGATCGAAGCATCCGGATGCTCCCGGATCGCCTTTAAAAACTGCTTTTCCGACACATCCACGCCCAAATCCACCACCTCGAAACCATAACTGCGAAAAATGATCCCTACCAGATTCTTACCAATCTCATGCAAATCCCCTTGCACCGTCCCAAGGATCACCTTCGCAACCGGCGCATATTCCCCGCACTCTAAATAGGGCTGCAAAATTTCCAGCCCTCGTTTCATGCAGCGCGCGCTGGCAAGGATATTCGGAATATAAAGCGTCTGGTTTCCATAGAGCTCTTCCACCCGCCGCATCGCCGGCAGTAGTCCCTGCATCAAGATCTCCGTCACAGGCGTCCCTTCCTTTAGCGCCTGCCGGATCAGCTCCTGCGTGTCCTTATAATGTCCATTCATAATGGAATCGCTGATATCTTCCATGTGCATTTGGCTAGCCCCCTGTAAATAGCATGGCAGTCATCCGTTTCGCAATATTCTTTCATTTTAGCGTATTTCTAAGATTCATACAACGCGCAATTTCATCCAGGCGGCGGCCTGCGCAGGTGCAAGTTGCCCCCCTACGTTGCAAAGCGCACCTCTTCTCGTTATTCCAGCAAATAACACGACGTATAAGCAATCGTATTTTCCCCATAGTAATATGGAAGCTGATTGCTCTGACAGACCTGGGTGACCAGCATCCCATAGGCTTCCATAGAAGACGTCAGCTTCTGCGGAAAACGGCAGGGGGCGTCGGGATACGTGCACGTCTCGCATCGAGTGCAGCAGCCGCAGCCCAGGGAAAGCCTTCCAGGGTACAGGCGGCTTAAATACTCGTCGAATTTTACAAAGTTTTCTTTATGTATCCGCTCCGTTTCCATCATAGCCTCGTAATCCATGGAATCTTCCAGTTCCCCCACCGTCTGAACCAAAAGCCCCCGGCTGTACTGGCGCACACGCTTTTCACACTCCTCGATCGTCCCGCAGGCAGGCGGCGCAGCCCAATTCGCATTATACTGATGACACTTATCCGCCGCGCACATATCTCGTACCTCCGGCAGAATCTGGATCGTCGCGCAATCCAGCGGCACCACGTACGTCAGGCCCAGCGATTGCCCTTTTTCTTTTAATCCTTGATAATCGATCATAGCAGCGACTCCTTTCCACCGTTATCGACGTCGTTTATCGAAAATTCCAACGCATCCACAAAGCAGTCCTGAAAACGCGGCGAAGTGGCCAGCTCCAGAAATTCCGTCTTCTCGGCCAATTCTTTCGCGTGCGCCCATTCCCCGCGATTTAAAAGAGCGATCTTCGCTCCTTCGCCCGCCGCGTTGCCCACCACGGTAATCCGCTCCAGCAGCTCAAAGGGAAGCAAGCCGATCCTGCAGGCGCTCAGCGGCTTCATATAACTTCCAAAAGCTCCCGCGAGCAACACCTCCCGGATCTGGGAAACCGTAATTCCCAAATGCTCCGTCATCAGGGAAATTCCCGCGGCAATAGCGGCCTTTGCAAGCTGCACCTCCCGGATATCCTTCTGCGTCAAATAAACCGGGCGCCCCTGCCGCCCTTCCTTTTCATCCGCCAGTACAAAGCAAAAGCTGCCGTCGATTTTTTGCAGGCGCCATTGATTTGCCAGCGCTACCGGATGCTCTAATTCCTCCGGCGGCAGCAGCCGGCCGGACTCATCTACAAAACCGTACAGCAAAAGCTCCGCCAACAGATCCATCAAGCCAGAACCGCAAATGCCGACCGGCGCGCCGGCGCCGATGACAGAATACTGCAGCGCATCCCCGACAAATTCCACATGATCGATCGCACCCTTCGCTCCCCGCATCCCGCAGGCAATCTTCGCGCCTTCAAAGGCCGGGCCGGCCGCCGTGGAACAGCACACGCTTTTTTCCTTATTTCCAAGCACCATCTCGCCGTTTGTCCCGATGTCAATCAATAGCGTTTGCTCCTCCCGATGGTCGAAATCCGCACAAAGCAGGCACCCTACCGTATCCGCCCCCACAAAGCCGGCGATATTGGGCAAAAGGAACACCTGGCCTCTAGGATGTATGGAAATCCCAAGCTTTGCAGCATCCAACACCAACGGCTGAGAAATAGTCGGATGATACGGCGCATGAACCAGCGAATCTGGCAAAAGCCCCAGAAACAGATGGCTCATACAAGTATTTCCCACAACGGCCATCTGATAAATTGCTTCCCTTTCGATCGCGGCTTCCTTGCAAAGCGCATCCAGGATTTCACCGATTGCCTGGCGAACGGCCGTAGTCAGCGGCTCTACCGAATGCTCTATGGCATAATTGGCGCGCAAAATCACATCGGCCCCGTACTGAGACTGGGGATTCAAAAGGCTTTGCGCCGCCAATTCCCTGCCGCTTTCACCATGCAGCAGATACCCTACGATCGTCGTGGTGCCAATATCAAAAACAGCCAGATAACAATCCGGCTTCTGATGAGACAGCTCCAGCAGCCTATGATAGCCTAAAACGCCGTAGCCTGCGGGATTTTCCTGGTAAAAATCATGCAACTGGGAAAAGATCGAAAGATCCCCGTCAAAGTCCTCCATATACCCGGCTTCTCTGATCGCATCCAACAGCCGCTGCCAATCCGACTGCTTCTCTCCCAGTCGAATGGGCAAAAGCGCAAAGGGGACGATGGACAGCCAGGACTCGACAGGCACCGCCCGGGCACTGCCCGTCGCCAAGATTTTATGTCCCAAAGCGGCCTGAGAAATATCCATAGTCATATCTTCATATACCCGCGTCATACAGGCCTTTTGTATGCTGACCGAAGAACCAGCATGCACAGACACCAGACACTTTCCGCATTTTCCCTGGCCGCCGCAGGGTGCGTCCGGCTGCAGCCCGGCCTGGATCTGCGCCTCCAAAAGAGTCGTCCCTTCCCGTACGTCCACCGCCTTTTGGGAGGGTAAAAAAGTAACACGATAGGAACGCATAACCTTCCTCCTTACATAATACATGCCGCCGCACCAAAGGCCGCCTTGTATACTATAGCATAGAAATTTTCAGAGTGGCAACAAAAGTCACCACTCTGAAACGACAATATAAGAAAACTCACCTATCCAGCAGACGCTATAACTGCGACTGCCGTTTACAAAGTCATACGCTTACGCTACCAATTCCTTTGCCTTTTCCGCAGCGGAAGCCGCGTCCGCCGTATATGCGTCGGCGCCGATTTCTTCTGCAAATTCGGGGGTAATCGGGGCGCCGCCTACCATAACCTTGATCGAACTGCGGAAATCCTGCGCGTTCAGTGTTTCTACGGCGGTCTTTAACGCCGGCATCGTCGTTGTCAGAAGCGCGGACAGGCCTACGATCTTCACGCCTTCGTTTTCCTTCACAGCTTCTACAAATTTTTCCGGAGGAACGTCTACGCCCAAGTCGATGACTTCAAAACCGGCGCTTTCGATCATCATCGCCACCAGGTTCTTGCCGATATCATGCAGATCGCCGGCAACTGTGCCGATGATAAACTTTCCATTGGCTCCTGCAGCTCCGGAAGCCAAATGCGGACGGAGAACCTCTACGCCTTTTTTCATAGCTCTTGCAGCTACCAGCATCTCCGGTACAAAGATCTCGTTATTTTTGAATTTTTCTCCTACGATACCCATGGCGTCGATCATACCATTTAGGATTTCCACAGGATCTTCTCCACTTTCCAACGCATCCTTTACCAGTCCGTCCATTAATTTAGCCTTTCCGGCGATCACAGTATCGGCGATTTTCTGTACTTTACTCATGATAAACTCCTCCTTAAAAATTATACATTTGAATGAAATCTGTAAACTATCCCTAGCTTTATAAAGCCATAAGAAACCTTTTATTTTTTCGGCCCGATCAGGCCCTCGCGGTATGCGCCAATATATTCCATGCAGTAATCGTCCATTCCTAGCAACGCTTCCGTAGCATAGATCAGTCCCAGCATATCCCGGTTCGTCGGATCCAAAATCGCGCTGTCCAGACCGGCGTTCATCGCCAGCACGGTAAATCCCAGGTTAATCAGCTTGCGCACTGGAAGATTGAAGGAAATATTGCTTACGGCGGCGGTGATATGAATCGTCGGATACTGCCTGCGCACGGTGGAAATTACTTCCACATTCATCGCGATTCCATCTTCCGAAGTGCAAAGCATCTCTACCAGCGGATCAATGTGGATACGAGAAGGATCGATCCCGTATTCTTTGGCCTTCGCCATAATGTGATCGAACACCCGCAGCCTGTCAGCGGCTGTTTTGGGAATCCCAGTATCGTCGCTCAATAAAGCGATGACTTCCCAATCTTTATTCTCCGGCTGCGCCATAATCGGGAAAATTTTATCGATCTTGTCCCCTTCCCCGGATACGGAATTAAAAAGGCCGGGACGTTTGCAGTATTTATATGCTTCCGCCAGGATGTCCGCGCTGGGACTGTCCACCGAAATCGGCGTGTCCGTCACTTCCTGAATACAATCGATCATCCACTTCAAGGTCTCTAATTCCACCGCTTCCGGTACAGAAGCGCAGCAATCGATGAAGCTGGCGTTCGCCTCCACCTGAATTTTCGCCCTGTTTTTGATAAATTCCGCATCCCTGTTAGCAATCGCTTCTGCAACGATCGGGATGGAACCATTGATCTTTTCTCCAATAATAATCACAGCCCTTACCTCCTATGTCAGCTTTTCTTTATTCTAACAGAGAATAGCAGGAAAGAACATCCCACAATATATGGGAAATAACTATCAGTTTTCCTACAAAGTGTACGAGGGAAATAAAAAGAAAATATCGGCAGATATGTGAAATATACACAGAGAATTTGTCTTTTATTTAGTTATTATCGTGACAAAGGGAACTTATTTACACTGGCAAAAAAACTTTCTCTCCATTTTTTTTGGCAGGTCGGAAAAAGCTAAGCAGAAATGACAGTATAACGAAAAAAACTGCGGCAAAAAAGGGAAACCACCAAAAGGCCGCTCCCCTTCTTTTCCTATATCTGTATCACCCCACACAGTCGATCGTAGCTGTAGAAACTGTACTGACGCTCACATCCACCGCCGGCGCCGCGCCGCCAGCCGCCGATACTCCTCCAGAACCCTGACCGTCCGGATATACATTTTGGGCATACTGCTGCAAAATCTGCTGAAAACGGGCGTCGCTTAGAGACGGCTTGCCCATCACATCGTCCATATCCGCTGTCTGGCAATGCTCCTGCCCTTTCCGGGCCGTCCGCTTCCGTCGAAGCTCTTCTGCCAACTGGCGCTCCAGCTTTCTCTCCATTCTCTTCATGGCCGCCCGTCTCTGTCTCTCCAGATTTTCCTCTTTGTGCAGCCGGGCAATCTTGATCTGGCCGCTCTGCACAAACTTCTTGATTTTCCGGATAATGGCCGCCGCTTCCACCGGATCCTGTACGGCCGCTTTCACCTTTGGAATTTCTCCCTGCTTGGCGGCGATCAGCCCCCGGACCGAAGATACGTTTTTCGCCCCGGCCAGTTGTATCATGCTGGAGCTATGCGAATACTTATACGTCGTTGTCTGCTTGTTCTTTTTGTTTTTATCTTTCGTAGAATAAAAGGAAGAAGATTCATCCGACCGCCAGTAGGCCGGCGGCTTTTGCGGCTCTCTCTTCTGCGTGGCCGTCCACTTGGAAACATTGCCGTCGTCGTCTAATACCAGGCCCATTCCCTGCAAATCTCTGTCAAAAAGAAACGCCTCCAGCTTGGCGGAGCTCTGGTATTGATTTAAATTGCTTAAAATAATTTCTACCTTTTGGCGCATTCCTTCGTCCGAACACATCTTCTGCAAAAGCACCGGAGAAATCGCTACATTATTGATGCCCTGCTTCGTAGCGCCATATTGGGCAATCTGCCCCTTATTCTCGAACGACAGAAAATCAAACTGAACATTTTTATAAGTTTCCTTTAAATATTCCATCATAGAGGCGGTGTCTGGATCACTTGGCACAGGACTGCCGCTCTCCGGTTCCTTGGAAAAACTGACCGGAACCAGGCCGATGCCGATGCTGGCAACCGCTGGTTTTTGATTCATTACCTTCATCGTATCCCTCTTTCCTCAATCAACGCCGCCTGCCAAATCCAAACGGCCAAACTTTCTTTTTCAAAAATATCCTCTTTAAAAGAATATCGGCAAAATCGAAAATGTCATAATAAATCCCCGGAAAATTTAATGATTCCGACACTTCTTAGGATTGTTCTTCAAAAGAAAATGTAGTACACTAAAGTATAACCAAAAGGCAAAAAAATTTAGGAAAAATTTCCTACGGCTGCTTCGCAGCCTCAAAGAGAAATTTCAGAAATGAAAAAAGGAGTTTTATGACCGTTATTGGAATTCTATCAGATACGCATGATATACTAAGACCCGCCGTACTCGATCAGCTAAAAGGCTGCGACAAAATCCTGCATGCCGGAGACCTGACCAGCGAATCGCTGCTGGATACGCTTGGACAACTCGGCGATATTTACGCGGTCCTGGGAAATAATGACCGGCAGCTCACGGGCCGTCTGCAAAAAGTGCTGCGATTCGAAATTCAGGGAATACGATTCGCGATGGCTCATGAAAAAAGAAACATCCCTGGAGATCTCCGGGACGTAGACGTAGTAATCTTCGGCCATACCCACAAATATTTTCAGGAAAAAATCGGACAAAGACTTTGGCTGAATCCGGGAAGCTGCGGCCGAAGGCGCTTTTCTCTGGAATTGACCATGGCAAAGCTGTATATAGAGAATGGAAAATATTACGTGCAGAAGATCGACATCCCGGCGGAATTGTAGATCTCTGTCCCTATCTCGCGAAACTATGCGCATAACATTCCACAGAGATTTTGCCAAGCGCGCCCTCTAAACAACTGCAGAATTATCTATAACGGGGAGGAAAACGATGAGCGATTATATCACAACCTACACAAAAGTACATTTTACGCCCTTAGAACCAAAAGAAGAAGATATCCAAATCATAGATATCGCCCACGCGCTGTCCCTGCTGTGCCGGGCCAACGGTCATTTTCCGGAGTTCTACTCTGTGGGACAGCACTGTATCCACTGCGCCCTGGAGGCCGACGCCCGGGGCCACGACCGGCCGACTGTTCTGGCTTGTCTGCTTCATGACGCGGCGGAAGCCTACCTAGCCGACATTATCCGACCGGTCAAACAACACCTTTTCCCTTACCAGCAAGCAGAGGAGCAGCTTCTGGACGCCATCTACCGGCGGTATCTAGGCCGCCCGCTGACAGAAAATGAGGCGCTTATCGTCAAAAACATCGATGATTCCCTGCTGTATCATGAATTTTATCATTATATGGGCGAACGCCTGCAGGAAACGATTCCGCCCCTTGCAACGCAGCCCGTATTTGCTTGGCGGCCCTTTTTAGAGGTCGAACAGGAATATCTGCAGCTCTTTCAAAAATACCGCGGCTAGATAAAAAAATCAGTCTGCGTCTGCAAGTATCGGCCGAATATTGATGCCGTTGACCTCTACCTGGTCGCTGACCTGAATCAGCAGATACGCTTTTCCGTCGATTACTTTCGTTTCCACCAGATCTGTGCGCTCCGGATTCACCTGTATCATCACATCCGGCGTTTTCACTTCGAATTTTCTCGTATTCACAAGATTCGAAGCCATTAATCGGGATTTTTCTCCCAGAGATTCGCTGAACTGCTGTTCGGCAAGCTGCAGATTCTCTTCCGTCGCGCCCTGATGCGCCAGCAGATCTTTCACATCCGCCTTATCCAGAGAGACCAGATCCGGAGAATCCTGTTCCTGCGTAAGCAGCTCGCAAAGCTGCTCATGAATTTCCCGGACGGAATCGTAGCTGCAGTTTTCTCCCAGCGCCGACTCCACAATCGCATGGAAAGTTTCTTTTTGCTCCTTTACAGACGCCGGCTGCGCGCATCCCAACAACTGGTCGATCAACTGTAGCTGTAATCCTTCCGGATTTTTCGAATAGTATAAAAGCTCATGGATATCCGTATTTCTGTCGTTAAAGGCCGGAAATAAAAAGCCGGTCTGCGGCATTCCCACGATCCAGTCCCGGATGCGGTCTTCAATCGCATTTTTTTCAGGATTATAGGAAAGGCCCGCCTTGGACAGATCTACCGGACAGATGCAGCAAAGGAGAAAATTGTACACATCCTCTGATGCATCGGACAAATCGCTGCCGTCGGACGCCCTGCCGGGAATGTCGTAAGCTCCGTGGACTACAATGATGTAATAATTTTCCCCATATATGTAATGCTCAATAATCTTGTCGTAAAATTCCTCTAACAACGCATCGTCTTTTAGCTGACTGTTCCGCAGACGCAGCAAAAATTCCTGCGTGCCTCCGGCTTCCTCCTGCTTCAGCGGAAACTCCATATTCAGAAGATTTTTCCCCAGTGTGCCGGAAAGGCCCTTACGGAATATATCAAAATACTTGAACGCCTCTTCCTCCGGAAGAGACAAAAAAGCTTCCTTTAATTCAGTTTTCTTTTCCTTTTCCCCGTCTACATAGCAGCCGCAAATTCTGGTAAACGGACATTTATCAGCCGTAAACAGCTTACGGATTTCCAATACTTCTTTTTTTATCATGAAAGCACCTCTGGATTCGTAGAATCTTCCTATCAGTCGCCGTTCTCAAGTAATATCTTTAGCGCCGAGCTGGTCCCGATGCGTTCGCAACCGGCTTCCAAAAACTTTTCCAAATCCTCCCGGGTACGTATTCCCCCGGCCGCCTTTATCTTCACTCCAGAACCGATATGCTCTTTGAACAGCCCCACATCCTCTATGACCGCGCCGCCTGTCCCAAAGCCGGTGGAGGTCTTGATAAAATCCGCTCCCGCTTCTGTCACAATCTTGCACAATGCAATTTTTTCTTCTTTTGTAAGATAACAGGTCTCCACGATCACCTTCAAAATACGACCCTTTGCCGCCTGCCGGAGCGCCTGGATTTCTGAAAGCACTTTCGCGTACTCGTGGTTTTTTACGTCGCCAAGATTGATTACCATATCAATTTCTGAAGCGCCGTCGGCAATAGCCTCTTTCGTCTCGCATACCTTGACGGAAGTCGTGCTGTATCCCAAGGGAAAGCCGATCACCGTACAGACAGGCAGAGATGGAAAAGCCTCCTTCGCTCTTTTCACATAAGACGCCGGAATGCATACCGAAGCCATCTGGTATCTGACTGCCTCTTCGCATAGGAGCCGGATCTCTGCAAAAGAGGCCGTCGCCTTTAATAACGTGTGGTCAATATGGGAAAATATTTCTCTGGTATCCATGGCACAGCCTCCTAATTCGTGTGTAATAAACTCAATTCTTCGCGTCTTCTCCACATACGTGTACCTGCACGCCTACGTCGGCATACTTCTTTTCGTATGCGAATGGAATCTGCGTACCAGCAATTACATGCGCAATATGTCCAATGGGACAAAACTGCGCGAACGCTCGTCTGCCAAATCCAGAAGAATCCGCCAGCAAGTACGCGTCCCGGCAGTTTTTCATAATATATCGATATAGTGGGAGCCTGGATCGGTCTGCGACGGAATAGCCGTTTTCCAGATCTATCCCGTCTACCGTAAAAAATACCCGGTCGAAATACAGCCCCCGCAGCTCCTCCATCGCATATTCCCCCTGTGTATCCATGGAATCTCCGCCGACATGGATATCGCCGCCTAAAAGAAAAATCGAATGCCCCTGAGGAGCCAACTCCAAAACCAGATTCAGATTTGTCGTCACGACAGTCAGTCGCTTTGTTTCCTTTAAATATCTGGCCATTAGTGTACAGCTCTCCCCCGCGCCCAGAAAAACAACTTCCCCTGGCTGGATAAACCTCGCGGCCGCAGCCGCAAGAGCGCTTTTTTCGGAAAAAAGCGCGTCGTTACTCTTCCTATTTCTATAAGCTGAAAAAGCAGTGGAACACGCCAAGAGCCGCCTGGCTCCGCCGTGAGTTTTCTCCAGCAGATGCTGCTTATGCAAACTGTTCAGATCCCGCCGTACCGTAGCCACAGACGCACCGGTCATTTCGCAAAGCTGCACAGTACTTACCAATTCGTGTTCATCTAAATAATCCAATATAATTTTCGCCCGCTCACCGGACAACATAATAGTCCCCCCTGTACCTGTGGGATTTCTGAATTCCTCTGCATCATACCAAAAAGAATATTTCTTGTCAATAAAAATCATAAAAAATCAAAAGAGATCATTTTTTCTATTGACTGTGCGGCGGCCAGATGCTACTATATCAGTAAATAGGAAAGTGAATACTCTCAAAGAGTCGGCCGCAAAGCCGGGTAGAAGAGAATTCCAAAAGTGCTCAAAGATAAGAGTAGAAACGGAGGCGCAATATGAGCGTATTAATGGGTATAGATCTGGGAACTTCCAGCGTAAAAACGATGCTGTTAAGAGAGGACGGGCAGGTACTTGCCCTTGCCGGAGCCGGCTATGACGTTTCCATTCCAAAGGCGGGATACGCAGAACAAGATCCCCAAATGTGGTATGAAAAAATGATACAAACCATCCAAGAGGCGCTGGCCTTCGCAGGGATTTCCAAAGAGGAAATCGCCTCCGTCAGCTTCTCCGGCCAGATGCACGGCCTGGTCTGCGTAGATACTAAGGGAAATGCTCTTCGCCCGGCGATTATCTGGCAGGATCAAAGGGCCGTCGCTTCCATCCGGCAAATCTACCAAACAGCCGGCGAGGAATTCGTCATCGAACAAATACAAAACCGCATTTCGGCGGGCTTTCTTCTGGGCTCCCTCTACTGGATCAGCCGCGAAGAGCCGGAAACATATGAAAAAATTCACAAGGTTATGCTGCCGAAGGACTATCTGAAAATGCGCCTGACCGGAGAAATTCTCACCGACTATTCCGACGCGGCGGGCAGCGCCGCTTTCGATAATATACATATGTGCTGGGCAACGCCTCTGATCGAAAAGCTGAATCTGCGTCCAGAGCTATTCCCCGCCTGTATGCCTTCCGCACATGTCGTAGGAAATATCACCCAGAAGGCTTCTGAAGAAACCGGTCTTTCCACCCGGACGCAGGTCGTAAACGGCGGCGCAGACCAGTGTATGCAGGGCATCGGAAACGGCATTATTCGCGAAGGTGTTTTCGCCTGTAATATCGGCACCGGCGGCGCGATTTCCACCAGTATTACAAAGCCGTTGTACGACCCGGATCTCCAAAGCAATACCTTCGCCCATGTAATGGATGGATACTGGTATATCATGGGCGCCTGTCTCTGCAGCGGCTCTTCACTAAAGTGGTACGACCAACAGATCATCCATCTAGGAGATTACCAGAAATTAAATAAAGAAACGGCTCTTCGTCCAGCCGGCAGTGAAGGGCTTCTCTTTCTGCCCTATCTGGTCGGCGAACGTACGCCGCATCAAGATCCGAACGCCCGAGGCATGTTCTGCGGACTGACCCTTAAGCACGACCAATTCCACATGGCTAGAAGCGTTATGGAGGGCGTAACCTTTTCACTGAAGGACTGCATGGAAGTCCTGCTTGGACTGGGTATTTCCTGTAATCAGGTCATTGCCTCCGGCGGCGGCGCCAATAGTCCCGTCTGGCTCCAGATACAGGCGGATATCCTGGAACAGGAAATCTATAAGAGCATCACGACCGAGCAGGCCTGCCTAGGCGCCTCGATCACCGCCGGCGTCGGCGCGGGTATCTATAGCAGCTATCAGGAAGCCAGCGGCCAACTGCTTCGGCTGGACGATAAAATCTATACGCCTATTCAGGAAAACGTAAAGATCTACCGGGAATATTTTCAGATATTCCGAGAGCTTTACCAGGCAAACCGACAGATCTTCCACCGTCTTACCGAGCTTGGTAGTTTTCGGGGCGCAGAATAAGGGACTGCCAAAAACGTCATATAACATCTGCGCATCCTCTGATTTTTCATGCAAATCTCGCATGAAATTTCTTACGAAACGGCAGCAGCACTCTGAAAAAGAAAACTTCCGGCACTTTACAAAAGGAAAATCCGCATGATATAATCAAAAAAACATACGCATTTCTTTCAAACATCCTACAGCGTATGTTTTTTGGAATTATATGCTTGAAAGGGATAGGAAAGCGCCTGTGAGTGAAAATACAGAACAGAAATTTTTTGAAGAAGAGCGAAAAAAGCTAATTATAAATTATGTAAACCGTAACGCCAAAGCTACCGTAGCCGAGCTATGTGAAAAATTTTCCGTATCCTCCGCCACTATCCGGAACGATCTGCGCGTCCTGGCCCAAAAGGGCCTGTTAAAGCGTACCCATGGCGGCGCGATTTCCAACAAAAACGTAAGCTACGAACAGAAAAATTTCGAAAAAAGCGTCTGCCGCGTGGACGCCAAGCAAGCCATTGCGGAAGCGGCGTTGGAACACATACGGGAAGGCGATTCCATCGGCCTGGATTCCGGAACCACCACCTACGAGCTGGCAAAGCTGCTGGGCCGTTTCCAAAATCTAATCGTCGTTACATACGATATCGGCATTGCCGATTACCTGGAAAATAATTCAGAAAACCGCGTGATCGTAGCCGGCGGAATGGTTCGCAAAAAATTCAACTACACCGTCGGCGAAATGGCGCTGGCCACATTGGAAAAGCTCAATATCGACACCTTCTTCCTTTCGGCAAACGGCATCAGCCTGGAAAAGGGCGTCAGCACTCCGGACATTGAAGCCAGCCGCCTAAAGCGAAGCATGATGAAAAATTCCGGTAAAACTATCCTACTGGCAGACAGCACGAAAGCGGACAACGTCTCCTTCGTCCGTTTTGCAGAAATCAGCGATCTGGATCTATTTATCACCGATGAAGACGTAAGCGGCGAATTTCTGGACGGAATGGGCCAGCAAAATGTCCCGGTTAAGATCGTCGACTATACCAAAAAATTCTGATTTTTTCATTGCAGGGAATTCTCCACCTCTTTGCAGTCCGAGAATTTCCTGCAAGCTCCATTCTGTTATCTCTGCGCGCACGTTTCCACAGCTTTTCGTTAGAAACAATCAAACATTTCCAATCACTTCCTCATATTTCCTGATTATTTCAAAACCAAAAATTAATTAGTGATTTTTCTTTCAAAATATGCTACACTTTTCTTACTTATATCAATAATAGGAGACGACAGCTATGTACCAGATCGCAATCTGCGACGACGACAGCAAAGAATTAGATAAAACTGAGGACTATCTAAAGAGCTGGCAGGAAACGCATCAGAATCCCGCACTCCAGATTAACCGCTTTGAAAACGTAAAAGAATTGCTATCTCTGATCCAAAGAGGCGAATACCTGCCGAACCTTTTGTTTCTGGATATTTATATGCCGCAGGAATCAGGAATCGACGCGGCCAGAGAACTGCGGCAGATGGGAAACGACTGTCGGCTTGTTTTCCTCACTCTGTCCAAAGAACATGCCCTGGAAGCCTTCGGCGTAAATGCCGATCAATACCTGGTAAAGCCCGTAGAAAAAGACGTGCTATTTTCCGTACTGGACAGACTTTTCGAAAATCTGGAAAAAAAGCAGCAGAACTACGTGCTGCTCCGCATCGACGGCAAAAACTGCAAAATATCCATAAAAGACATCGTATTCTGTGAAGCCCAGGGGAAAAACCAGCGTATGTATCTTGCCGACGGCACTTGCATTCTTCTGCATATGACTATGACGGAAATCTACAAGATGATCGCCGAAAGGAAGGAATTTGTCAAGGTCGGCGTCTCCTATATCGTCAATCTAGAACATATTAACAGCTTAAACGGCCAGAAAATCTTTCTGGATATTGGAAAAAATATTTTTCTTCCCAGAGGCGCCTACCAGCCTCTGCGGAAACAATATTTTGCGTATTATTGCGAAGAATGATATAAAGAGGAATCACCATGAATCTCTTATTGATCTGTTTGCTATATCTGCTCCATGAGGCGGCTGTATTACTGCTGTTCCATTCCAGGCTCACCCGGAAAAAGACCTGGCTGTTCTGCACGAGCATCACACTTTTACAGACGGGTATAGCGCTGAATTTTTACTGGTTTGCACAGGAAAAAACCTGGTTATATAAAGCGTTTATCGCAACATTTCTATTGTTTCTTATAGAAGTTTTCTTTATATCCGCCGACAATTTTTTCAAGACAACGTTCTTGGTCATGACCTATGTGCAAATATTCCTCATCCTCATATTTTGCTCCGGCCTGCTGGCCAATTGGCTATGTAATGGAGACCCGCTTGCCGCACATTATATTCGCACATTTCTGCATGGAATAATGCTTTTTCTCTACAAATCCACACTTCGCAACAAATTCGACGCTATCCGGGACGATGTAATTACCGGCTGGCGGCCCATGTGCCTTTTATCCGTTCTGTACACCGTCAATATGAGTTACGTAACTGTACTTGCACAGGAAGATTCCTTCCATCATGTAAATATTTTTTCTTTCCTTCTTCTGATGGCCACCATAGGCACCGGCTACAACGTAATCTTCCGTACCGTATACTACATGCGGGAAGCAGTTTTAAACAGCCAGCTCGAACAACACCAGAAGATCCTCCTGAAAAAACTGGAAATTATGGAAGAAACAGAAGAAGAATCCCGCCGTCTTCGCCATGATCTCCGGCACCATCTGCTAAATATCGCCGAACACGCCAAAAAAGGGGAAATTTCAGAGATTCTGGCCTATCTTGGAGAATACAGCGTAGAAATTGAAAAAACAAGCCGGCCACGGCTCTGCGCCAATTCCGCAATCAATAATATATTAATCGTATACAAAAACCTGGCGGAAGAAGAAAATATTCATACCAATTTTTCAGTAAACACCGGTGAAAATATCGGCATACACGCCGTGGATCTGGTAGCTCTTCTGGCCAATCTGCTGGAAAATGCCCTCCACGGCTGTCTGGAATCAGACAAGGAGCCTATGGAAATCCGCGTAAAAATCCAAAGCAAGGCCGGAAAGCTTTCTATCCTCGTAGAAAATACCTGCAAAGATACAATCCTTTTTAAAAACGGCCTTCCAAAAGCCCTTGGTCGGGAAGGAATCGGCATATCCAGTATCCAAAAAAGCGTGGAAAAATATGGAAGCAATGTAGACTTTGAAAATAAAAACGGAAAATTTATCAGTAGAATCATTATAAATACCACGGAGCCTCTCTAAACAAAGAGAAATTTCCAGGATCTTCCATGCTTATACAAACTGTACCTCAAAAACTGCGATCTATGCCTTATTTTCCAAAAGTTTTTGATTATTTGTTATAATAGTCTCATATCTGTATAGGAAATATCGTTGTTGCATAAATGAGAGTTGAGGAAAGCTATGGACTATGCATACGAAGAAGAAAAAAAATTGCTGGCAGATATAAAACGGGGATTAGCAGAAAAAGAGTTCCAGCTCTATATCCAATTTTATGTAAATGCCAAAACCAAGCGAATCGTCGGTGGCGAAGCCTTGGCCAGGTGGAAACATCCCCAAAGAGGGCTTCTCTTCCCGGGTAGTTTTATTCCGCTTATGGAAAAGGCAGATCTAATCAGCCAACTAGACTACGATCTGCTCCGACAAGCCTGCAAGTTTTTGGAACAAATCCATCAGATACGCATTGATAACTTTTTTATATCCTGTAATTTTTCTAGTAAAACTCTATCCAAAGTAGACTTCGCAGATAAATGCCAAGAAATCCTAGAGTCTTACGAATTTACAAGAAAGCATCTGGTTTTCCAAATTACAGAAAAAGCGCTTGATAAAAATCCAACGATCGTCGAAAACAATATCCAAAAAATAAAATCCATCGGCGCCCGAATTGCACTGGATGATTTTGGCGAAGGAATCACGTTTCTTGTGGATATTCAGAAATGCCCCTTAGATATTCTGGAATTAGACAAAAGGCTGATCGACCTTTTAGACACCGACGCGGGAAACCTCGTAATCGACGTCATTGTAGAGACGGGACATACCCTTGGGATCACCATTCTAGCTGAAGGCGCTGAAAGCCTGCGACAGGTACAGCTCCTCCAGGAAATGGGCTGCGACATTATTCAGGGATTCTATTTCTATCATCCGCTTCCCTACCGGGAAGCGATAAACCGGCTGTTGGCACAGACTCTGGGCGCAGGATAAAAAACGGCCTTCGGGGCAGAGCCGCTAAAAAGCTTCACGCTCTGCCCTTTCGATCCATAATTTTACAAAAAACAATCGCCACTACCGTACTCACCGCCGTCGCCACAATCCCCGGTCCTACGATTGCCGCCGGGGCCACGCTGCCGTATTGGCTCCTGTAGGCGATCATATTCATTGGAATCAATTGCAAAGATGAAATATTCAGGATCAGGAACGTACACATTTCGTTGCTTGCCGTTCCCTTCGGCACAGAAATCCCGTCTTCTTTGCTCCTTCGCCCATCTTCCAGCCTTTCCATTTCCTCCATAGCTTTCAATCCCACAGGAGTCGCCGCAGAACCAAGGCCTAAAAGATTCGCAATCATATTCATTGCAATATATTCCTTCACCGGATGCGCCTCCGGTAAGCGTGGAAACAAAAACCGTATCAAAGGCCCCATCTTTAGCGAAAGCTTTTCAACGATCCCACCTCTCTTTGCCACCTGCAAAATCCCCGTCCAAAACGCCGTAACCCCGGCAATCGAAATCGCCAGGGTCACCGCCTCCTTGGAAGAATCTAACGCCGCTTCCGTAATGGCCTGCACATTTCCCGTCGCCACGCCATAAATAATCCCGATCAAAAGCATTCCGCCCCATAGATAATTCATGCTCTTTCCCCCAAATACGCCTCGCATTTTATTTTAAAAATCCTATGGAATTCCCGAAACATTTAGAACCTAATCCGTTTACCATCTAGTTTCTTGCAAAGCACTCTACATGACACTTTTGCCAATATCAGTCCCATGGCATAAAAAACGGAGCAAATCATATAAATTATATGGAGAATAAATGGTGATGTTTTTTAAAAATACAATGGAAAACCTAATAACATACAAGTATCAAAAATACTGACTAATAAAAATAATCGCAATGACAACCGGCGCAAGATATTTCACGGAAACCGTCATCCACTTACGAATAAGCGGATGATGGATATTTGCAGCATCCATGCAATTCTCAATTTTCCATATCCAGCCACAAAAAATAGAAATCACAAGCCCGCCTAACACCAGAATATAATTATTCTCGATACTATCCAGTAGGTTGAAAAGCGCAAGATCTGGCACTGCGATCGTCGCCGCCGAAATCACCACACAGGGCGTCAGGGCCATTACCAAGCCTTTTCTTCTTGAAACATGGAAATGCTCCATATATACGGCAACCAGCGCCTCCACCACGCCGATGGAGGAAGTAAACGCCGCCATATAAAAGCCAATATAAAAAATCGTACCGATAAGCGAGCCGAACGGTATGACATTAAAAACATTCGGCATTGTCACAAAGGTCAGCCCCGGCCCGGAAGCCGGCTCCAGTCCATTCGCAAATACTAAAGCGAAA
>CAOJIB010000002.1 GCA_948436455.1 uncultured Blautia sp.
ATCTACACCACCTGTTACACTCTTTCCCTACACGACGCTCTTCCGATCTCCTGTCGAATCAGTTCTTTCAATTCCCGGATCTTTTCCGTGCATTCATGTATATATTTCTGACCGCCAAAGCCCGGATTGACCGTCATCACCAATACTAGATCCACATCCTCCAAAAGATAGCTGATGTCGCTAACCGGCGTGGCGGGCTTGATGGAGACGCCGACCTTTACGCCGGCGTCTCGGATACGCTGTACCGTGCGTTCCAGATCCTCGCAGGCTTCTGCATGGACGGTGATGGAATCGGCGCCGCATGCTACAAAGTCCTGAATATACCGCTCCGGTTCCATAATCATTAAATGCACGTCGAAAAATAAGCGGGATTCCCGGCGGATGGATTGGATAAGCGGCATTCCAAAGGATATGCTGGGGACGAATTCTCCGTCCATCACATCAATGTGCACCCATTGTATACCTTCCTGTTCCAGAATCTGTAGCTGCTCTCCTAAGCGGTTAAAATCCGCCGACAGTATCGAAGGGCACAATCGATCGTCCATAGATCTAATATCTCCTCTTTTCTTTTAGCTGTTGGTAAAGTTCCAGATAATTTTTGTACCGTTGCGGGCTGATATTTCCTTTTTCCAATGCCGCGGTAACGGCGCAACCCGGTTCGTGGATGTGCATGCAGCCGGTAAACCGGCAATCGGCCTCATAGGGAGCAAACTCCCGGAAGCAGGTTTTCAGTTCTTCGGTTTCTATATCCTGCAGGTACAAGGAGCTAAAGCCTGGCGTATCCGCCAGCCAGGTATCGTCTTCCAGGAAAATGAGCTGCGCATGGCGAGTAGTATGTTTCCCCCGGCCCAGCTTACGGCTGATTTCCCCGGTTTCCATGTGGATTTCCTGTTGCAGCAGATTCGTCAGGGAAGATTTGCCTACGCCGGAAGGCCCGGCGACGGCGGTGGTTTTTCCATGGAAAAAGCGCTGCAGCTCACAAATACCGTCGCCTCTGGCAGCGCTGGCCAGTACCAACGGATAGCCACACTGCGCGTAGGTCTCCTGGAAAAAGACAATATCCTCCCTGGCAGCCAGATCGACTTTATTGAGACAGAGCAGCGCCGGAATCCGGCAACGCTCCAGCATGGCCAGAAATTTGTCCAGCAGCAGATAGTTTGGCTTGGGATCGGCGGCGGCAAAGATCACCGCCGCCTGGTCGATATTCGCTACGGCCGGTCGGAGGGGGGCGTTTTTCCGGGGAAGGATCCCCGTTAGATTACCGGTCTTTTCCTGAGCGTCCAGAAGAGCCATTTCCACGAAATCGCCCACCAGAGGCTTTACGCCTTCTTTACGGAAGATTCCTTTCGCCTTGCATTCAAAGACGCCCTCTTTTGGTACGGCCACGTAATAAAATCCTGCGACGCCTTTAATGATCCTTCCGCGCATAGTTAATTGGCCTTTGCAAAGGTCAGCGGGTAATGGCCCAGCTCGATATAGTCGCTGCCGATCAGTTCAGACAGATAGAGCGTTCCTTCCGTAAGGCCCGGTTCGCCGGTAATATTGAGCTGATAGGGAAATTCTACTTCCTTGCCGTCGATGATCGTGGTTACTTTTGGCGAACCGTTGACCATCTGCACCAGTTCCATTCGTACGACGCCGCCGCTATAGCCGATGGGCGTATCCAGCTTCTGAGTACATTTCCAGGTGCCGGTGGCGTCAATCGCGCCGGTTGTGGAAGGCGCGGCGGAGGGTGTCGGGGTGGAGGCGCTGGCGCTTACGGTGATTGTGATGGTAGTTCCCTTTTCTACGGTAGTGTCTGCTTCTAGACTCTGGGAAAGGACTCTGCCCGGCTCCGTCGTTTCATCTACCTGGGACTGCACGATGGCCATTAGGGCCGCGCCGGCCAGTGCGTTTTTCGCTTCATTTTCCGTCATGCCTATCACATAGGGCACCACGGCGTCATAGCCTTCCTCGCCCATGCTGACGGTCAAGGTTACGGTGGAGCCGGCGTTTACTGTGCTGCCCACCGCCGGGTTGACGGCCATGACCTGGCCGATCTCATATTCATAATCTTCATCGTAGGCCTGTGTGACGGAAACTACAAGCCCCATATCCTCCAGCGTCTGCTGGGCGTCGCCCTGGGTTCGGCCAATGACGTCCGGAATGTTCAGGGAAGGGCTGCCGCTGCTACGCCAGTATTTGATGGTGGAGTACATGGGCACCTGGCTGCCGGGAGCCGGATCCTGGGAGCTGATCAGACCCTTTTCCAGGTCGGAAACTTCTTCATCCTGATAGCTCATGCCTAGGCCGACGGTTGTGACCATTTCCTGGGCCGTATCCTCGCTCTGACCGGTAAGATCCGGTACCTCTACCAGGTTTTCGTCGTCCGCATCCGCATCTTCTTCAGGGAGAGTTTCCTCTTGTTGGGTATTGTCGCCCCGGCCCATCAGCGTGGCGAAGAAGCCGGATTTATTGCCAATCACAATGATCAGGACGATGATAATGATAATGCCCACGAGAATCGCGCCGATCGTCATGGCTTTTTCCAGCCCGCGGCTTAAGCCTCCGTGTCGTTCATATTCTTCTTCATAGTCTGTATCGTCGTTAATCTCTTCTTCTACCCGGCTGATACGGCTTTCCCCGGAGGAAAGACTGCCGGCGCCGTTGGCGTTTTTAATGGCGTTTCTTTCTGATTCGGAAACGACGACGGTTTGGGCATGGGTATTTAAGGAGGCCAGCTTTACGAAATCCCCCTGGGGATCGATCAGGGAATGCTTCAGATCCGCGATCACGTCCTCCATATTACTGTACCGTCGGTCCACGCTTTTCTGGGTACATTTTTCGATGATTTTCTCTAGGCTAAAGGGCAGATTCGGGGTAAAGGTGCTGGGAGGAATCAGCTCCTCCTGCAAATGCTTGATGGCGATGGCTACAGTGGTTTCCCCGTCGAAGGGCACCCGGCCGGTAACCATTTCGTACAGGGTGATACCCAGAGAATAGATGTCGCTCTTTTCGTCGCTGTAGCCGCCCCGCACCTGCTCTGGGGAGCTGTAGTGCACGGAGCCCATGGCGTTGGAGCTGATGGTATTGGACGACGCGGCCCGGGCGATACCAAAATCTGTCACCTTAACCTTTCCGTCGGTGGAAATAATGATATTTTGGGGCTTGACGTCCCGGTGTACGATCCCGTGGCTATGGGCCGCTTCCAGTCCCATGGAGACCTGGATCGCGATACTGGTGGCTTCCTTGATGCTTAAGCATCCTTTCCTGGAAATATATTCTTTGAGGGTAATGCCCTCGATGAGTTCCATGACAATATAATTAATGCCTTCGCTTTCGCCTACGTCGAAGATATTGACGATATTTGGATGGGTCAATCCCGCCGCGGCTTGAGCCTCGGAGCGAAATTTCCGAATGAAGGTGGTATCCTCCCGGAATTCCTGTTTCATTACCTTGACGGCCACAAAGCGATTCAGCTTATGATCCTTTGCCTTGAATACGTCGGCCATGCCGCCGCTTCCCACTTTTTCGACGATCTCGTAGCGTTCGCCGATAAACATTCCCGCTTTTAACATTCTTACACCTCGTCCGTAAATGACTCTATCAGTATTACTGCGATATTATCTTTTCCGCCGTTTTCATTGGCGCGAATGACCAGCGTCCGCACTTTGTCCGGGACCTCTGCCGGTTCTTTTAAGATTTCCTGTATTTCCTCGTCTGTGAGCATGTTGCTTAAGCCGTCGGAGCATAGAAGGATTTGGACGTCGCCTTCGGCCGTTAGGTCGAAGAAGTCGACGTTTACATTTTCTCTGGCTCCCAGGGCTCTGGTAATGATATTCTTGTCCGGGTGGTTCCGGGCTTCTTCCGGGGTCAATTCCCCCAGGCGGACCATTTCCTGCACCAGGGAATGGTCGCGGGTTACTTGCCGGAATTCATCGTTTTGCATGATATACAACCGGCTGTCCCCTACGTTTGCTACGTATATATATTTTCCTGTAATGGTAGCGGCGACTACAGTGGTGCCCATGCCGGCCATCTGCGGCGCCTTAGCCGCCTCTGTAAGCAGCCGTGCGTTCGCCGTTTCGATAGCGTGGCGCATGATCTTGATCGGGTTATAATCTGCGTCCTCATCGATCGTTGCGACAATGGTCTGTACCGCAAAGGAGGAGGCAAAATCTCCCGCGTTGTGGCCGCCCATACCGTCGGCAATAATAAAAAGATTCGGCAGATGTCCCACAGGGTTTTCTGACACGAACGCATAGTCCTGATTGACCTTCCGCCGCCGCCCTATGTCAGTGAGCGAATACGCTTTCATCATCTGGTTCTCTCTTTCTGCCCGCCTGCAAACCGCTTTCGCAACTGGCCGCAGGCGCCGTCTATATCGCTTCCCATTTCTCTTCTAATAGTAACATTAATTCCGTATTTTTCAAGTTTTATTTTGAAATTCTGCGCCGCTTCCCTAGTAGGCCGCACGAAACGCCGCTCCCGTACCGGGTTGATCATGATCAGATTTACGTGGCCGTGCATAGGCAGGAGCAGCGTTGCTAGCTGCCGTGCGTCTTCGTCGGAATCGTTGATGCCGGCGGCCAGGCTGTATTCAAAGGTCAGGCGCCGGCCGGTATGCTCGAAGTAGTAACGGCAGGCGTCCAGCACTTCAAAAAGAGGATATTTCCGGGCGACGGGCATTAGTTTTTCCCGCTTTTCCTGATTGGGTGCGTGCAGGGAAAGGGCCAGGGTGATCTGCAGCTTTTCTTTTGCCAGCGCGCGGATCTGGGGCGCCAGGCCGCAAGTGGAAACGGTGATATTGCGCTGGCTGATGTTTAGGCCTTCTGTTCCGGTGAGAATCTGCAAAAAGCGCAGCAGATTTTCGTAATTATCCAAGGGTTCGCCGGTGCCCATAACGACTACGTTGTGCACCCGCTCGCCGCTAAGGAGCTGAATCTGGTAGATCTGCTCCAGCATTTCCGCAGGCGTTAAGCTCCTAGAGAGGCCGCCGATGGCGGAAGCACAGAAGGTGCAGCCCATCCGACAGCCTGCTTGGGAGGAAATACATACGGAATTGCCATGTTTATATTTCATCAGCACGCTCTCGATCATATTTCCATCCGGCAGAACAAACAGGTATTTTGTCGTTCCGTCGATCCTGGAGACCTGGGTATGCGCCGGCGAAAGGATGGTTAGAGGATAGTCCCTAGCCAAGCGTGCGCGCAGGGCGGCGGGCAGGTTTGTCATGCTGTCGTAGTCCCTGGCTAGCCGCTGGTGCAGCCACTGGTATAGCTGCTTGGCGCGGAAGGGCTTTTCCCCTAGTGTAGTAAAGAGCGTCTGTAATTCCTCAAGGGTTTTGGACTGAATGCCCTCCTGTTGTTCCGTCAATGTCTTCCTCCTGTTTCTTTCGGAATTTTGCAATAAAGAAGCCGTCGCAGGGATGCACGCCCGGCAGAAGCTGCAGATAGCCTTTCTTCGTCGTTTCGCCGCGCAGCTCTTCGGGAAGATAGGGATCTAGGCTGATCGGCTCGTAAGGATAATGTTCCAGAAACCACGCCACATTTTCTTCGTTTTCTTCCTGAGCAATCGTACAGGTAGAGTAAAGTAAGGTTCCGCCTGGGCGCACGTACCGCGCCGCCTTATCTAGGATAATCCGCTGTAAGAGCACCAGCTCTTCCTGCTTTTTTTTGTTCATCCGGTATTTGATATCTGGTTTTTTCCCGATAACGCCAAGGCCGGAGCAGGGTACGTCGGCCAAGACAATCTGGGCTAGATTTTCGGAAGTCTCGTCGAAGACCGTGGCGTCCTGGCACTTGACCTGCATGTTGATGGCGCCGGCCCGCTGCATGTTCTCCTGGATCAGGTCGGTTTTATATTCGGTGAGATCCCTGGCGTCCACGGTGCCGTAGCCGGCCATCTTATCCGCCATATGTAGGCTTTTCCCGCCGGGAGCGGCGCACAGGTCGATGATGTAATCGCCTCTTTGGGGATCTGCGATTTCCGCCACCAGCATGGAGCTGACGTCCTGTACCTGAATTCGCCCGTCCCGGAAGGCGTCCAGCGTCAGCAGGTGATCGTAGCCGGAAATGTAAAAGGCATAGTCCAGATATGGCGCCGGCTGCACTTCCACGCCCTGGTCTATGAGGCTTTGCAGCGTGTATTTTTGCGGAGTGAGGAATTGGCGGCAGCGTACAGTCGTAGGCTTTTCCGCAAGGAAATCCTGCAAAATTTTTTCTGTAGCCGGGATTCCGTAGGCGGCAGCCCAGCGTTCCACAAAGCGGCGGGGCATCGAGTAGGCGACGCTTAAGTACTCTAGCTCGTCGTCCTCTCTTTTGGGGAATTCCACCTCGTCCTGGTGGCGGACGATGGTGCGCAGCACGCCGTTGACAAAGGGCTTGAGATTGTAAAAGCCCTTCTTCTGCGTTAGCTTTACGGCCTCGTTGCAGACGGCGGCTTCCGGAACCCCGTCCATATATTTCAACTGGTAGACGGAGCTACGCAGAATTTCCCGGATAGGCGCTTTCATTTTATTGATCTTGACCTTAGAAAAGTAATCGATAATATAATCAATCTGGATTCGGTATTCCAGTGTGCCCTGACAGATCCGGGAGATAAAGGCCCGCTCCTTTTTGGGCAGGAATTGGTACTTGCTCAGGGCGTTTCGGATCGCCAGATGGCAGGGCACGTCTTCTTCCTGGATTTGTAAAAGGATGGCCAGTACAACTTCTCTGGTATTGACTCCGCTAATCACGATTTCGCCCTCCCGCTAAAACGATAAGACGCAGTAACTGCAAAATAGAAGAAGCCAAAGCCGCCACATAGGTAAGGGCGGCGGCGCTAAGCACCTTTTTCGCTCCACGGGTCTCTTCCGCCGCCAGTACGCCGGTATCCTCTAGCATAACGAGAGCACGGGAGGAAGCGTTGTATTCCACCGGGAGCGTGACGAGCTGGAAGATGACCGCCGCCGAAAACAGGAAAATTCCTGCTGTTAGAAGCGGCTGCATGGAAAACAGCAGGCCGGCCACAAAGATCGGCCAGGAAAGGCTGGAGCCGATATTGGCTATGGGCACGATGGCGCTGCGCAGATTCAGCGGCGCATAGCCGACGTGGTGCTGGATGGCATGACCGCATTCATGGGCCGCTACGCCCACCGCCGCCAGCGAGGTCTGCTGGTAGCTGGACTGAGAAAGGCATACCTTGCGGGTGCGGGGATCGTAATGGTCGGTGAGCTGTCCCTGGATGGGCACCACCTCCACGTCGCGGATGCCGGCGGCCTGCAAGATCCGCTGGGCGGTCTGCGCGCCGGTCAATCCAGAACGGCTGCGGATTTTGCTGTATGTGGCAAAGACGGATTTTAGTTTTGCCGATGCCGCCAAAGATAAAAGCATTCCTACGATCAATAAAAGTATAGTGCTGTCAAATCCATAGTAAAACCTGCTGTATCGGAACATATGTCTCCTCCTTTCGTCGCGCACTTCCAGGGATTTTTTGCGGGAGCCCCTGTGGGAACGCGTTCTGGAAAATGTCTATCGTTCTTGGGATAATACGACGCCGGCGTCCAGCGCATAGCCACGCAGGAAAGCGGCGGCATCCATCTGCTTCTTTCCCTCCAGCTGCAGCTGGGTGATGCAAAGAGCGCCCGGCTGGCACTGGACGTACAGGCCTTTTTTATCCCAGCCCAGCACGTTTCCCGGGACGGTGCTTTTTTTGTCGAAGGGCAGGGGTTCGGTAACGGCCCGCGCCTCCCAGACTTTCAGGGATTTTCCATTGAGATAGGTATACGCGCAGGGCCAGGGGTTCATGCCCCGCACCAGGCGTTCGATCCGCTGGCAGTCCCAGTCCCAGGAAATGCAGCCCTCTTTTTTTGAAAGGGTGGCGGCATAGGGCGTGGGACTGTTTTGGGGCTGTTTTTTGTAGACGGCGCTGCCGTCGGCGATAGCGGGCAGAGTTTGGGCCAGCAGGGCCGCGCCCGCCAGGCTTAATTTGTCAAAAAGGCTGCCGCTTGTTTCGGCAGGGGATAAGGGGATCACCTTTTGAGCGATGATCTCCCCGGTATCCAGGCCTTTATCCATACGCATGATCGTCACGCCGGAGACGTCTTCCCCATCCAGGACGGCTCGCTGAATCGGCGCGGCGCCCCGGTATTTCGGCAGCAGGGACGCGTGGACGTTGATGCAGCCGTAGGGGGGCAGCGTAAGGATTTCTTCAGGAAGTAGCTGGCCAAAGGCCACGACCACGAGCATTTCCGGAGCAAGCGCGCGCAAAGTATCCAGAAAGTCTGGCGTGCGCACCTTTTCCGGCTGATAAATGGGAAGTCCCAGGCGCAAGGCTTCTTCTTTTACAGGAGAAAAGGCCATAGCCCGTCCCCGTCCTTTTGGCTTATCCGGCTGCGTAACGACGCCGATAATCTGGTGCCCGGCTTTTACAAGCGTCTGCAAGGTCGGCACAGAAAAGTCCGGCGTGCCCATAAATACAATTTTCATTGGCTTATTCCTCTTCTTCGGTTTCCACCGGATGCAGACCGCCGGTTACAAGCTCGGTATACATCCGCCCGACCAGATGATCGCATTCATGGCAGATGGCCCGGGCTAGAAGCTCCGTGCCCTCCAATTCGAATTCCTCCATATCTTCATTCTGAGCAACGACCTTTACATAATTGGGGCGCGTTACCTCTCCGGCCATGCCCGGCACGCTTAAGCAGCCCTCGTCGCCGGTCTGGGAACCGGAGGTCTCTACAATGCGGGGATTGATCAGCACATAGGGCATGTCCTCCTCCACGTCGATGACTACGATCTGTTTCAGAATGCCTACCTGGGGAGCCGCCAGCCCTACGCCGGAAGCTTCGTACATAGTATCGAACATATCATCGATCAACTCTCGGATTTTGGGGGTCATTTCTGTTACCGGCCGGCACTTTTTCGACAGTACCGCGTCTCCTTCCAGTCGTATATTCCTTAACGCCATATATTTTTCCTCCACCTCTAATAAAAGTCAAATTGAATCTGGATCTTTCGAAAACCGGTGTTTATTTCTATATATTCTTCCAGTTTATCTTTGATATAAACCAATATTGCGTAATCTTTTTGTTTGATATAAAGTACCTTCCGATAAATATCGTTGATTTTGCGAATCTGCTGGTCGCTGGGGCCGATCAGCGCAAGCTCCCCCGCGTGTCGCAGCCGGAGAATGAATTTTTGGATGTAAGCCATGGCTGTGGCCAGATGATCTTCTTCCCGTCCAGCAGCCAGTATCGCCAGCAGATGGGAAGCCGGGGGATAGGAAAGAAGCTTGCGAAAAGCGATTTCCTGTCGGTAAAAGCTTTCATAATCCTGCCGGGCCGCGGCGAGGATGCTGTAATGGGCCGGCTGATAGGTCTGAATCAGCGCCTCGCCTTTTTTTTCGCCCCGTCCGGAACGGCCGACGGCCTGGGTTAGAAGCTGAAAGGTCCGCTCTGCGCTCTGGTAATCGGCGGCGTTTAAAGAGAGATCCGCCGCCAGCACGCCGACCAGCGTCACCTGGGGGAAGTCGTGTCCCTTGACGATCATCTGCGTCCCGATGAGGATGTCGCCTTCTCTTTGGGCAAAGGCTTCCAGGATTCTGCCGTAGCTTTCCTTTTGTCGGGTAGTATCCGCGTCCATGCGCAGGATGCGGGCCTTTGGAAAATGCTTCTGCACGATTTCCTGGATTTGCTGGGTGCCCGCCCTGAAGCCGCCGATGTGCGGGGAACCGCAGACGGGACATTCTGCAGCTAAGGGCTGCTCGTAACCGCAGTAATGGCAGACGAGCCGGTTATGCTGGTGCTGGGATAAGGACACCTCGCAGTGGGGACATTTCATCACATGGCCGCATGAGCGGCAGGAAACGAAACCCGCGTAGCCCCGCCGGTTTAAAAAGAGCATAACCTGTTCGTTTTGCGTCAGCCGTGCGCCGATGGCCTTTTGCAGGGAACGGCTGAGAATCGAGCGGTTTCCGGCGCGCAGCTCTTCTCGAAGGTCGATGATTTTTACGGCAGGGAGGCTTTTTTCTCCGAAGCGGGAGGAAAGCTCTACAAGCCGGTACCTGCCGGCCTCGGCCCGGGAATAGGATTCCAGGGAAGGCGTGGCCGAGCCGAGCACCACGTGCGCCCCTTCTGTTTCTCCACGATGGATGGCGGTTTCCCGGGCATGGTATCGGGGAGAAGCTTCGCTTTTATACGTGCTTTCATGTTCTTCATCTATAATAATAAGGCCAAGCTGTGAAAACGGTGTGAACAGCGCCGAGCGGGGACCGATCATTACGCGGACTTCGCCGGATTTGGCCCGTCGGAACTGGTCGTAGCGTTCCCCCTTGGAAAGGCGGGAATTGATAATGGAAACCTGGCTGCCGAAAACCTCCAGAAAACGGCCGACCATTTGGTGAGTCAGGGAGATTTCCGGAATGAGTACGATCGCCTGCTTCCCTTGTAAGAGCGTCTGTTGGATCAGCTCCATGTAGACCCGCGTCTTTCCACTGCCGGTGACGCCAAAGAGAAGACAGGGCCTTGGGGAATCCATTTCCCATTC
Source organism: uncultured Blautia sp. (assembly GCA_948436455.1). Taxonomy (GTDB): domain Bacteria; phylum Bacillota; class Clostridia; order Lachnospirales; family Lachnospiraceae; genus Blautia_A. The sequence continues at coordinate 10,509 of CAOJIB010000002.1, forward strand.
CTCGAAAATGGCCTTGGCCGCTGCCGCCTGTGCCGGGCTTAAGGGTGGAAGCGGCTTTTGCTCCATAGCCGTCGGTACGGGATTGCGCAGCGCTTCCTCCGTTTTTATATCGATCCAGCCTCGGGCAAGGGCCGCCTGGCAGATCGAAGCGGTGATGTGCAGTTCCTGGGCCGCCCGGGTATAGTCTAAAACGGCGTTGTCTCGCAGCGCCTCCATCAGCCGCAGCCGCCCTTTTTGATTTTTTTGGGAAAGAGCGGCGATGATTTCTTCGCATTCCGGAACGGAAACCTTCCGGCAGATCAGGCGGCGGCTTTTCCCATGAATCTTTTCCCGGACGGGAAGGACGGTTTTTAAGGCCTGCAACATGGTAGAGCCATAATTTTCCCGCATCCAGGCGGCCAGGGCGATCAGCTGAGTTTCGACAGTTTCCTTGGCGGTTTTTGCGCCAAGGATGGTCTTTAGCTGGTTGGGCGGATAGGCGGGCGTTTCGGTTAGCTCGATCACGTAACCGTCGATCTGCCGGTTGCTCCGGCCGAAGGGAATTTGTACCACCATGCCGGGCAAAAGCGTTCCTTCCATGTCCGCCGGAACTGCATATTGGTAAGGGCGGTCCAGCCGTTCCTGGGAAATGTCTACGATAATATTTGCGTACATGTGGTTACTTTCCCGCCAGGATGTCCGCGATCAGAATCCGTTCGTCCATCGGATATTTTTTTCCGCGGATTTCCTGGTAATCCTCATGGCCTTTGCCGGCCAGGATAATGATGTCGCCCGGTTCTCCATGGTGAATCGCATAGGCGATGGCTTCTTTCCGGTCGATGATTTCCACATAGTTCCCGTTGGTCTTTTGGATGCCGGTCTTGATATCCTCTATGATCGCCTGGGGATCCTCATTCCTGGGATTGTCGGAGGTAATGATGGTCAGGTCGGCCAGACGGCCGGATACCTCGCCCATTTCGAAACGCCGGTCCCGGGAACGGTTTCCGCCGCAGCCAAATAGGCAGACCAGCCGATGGGGCCGATATTCCCGCAGGGTGCTAAGGAGGCTTTCCAGGGCCATGGCGTTGTGAGCGTAATCGATCATCAGGGTAAAGTCGTCGGACACCTTGACCATCTCGATGCGGCCTTTGACCTTAGCGACCTGTAAGGCCTCCTGGATATTCCGGGGAGATACCTGGAAATGGCGGCAGATGGCGATGGCGGTTAGAGAATTGTAGATACTGAATGTACCGGGGCTGTCGATCTCCACCGGGAAGTCCAAAAGCCCCTGAAGTTCATAGGCGATGCCCAGATAGCCGGGACGGCTGATTAGCCGGGCGTTTGCGGCCCGCAGATCGGCCTTTTCGGAAAAGCCGAAGGTTTCCAGACGACAGGTACTGTTTTTAGTGATTTCGGCAAAGTGTTCGTCATCCCGATTGACAATGCCTACCTTGCACTGGGAGAGCAGCAGGGCCTTGCAGGCGAGGTAATGGGCAAAGCTGGTGTGCTCGTTGGGGCCGATGTGATCCGGCTCAATATTTGTAAAGATTCCAAAGTCAAAAACAAAGCCTGCAGTGCGGTGCAGCATCAGGCCTTGAGAAGATACTTCCATAACTACGCAGTCGCAGCCTGCGTCCGCCATCTGGCGAAAATATTTCTGGATCAGGTAGGATTCCGGCGTCGTATTGGCGGCGGGAATCTTCTGCTCTCCAATGATTGCTTCGATGGTTCCGATCAGGCCCACCCGGTAACCGGCGTTTTCCAGAATGGATTTTACCATATAGGTGGTGGTGGTCTTCCCTTTGGTGCCGGTGACGCCGATCGTCTTTAATTCCCTGGCCGGATGGCCGAACCAGGCGGCGGCCATGCAGGCCATAGCGTAGCGCGTGTCCTTTACCACAAGAACGGTTACGTTATCAGGCACCTGTACGACTTCTTCCACCACCAACGCCTTCGCGCCCTTTGCGGCGGCGTCTGCAGCAAAAGTATGGCCGTCAAAGGCGGCGCCCCGGATACAGAAGAACAGGGAGCCTTCCGTGACTTTCCGGGAATCATAAACGAAATCAGCGATTTCCAGGTCTAAAGCGCCTTGTGGGCATGTATATTCCAAATCTTCTACCAGCGCGGATAGTTTCATGATGTGCGGCCTCCCTTTCCGGCAGAGCGTCAAAGCGCCGCTGCCAGGATTTCTTACATATGCAGCCCGGCGCCTGCCACAGGTTCTTTTTGTGTAATAAAAAAGTGGCGCGCCGGATTTTCATTTTCATGTATGGGTTTTCGTTACTTTACTAAGATAGCATATCTGCCTTCTTTTTTCAATGCGTCTTTTCGCGGGAAATACGCAAAAGCCCGGCTTCTGCATATGAACAGAGGCCGGACCGGGATTTCTTCTTGTGCAATTTTGTTCTTATTCAAAAGCGGCGGCTTCTTACGCCAGTTTTTCCTTGGCGATTGTTGCCAGTGCGGCAAAGCCTTCCGCATCGCTGACTGCCATTTCCGCCAGCATTTTCCGGTTCATATCGATACCGGCCTGCTTTAAGCCGTACATGAAACGGCTGTAGGATAAACCGTTTAATCTGGCTGCCGCGTTGATACGGGCGATCCAGAGCTGACGGAATTGACGTTTTCTCTGCTTACGCCCTGCATAAGAGCTGGCCAGCGCCCGCATAACGGACTGCTTTGCGATACGATATTGTTTAGAACGGGCTCCTCTGTAGCCTTTTGCCAGCTTTAATACCCGGTTATGTCTTTTTTTGGCGTTTAATCCGCCTTTAATTCTTGCCATTTTAGATATTCCTCCTGTTCTTCCATACAGAAAGCCCGCTACCGGCAGCCTTTCTGCATACTATAGTATCCAAAAGCCTTGTGCGTTATCGCAAAGCTATTTTTTATAAATAGGGTAATGCTTTTTTCATGTTCTTTACGTTTGTCGAATCCGTTACTATAGATTTCCTGAGGTTTCTCTTTCTCTTCGGAGATTTTTTCGTTAAGATATGGCTTTTGTAAGCTTTATTTCTGACTAATTTTCCTGTGCCTGTTTTTTTGAAGCGTTTTGCTGCCGCTCTGCAAGTTTTGATTTTTGGCATTTGAATATTCCTCCTTCATCATCCTAAGTCTGCAAATATATCTATATTCAGAGTGTTGACAAAGCTGCCGCTCTGGTAAAATTTATGGCTGCGCTATAAATTTTAAGTACTTGCGGACAATTCCAATTCAAGGGCTTGGCCCTTGAGTACCCATGGCTAAAAATTACTTTGTCTACAGCCTGAAATATATCTATATTGAACGTTTTGCAGCCATGCGGTATTCTTCATGGTTACTTGTATTTCTCGGGAATTAGGGGAAAGACGTCCCAAAACTCCTCGCAAAATATTGCCTTTAGAGATCGTTATCGCTTTTCCGTTAAAAACATAGTCATACTCCGGCCTTCTACCTTGGGCGCTTTTTCTACGACCCCCACGTCGGCGAGCTGCTGAGCGAAGTCGTCCAGAACGTGCTTGCTGCTGTGCATATGGGCCATTTCCCGTCCACGGAAGCGGAGAGTTACTTTTACTTTGTTTCCCTTGCTCAGGAATTTACGGGCCGCGTTGACTTTGGTGTTTAAGTCGTTGCTGTCAATATTTGGTGAAAGCCGTACTTCCTTAATTTCGATTGTCTTTTGTTTTTTCTTTGCTTCTTTTTCTTTTCTGGCCAGCTCATAACGGTATTTTCCATAATCGATGATCTTGCACACCGGCGGCTTTGCCGTGGGAGCGATTTTTACCAGATCCAGTCCGGCTTCCTGCGCCTTGGACATAGCCTCTCTGGCTGACATGATTCCCAATTGTGCACCGTCAGATCCGATCAGGCGAACCTCTCTATCCCTGATCTGCTCGTTAATCATTAAATTGCTAATGGCCTCGCACCTCCATACCTCAAAAAGTAAATTCCTGTTTTGGCAAATAAAAAAGTGCAGATTTTTCGATCCACACCGCAATAAAAGCCCACACTGTTTCTAGTACAGTATGAGTCCGCCTTATTGAACCGATAGTCGCCCTCTTGCGCTACGGTGAGAGTGGATACTCTTCTTTCTTTTCTTATTCGCACGTTTACGTTAGCACATTTTTGCGCGTAAGTCAACAAAAAAATGGAAGTTTTGCCGGATTCCTATAACTATTCAATCTTTTTGCTGTGAGGCGAACTTTTGATAGGACGAACAGGGGGGCGTTTCTTCTTTTTTATAAGTTGTATGTGCTTGGATGATCCGGCCAAGCAGTTCTTCGGCGGAGAGCTTTCCTAGAAATTCTCGTTCTACCGTATAGTGGCCTTCGTTTTTCTTTTTCATACGCGTCGCCTCCTGCATATATGCGCTAGTATACGCTGCGGGGCTGTCCGTTATGTGTGCTCTTTTTTGGGAAAAGAAAATTTTGAAAAAAGGCAAAGTATCCGCCGTTTTCTGGTATACTACTAGCAGGGAAATTAGATGCAAGAAAATAAGGGAGATCGATCATGTCAAAAAAAAGAATATACATCCAGGCGGCGTGTCTTTTGCTTCTTTTGCTGCTTAGCGGCTGCAAAAGGGTAACGGCGCAGGAGCTTTTAAAGGACGCGGCGAGAAACGCCAAAAAGATTGAAAATGCGAAAGGGACGATGGATTTGGACGTAGGGCTTCGGGCCGGTCAGGGGGCCTTTTCCATGAATGTGGAGGCGGGCTTTGCCGGGGATTGGGAAGCGGCGTATACTCAGGGGCTTTTCCACATGGATGGCGTCGCGCGCGCAAACCTGTTGAATTTTTCCACAGATATGGAGGCGTATATCACCGGAGAAAAGGAACAGGCGACGGCTTATGTAAAGCTAGGAAAGCAGTGGTTCCGGGAAGAAGCCGCCCGAGAGGAGGCATCGTCTATGGATGCGGCTCAGATTTGGAAAATCTATACGACGCTGGAGGACTTTTCTCTGGAAGAGGAAACGCAGGACGTGGCCGGAGAGGAGGCGTATGTTGTTACCGGGACGCTGGAAGGGAAAGTCCTGGAATCGCTGCTGGCGCGAAGCGGGGCGCTGCTGACCGGGCAGGAAGCCTTGACCAACGGAGTCAAGCTTTCCGGGATTTCGGCCGACGTAACGCTGCAGATTTATAAGAAGTCCGGGAATCTGGCGTCCCTTACGATCGCCTGTACGGACGGCCTCGAGGGGTTGGCGGATGGAAGCGGCATATCGGTCACCTCTCTGTCCTTGACGATGGTCTTTGACGAATACAATTATGAAGGCAGCCTCCAGGTGCCGGAGGAAGCGCAGGAAGCGCAGGAATTCGGGAAGGCTTCTGTTCTGGGAAGCCTTTTGGGAATCGGCTGAAAAAGGAGAATGCATAAAAATCCGGCTTTTGGGATATTGTAAATAAAAACAGGACCAAAGGAGCGGATTATGTGGGGATTATGCGTTGCGCTGCTATCGGGCGCGCTGATGAGTATTCAGGGAGTATTTAATACGGAGGTAACGAAGCAGACCAGTTTGTGGGTATCTACAGGCTGGGTGCAGCTTTCTGCCTTTGCGGTTTGCGTCGTCGCATGGTTTTTGACCGGCCGGGAAAGTATCGCCGCCCTGTGGCAGGTGGAGAGTAAGTACACGCTGCTGGGCGGCGTGATCGGCGCGTTTATTACGGTTACGGTGATTCAGAGTATGTCGGCTCTCGGCCCGGCCAGGGCGGCGATGCTGATTGTTATTTCCCAGCTGGCTGTGGCCTGGTTCATTGAGTTGTGGGGGCTTTTTGGCATGGAAAAGCAGCCCTTTGAGTGGCGGAAGCTGCTGGGGATGCTGATCGCCGTCGCCGGCATTGTGATCTTTAAGTGGGAATAAAGTCGCCACTCTGGCAAAACTCATGGCTATGCCATAAATTTTAAATACTGGCGGGGGAAATTCCAATTCGAGGGCATAGCCCTCGGGCATCCATGGCGAAAATTTACTTTGTGTATAGTCTATAAAGTTTTTTTGGTTTGCCCCTTGTAATCGGAGCGGCGATTGGATAAAATATAGAATAGTTATGTACGACTGTCGGGAACTTTATAGCAAATCTGCGTTGCGGTAAAGGAGATGACAGAATGAAAAAATGGATGTATACGCTGCTTTTGGCGGCGATGGTATGCGGCGGGCTTTTTGCGGGCTGTCGCAAGGAAGTGCCCTTGGAATTGCCTTCCCAAGAAGAAATAGAAGAAGTACCGGAAGAGGAAACCGCCCAGGCGGAGGAAGCTGGGGAGCTGCCGCCGATCTGGGTGGATATCTGCGGCGAGGTACGGCGTCCGGGCGTCTATGAAATGACGGACGGGGATCGTCTATACCAGATTGTGGAAAAAGCCGGCGGCATGACGGAAGAAGCGCAGCCTGTAAGCGTGAATCTGGCCCGGCAGCTTGTGGACGGGGAGCAGATCTATGTGTACAGCCGTAAGGAATACGAAGCGCTGCCAGAAGCAGAAACGCCTGTAAATCCTTTGGAGAACGCCGCGGGAAAGATCAATATTAATACGGCCAGCGCCGAGGAGCTGACGGCCCTAAGCGGCATCGGCCCCGCAAAGGCGGCTGCGATCGTGGCCTATCGGGAGGAAAACGGCGGCTTTTCGGAGATTGAACAGATCCGGGAGGTGGACGGCGTCGGCGACGGCACGTATCAGAAGATAAAGGATGAAATTGCAGTATCGTAGGATGAGGAGCAAGCATGAGCAAAAGAGTGTTAGTGGTAGATGATGAAAAATTAATCGTAAAGGGCATCCGCTTTAGCCTGGAGCAGGACGGCATGCAGGTGGACTGCGCCTATGACGGAGAAGAAGCTCTGGCGATGGTGAACGCCAACAAGTATGATATGGTGCTTTTGGATCTGATGCTTCCTAAGGTGGACGGCTTGGAGGTCTGCCAGCAGATCCGGGAATTTTCCAACGTGCCCATCATCATGCTCACAGCCAAGGGCGAGGATATGGATAAGATCCTGGGACTGGAATACGGGGCGGACGACTACATAACGAAGCCTTTCAATATTTTGGAGGTCAAGGCCCGGATTAAGGCAATCATGCGCCGGGCGGCCAGCGACCACGAGGAAAAAGTGAAAAATATCGAAGCCGGCGGCCTGCGTCTGGACTGCGAGGGCCGCAGGGTCTTTATCGCCGGCAAGGAAATCAACCTGACGGCGAAGGAATTCGACGTATTGGAATTACTGGTATTTAATCCCAATAAGGTGTACAGCCGGGAAAACCTGCTCAACCTGATCTGGGGCTACGAATATCCCGGCGACGTGCGCACGGTGGACGTACATATCCGCCGCCTTCGGGAGAAGATCGAAGCCAATCCCAGCGAGCCGAAATACGTACACACGAAGTGGGGCGTGGGCTATTATTTCCAGGCGTAATTACGAATTTTACCGGAGCAAAGGAAGGACGGCATGAATATACAGAAAAAAGAAGCGTCGAATTTTTTCAAAAGCCTTCGCTTCCGGATCCTGGTGATCCTGGTGATCCTGGGCTTTGTGCCCTGCATCGTCGTCGCCAAGGTGATTATACATACCTACGAAGACCGGGCGGTATCTCTGCGGATCAGCAATGTAAAAAATCACTGCGACATTGTCTGTAATAAGATCGCGGTGGAAGATTATCTGGAAAATCCCGTTTCCGAGGACATTGCAAGCCGTCTGGAAACCCTTTCCAATGTCTACAGCGGAAGGCTGCTGCTGATTGATCAGGATTATAAGGTGGTGCGTGATACGTACCAGTTAGACGAGGGGAAAACCATGCTGTCCGCCGACGCGATCCGGTGCTTTCGGGGAGAGAATATAAGCGAATATCATAAGGACAGCCGGTATCTGGAGCTGACGATGCCGATCCAGGACCCGGAGGAGGGAAAGCTGGAAGGCGTCATGCTTTTTAGCGTTTCCACCAACGAAATTTTCACCAGCGTGCAGCTTTTGCAGCAGCAGGGAATTTTGATCTTGGGGATTGTCGCCGCCCTGTCGGTGGTGCTTGGCTTTGTCCTGTCCGGGTATCTGGTAAAGCCTCTGGCTCGGGTGACAAAATCCATCGAGGATCTGACGGACGGCTACCAGAAAGACGCGATCTCCGTCACCGATTATACGGAAACAGAGCTGATTACGGATGCCTTCAATAAAGTGCTGAACCGGATGAAGGTGCTGGACGATTCCCGGCAGGAATTCGTCTCCAACGTGTCCCACGAGCTGAAAACGCCGCTGACCTCCATGAAGGTGCTGGCGGATTCCCTGGTGGGCCAGGAAAATGTGCCCGAAGAGCTGTATCAGGAATTTATGCGGGATATTACCGAGGAGATCGATCGGGAAAGCGAGATTATCACCGATTTATTGACGCTTGTGAAGATGGACAAGAAGGCCTCGGACTTGAATATTGAGCATATGCATATCAACGAGCTTTTGGAAAGCATTCTAAAGCGGCTGCGTCCCATTGCCGATCAGCGGAATATCGATCTGATCTTGGAAAGCTTCCGGCCGGTGGAGGCGGATGTGGACGAGGTGAAATTTACGCTCGCCATTTCGAATCTGGTGGAAAACGGAATCAAATATAACGTGGAGGACGGCTGGGTGCGCGTAACCCTGGACGCCGACCACAAGTATTTCTATGTGACGGTGGCGGATTCCGGCATGGGGATCCCGGAGGATTCTCTGGAGCGGATTTTCGAGCGGTTTTACCGGGTGGACAAGTCCCATTCCCGGGAGATCGGCGGCACGGGCTTAGGGTTGGCCATCACCCGGAGTGCCGTCGCGATGCACCACGGCGTGATTAAGGTGTTCAGCCGGGAGGATGAAGGAACCTCGTTCTCCGTACGGATTCCGCTGTCGTATATCCCCAACACGACGCTGCGCAAAGACGCCGCGGAAGTATAAGGAGGTGCCCGGGTGAAAATATACAGGATCTGGGGGATCTGTCTTCTGATTGGGCTGCTGCTTACGGGCTGCGGGAAAGAAGAGCTGCCGGAGGGCGCCGCACAGAGTACGGCTTATTCCATTTATTATCTGAACGCGGACGCCACAAAGCTGGAAAAAAGAGCTTACGAGCCGAAGGAAGAAACGAAAAATGTGATGATCCAGGAAATGTTGCTGCTCCTTGACGAGCAGGAGCCGGAAGGCAGCAATCTGACGCTGCTGCCGAAGGGCGTGGAAATCATGACGTACGAGATCCAGGATAAGACGATCACCATCGACTTTTCCGCGGATTATAATAAAATGTCCGCCGACCGGGAAGTACTGGTGCGGGCTGGCATCGTCCGGATGTTTTTGCAGGTGCCCGGCATCGTCTATGTGAAATTTACCGTAGGCGGGCAGGAAATCCTGGACGGTCGGGGGAATGCCGTCGGTATTATGAGCAACGACACCTTTGCGGAGCAGTCGGGCGGAGATATCAATTCCTACCAGTACACCACGCTGACCTTGTATTTTACGAACGAGGCGGGGGATATGCTGGTGCAGGAAAAGCGCAGCGTATACTACAGCCGGAATATTTCCTTGGAGCAGGTGGTACTGGAGCAGCTCTTGAAAGGGCCGCGGCTGGAGGGGTCTTATGCCACGTTGCCGGCGGATGTGAATATCTTAGGGATCACCAGTACGGACGGCAATTGCTATGTGAATCTGGATCAGAATTTTGTGGATAACGCCTTGCCGGTACAGGCGAAAATACCGGTCTATTCCATTGTGAATTCCCTGGTGGACGCCTGCAAGGTGGAGCAGGTAAAAATTTCCGTAAACGGCGAATCCAACGTAATCTTTCGGGAGAGCATGAATCTGGATAAATTTTATAAAAAGACGAAGCGTTTGGTAGAAACGCCGGAAGCAGAGGACGAGGAACTGCTGCAGGCGACGCCGGCAAATCAGCCAGAAGAATAGGAGGAACATCTTCAAAAGAAAATTGTGTATGCTGTGCCTTTTTGTGGCGGCAGCTTTCTATTTATGGGATCCATCGGGGGAGGCGTTTACTTCCCCGCCGGACGCCCGAATTGCCCGGTATGCAGCCGATCGGCCAACCGTTACGGTATGGGGCCAGGTCAGCCGTCAGGCGGCCGGGGAAAACAGTATTTCTGTATATCTGCATAACGCATATCTGCGCAAGACGCCAGCCGGCGTCGATTCTAAAGCCTATCCGATTGGAAATCTGCGCGTTTTTTTCAAAGAGGAAATACAACTAAAAAGCGGTATGGACGTGGCAATCTGCGGGGAAATCTATCCGGTGCCGCCAGGGCGCAATCCGGGCGCTTTCGACGGCCGGACGTATTACGCCAGCCAGGGGATTTATTATCTGCCGGAGGGGCAGCGCATACTGGGAAAAAGTCCGGTGAGAAATCCGCTTCTATACGCCCGGGAGCGGCTCAAAGAGCAGGTACGGGCGATTCTTACCCAAATTGCGCCAAAAGAGGCGGGGCTTTTTGCAGCGGTGCTCCTAGGCGACAGTGTGGATGTGGAAAACGAAATCAAAGACGCTTATCGGGCGGGAGGAATTTTGCACCTTTTAGCGATTTCAGGCTTGCATCTGTCGCTTCTGGGTATGGGATTTTGCGGCCTTTTGGAGCGTTTAGGCGCCGGCCTTAGGCTGCGGGCGATTCTTTCTGTGCTGCTGGTGTTCGCCTATGAGCTGTTTACCGGGGGAAGTGCTTCCGCGCTGCGGGCGGCAATTATGTTTTCAATACTTATGGGCGCGAGGCTTCTGGGACGCTGCTACGATATGCCAACGGCGCTGGCGGCGGCCGCTCTGCTGCTGCTTTTGAAAAATCCGGCGTATCTTTGGTATAGCGGCTTTTTGCTGTCCTTTCTGGCTGTGCTGGGCCTTGCTTTTTCCTCCTGGATCTTTGCAGAGAGGGAAGCCGCCGGGAAGCTCTCCGGGAACTTGGCCAAGAGGCTGACCGTTTTGCGGCGGGCCTTTGGGACGACGTTGGGCGTTTGGCTGGTGACGCTGCCGGCCGTTCTGTATTTCTATGGAGAAGTATCGGTGCTGGGAACGGCGTTGAATCTGTTGGTGCTGCCTACGGCGGGCGTAGCGCTGCTTTCCGGCTTTCTGGGCGTGCTTTGCGGAAGCTTTTGGCCGTTTTTGGGGCGGCTTTGCATCGGGCCGGGCCGGCTTTTATTCAAGGGCTATCTATTGGGCGCGAAGGGGATAGTCCGTCTGCCTGGCGCCGTCTGGGTGGGTGGGCGACCGGAATTTTGGCAGATTGTCGTGTATTATCTTTTGCTCGCGGCCCTGGCGTTCCTGTGGAAAAGGGAGAAGAAGTTTCTTGGCGTTTTAGCGGGCATTGCCGGGCTTTTGGCCGTCGGCTGGCGGGATCATAGCGGCCTGTTGCTTACCAGCTTGGATGTGGGGCAGGGGGACGCGATGGTGTGGGAGCTGCCCGGCGGCGCGTCCTATCTGGTGGACGGGGGCAGCGACAGCCAGTCCCAGGTGGGCCGGTACCAGATTCTTCCCTATCTAAAGAGCCGGGGGATCGGCGTTTTGGAGGGGATTTTCGTCAGCCACACGGATGCGGATCATATCAGCGGCATTGAGGAAATCCTAAAGGCTCAGGCGGCGCATAGCGGCTCTGTACGGGTAAAGCGGCTCTTTTTGCCCCGCTGGGATTTTGAATCGGAGGCTTATCAGGAGCTAGTTTTGACGGCCCGGGCCGCCGGGGTTTCGGTGATCTATCTGCAAAAGGGCGACCGGCTGCGTCAGGGCGAGGTGCAGGTGGAGGCGCTCTATCCGGAGGTTTGGACAGACGCCGGGGATGTGAACGGCGGTTCTTTGGTGCTGCAGCTCACCTATCGAGACTTTCAAGGGATTTTCACCGGGGATACGGGCATTCCCCAGGAAAAAGAGATGGAAAAGGATCTGAATGCCTGCTATTTCTTAAAAGTGGCCCATCACGGCTCGAAAAATTCCAGCTCTGAAGAATTCCTTTCCAAGGTCTGTCCGGCGGTGGGGTTTATTTCCTGTGCGGAAAATAACCGCTACGGCCATCCTTCGCCGGAGGCCTTAGAGCGTCTGGAAGGAGCGGGATGCGTCTGCTACAGCACGAAGGATCTAGGAGCTCTGAGCCTCTTTAGCGATGGATACCAGGTGAAAATCTGGGGATATCTTGCGGAAACTGCGCCTTTACGCCAAACAAAAAACATGGTACGATAAAATGCAAAGAGCCGGGAAAAATCAGGCACAAAGAGATTTTAAGCGTACATGAAGGAGGCAGGATGAAACATATTCAGGAAGACATAAAAAAACAGGAATTTCGCCCTGTCTATCTTTTTTACGGGGAAGAGCCTTATTTAAAGCAGCAGTATAGGGAAAAGCTGCAGGCCGCGCTGCTGCCTACAGAGGATACGATGAATTTTAGCCGCTTCGCAGGTCGGGGCGTCAGCATACGGGAGATCATCGACCTGGGGGAGACGCTGCCCTTTTTCGCCCCTCGCCGAGTGATTCTTTTGGAGGATACCGGCTTTTTCAAAAATAAGTGCGAGGAGCTGGCGGATTATCTGAAGGAAATGCCGGAGCATCTGTGCATGATCTTTTCGGAAAGCGAAGTGGACAAGCGCAGCCGCATGTATAAGGCGGTGCAAAAGGCCGGGCGCGTTTGCGAATGTAAGCGGCAGGAGGAGAAGGCGCTGATGCGCTGGGTCTTAAGCATTCTGGGAAAGGAAAAGAAAAAGATTACCCAGAGAGATATGGAACTGTTTTTGACGAAAACCGGCAATGATATGGGGAATATTCGTATGGAGCTGCAAAAGCTTCTGGACTATACGATGGGCCGGGAGGTGATCGCCCGGGAGGATATAGAGGCGGTGTGCGTGACGCAGACGAGCAGCCGGATCTTCGAGATGGTTCGGGCGGTGGCGGAGAAGAATCAGAAGAAGGCCCTGGAGTTGTACGGAGATCTTTTGCAGCTTCGGGAGCCGCCGATGCGTATTTTGTATTTAATGGCCCGGCAGTTTTACCAGCTTTTGCTGACGAAGGAATTGCTGGCAGAAGGCCATGACCGCCAGGAAATCGCGGGGAAGCTGGGGCTGCATACGTTTGTGGCCCGTTCTTATATCAGCCTGGCGGGAAAGTATACGATGGAAGCGCTCCGAGAGGCCGTCCGGGATTTTGCCGACGGCGAAGAACAAGTGAAGACTGGTCGGCTGGGAGACACGTTGAGCGTGGAGCTGCTGATTGTTAAATATAGTAGCTGTTAAAAAGAGAAAGGATGTCCATTATGGGAAAAGTAGAAAAAATTACGCGATTGACGGACAATCCCTACGTGAATCTGTACGAATTGTCCACCAGGAATAAAAAGCAAAAGGCCGGCCGGTATTACGTGGCTTCCCGGGCGGCGACGGAGGAAAAGCTAAAGCTGCGTACCGGGCGGATTTCGCCGGACGGCGTGGTAATTATTGGCTTATACGGAGAAAAAAGAGATCAAATCGTACTGATCCGACAGTATCGCTGCAGCCTCGACGGCTATATTTACGAATTTCCCGCGGGGCTGATAGAGGAGAGCGAAGAATACCATCAGGCGGCCGTTCGGGAAATGAAGGAAGAAACCGGGCTTACGCTTACGCCGCTTTCGGTAGATAAGGCCTATGAAAAGCCCTATTTTACAACGATCGGTCTGACGGACGAGGCCTGCGCCACCGTTTACGGCTATGCCGCCGGGCAGCCTTCCACGGAAGGGCAGGAGGAATCCGAGGAAATCGAAATCGTGCTGGCGGACCGGACCGAAGCCGCTCGGATTTTGAAGGAGGAAAACGTGGCGATCATGTGCGCCTATATGTTGATGCATTTTATCCATGATGAAGATCCGTTTGCATTTTTGAACGGTATGTAAGGAGGGAGGCGCCCCCAGACGGCGGGCGGCATATTCTATAGATAATGAAACATAAAGTGGGAAAACTATGGAAAATCAGAAAATGGAGAATCTGCTGAACCTGGCGCTGGACGCAACGGATGAAGAACGGGAAAAATCCCTGAATCTGGACGTGGGCTACGATCCCGAAGAGATGCAGTGGGACGTGATCGTCAAATACTCCGGCGATATCACCTGGCTAGAAGAAGAGGGAATTACTGTAGTGCCGCTGCTAAACGAATACGCCGTGCTTACCGTTGCCCAGCGGCAGCTCGCCGCCCTTTCGACTAGGCCGGAAATCGAGTATATCGAAAAGCCTAAGCGATTATTCTTCGCGGTGAGCCAGGGGCGGGAAGCTTCCTGTATTCTCTCCGTCCAGGGAGCGCCGCTGCAGCTTACCGGCCGGGGCGTTTTGATGGGAATTGTGGATTCGGGGGCGCGTGTTTCCTTGTTGCGCCTGCGGGCATAGGACATTCTCAGGAAAGAATAGGATAAAAGGAAAAAGAAGCGGGAGAAATGTCTATGTTATCTATGGAAGAATTGCGACGCATGCAAAAGCAGGACATTATGGAGCTGGACAGGAAGAAATTGGCAAATGCTAAAGATGTGGTGATTGATATGGAAAAGAGCGTAGAGGGTCGTATCCAATCCTTTATCGAACAAACGGGAAATCCCTTCGCGCAGAATGTTGGGGAGTATATCGTGCAGGTGGGGTACCGGGAGGATACGAACGAGCAGCTGGACGACCGGATGGTGCTGCTTTTGCGGCGGATGGCCCAGCTTACCCTGCCAAAGCCGCCAGGGGAAGAGCAGGAGGGATGGGAATGAACGGACGGGAATTTTACCACGCGGCCGCGTATCTGCGCCTCAGCCGCGACGACAGAGATGCGGACGGGCATAAAGCGGTGAGCGACAGCATCCGTTCCCAGAGGGAGATGATCTGCGCTTATATAGACGGACAGGAGGATATGGAGCTGTATGATATGTATATAGACGACGGCTGGACGGGGATGAATTTTGCTGGGGTCAGATAACGATGGTAGTTGTTTTCCTACGATCGATACCTGGCCCCAGCTTTTTTGTTTTGATAATTTCATCCGCGGGAGTTGGCTTTTCGGCCGCTTGTTTATCCTCGTCCCTTCATGTGAATGCTGTATTCGTATTTATCGGCCACGAGCTTGATGATGCTGTATTCCAGCGGCCCCTGTACCGTATAGGAAATACGTTTGCTGCAAAGCAGCGGAGCGCCGGTGGGGATTTTCAATATTTGTGATTCCATAAAATCGGCGCTGACCGCGGACAATGTTTCCGTAGCTTCCGTTAAAATAATGTTATATTTATTTTCCAGAAACTTATAAAGAGCGATAAATTTGCCCTGGTATTGTTCCAGGTTTGGCGCCAGATTTTCTTTTAGGTAATTAATGATCAAAGCGACCGGCTGGTCGTTGGCGCACTGTACGCGCTGTACCCGATATACCTTGGTATTCGGGGGGAGCAGGAGGCTTTCCTGTACGATGCTAGGAGCGACCACCTTGTCTACGTTCATGCCCTGGACAGTGACCTGGAAGCCTTTGCTTGTGAGCGTTTCTGTAATGGATGTAATATAATTTAGCTTCTGTGTGGTAGATATATCGAGGATTTCAGTTCCGCGCCCCTGCCGCACCTTCAGATAGCCTTCCCCTGCCAGCAGGCTGATCGCCTTTCGGATCGTGGTCCGGCTGGCGCCGAATTCTTTTTCTAATTGCGTTTCGGTGGGAAGCATCGTTCCGGTTTTGTAAGTGCCCTCCCGGATACGGTTTTTAAGGGTTGTGTAGACTTGGCGATAAGCGGGAATTGTACTCATAATATACCTCCAGTATTTCTCTTTTGAATGTTGCTGAAGCAGAATGAGGGCTAGTGGATCGTATAACCGCCGTCAATTACAAGGTTCGTGCCGGTGATCATATTCGAAGATTCACTTGCAAGAAAGACGGCGGCGGCGGCCACCTCCTCCGGCTTGCAAAAGCGTCCGGCCGGCGTATTGGCAATGGCGTCCTCATGAACCTTTCCCACATCCCAGTATCCGACGATCAGCGGCGTTTCCGTTGCGGTGGGAGAAATCGCGTTGACCTGTATTCCGTACTGCCCCCATTCATAAGCCAGGGACTTCGTCATGGAAATAATACCGGCCTTGCTCGCGCTGTACGCGACATGCTTGTCAATCGATACGATGCCTGCCTGGGAGGCGAGGCTGATGATTTTGCCGCCGTTTCCAAGGCGGATCATTTCCTGGCCGATTCGCTGGGAAATATAAAACGTACCGGAAAGATTTACGGAAATTACCTTGTCCCAGATGGGGGTAGGCATATCCTTGGCCCAGTCGATATCGCCGACGCCGGCGCTGTTGACCAGGACGTCAATACGGCCGAATTTGGCCATGATTTCCTCCACAGCTTTGGAAACAAGCGCCGGCTTAGAGATGTCTGCCTGTACGGTCGTCGCGTGGGGAAGGCTTTCTTTTGCATGTTCTATTTCTTTTTCGTTCAGGCATACCATGCAGATCGTGGCGCCCTTTTCGGCGAACATTTTGGAAATTGCCAGTCCGATACCGGAAGCGGCGCCTGTGATCACGGCAATTTTGTTATCAAGCCTGAATTCTGCGTCAGATAGTTTAGTTATCATAATATTACCCTTTCTTTTCGATAAATGGAAGTAGATTTTTATGCATATAATCGCCTATATCGGCGGTTATATCGCTGATATGCGCAAATACCTGTAAAATATCCTGGTATATTTTGTGATTCTCTTCGTTGGGGGAGCAGCGCCGCTCGACGATATGGAGTTTTGGAATGCCGGTATAATCCTTCCAGGCGCCTACCGCGCGGGCGCAAATGGCTGCGGCTCCAAGGGAAGCGGCGTTTTGATCGATGTTTGTTTTCAGGATTTCCATGCCGAAAATATCGGCGAACATCTGCATCCAGAACGCGCTCTTGCTGCCGCCCCCGCAGAACAAAAGCTCTCCGGACAACGGCGTCTGCCTGCTAAGAAGATCCAGGGACATTTTCAGATTCAGGGCGATCCCTTCCATAGCCGCGCGGATAAGATCGCTTCTTGATACGCCCAGATGCAGGCCGATATAGGCGCCGCGAATGTGTATGCTTTTATCCTGACTTGTCCCGCCGGCAAGGCTGGGATTAAAGAGAATGCCGTTTGCGCCGATGGGCGATTGGCTGGCGAGCGTACTCATTTTGTCGTAGACGTCTGCCTCCCCGGCTAGATCCTTGCAAAGGGTATCACGTACCCATTTCAGGGAGCTGCCGCCGGCGAAAATGGAGTATGCGCTGGTGTACATATTTTCTTCAATGTGGGCGAATACATAGGGTCGTGTGGCCGGATCCAGAATCGGCTCTTTGGAATTGATCGGAATCCAGTTCGAAGAACCAAGGGAGGTATACGCCTTGCCTTCTACGGAACCGACGGCGCCCAGTGCCATGCAGGCGTTGTCCACGCCGCCGCAGGCCACGAGGGTGTCGGGCGTCAGGCCGATTTCCCTGGCGGCTTCTTCTGTAATATTGCCGACGATCGTATGAGAAGAGGTGATCGCCGGAAATAAAGAGGCAGGTACGCCGGCGGCGTCCAGAAAATCCTGCGCGAATTGATGGGCTTTCAGATCATACACGCCTGTGCTGGAAGCATAGGAGTGATCGGTGGCGATGCGGCCGGTCAGTCGCATGTTGATGTAATCCTTGGAGCCGATGAATTTGTGCGTTTGACGGTATACCTCGGGCAAATGCTTCCGGTACCACATAATTTTAAATATCGCGTAACAGGAAGCAGGGAATCCGTTTCCTGTCGCTAGATACCAGGCGGTTTCATCTACAGCGCCGAAAAATTCCTTGGCCTCAGACTGCGCTCTGGTATCCGACCAGATCGGCACGGAATCCACCAGGAGATTTTGCCTGTCATCTATCGGTATAGCTACGCAACTGTGGCCGGACAGGGCCACGCAGGCGATCTCCTTTGGGTCGGTTCCGGAGCGTTTCAGCAAGAGTTTCGTGCTTTCTATGACGCCCTGCCACCAGCTTTGGGGCTTCTGTTCGTGAAATCCAGGCTGCGGATAGTACGTTTCGTATTCGATGAAGCTTTTGCTCAACGTAGTCAAATGTTCATCGTGAAGAGATGCTTTCACACCTCCCGTTCCCAGGTCATAGGAAATAAATTTCATAAAGACCTCCTTCAAATGAAATACTAAAAAACAAAACATATCCGCGGTGTAAGAATGGCTTTCACATAATTATAATAAAGGTAATTATGAATGTCAATTAAAAATACAAATCTAAGATCGTAATTATGACATGAAACGAAAAAATTATATAAAAACGTTATTAAAAACAAATAAATTCGATATGAATTGGAGATAATTCACAAAATTACAGATAATTTGTTGTAGAATTTAGAATTAAAAGGACTATTGACGATAAAAGGTAATTATGATAACGTAAGAGAAAGAACATTACAACAAATGCGGGATAGGAAGGCTTTGGATTTGGAAAGGAGGTTTTAAAAATTATTTCTGCAACAGAAGCTGCCAGATTCATAGATATCAGTGCAGTGAAAACACATCATACGTTGGCCGACATTGAAGAATTAGTTGCATACGCGAAAAAATATCGCTTTATCAATGTGCATGTTCTTCCGTCCTGGGTTTCTACACTGGCTAAAATGTTAAAGGATGTGGAAGGGGTGTACGTAGGGTCGCCGGTGGGGTTTCCCTCGGGGGCGCAGTGCACAGCCATAAAATTATTAGAAGCGCAGCAGTTATTACAAGATGGTGTAGAAGAAATGGATATTGTAATGAATGTTGGGCGGTTTAAGAACAGAGAATATGCATATGTGCAAGACGAATTGAAAAAAATCATCAGTATAAAGGATGAAGGCGTCTTGACAAAGGTGATTATTGAGATCAACACATTGACAGACGATGAGATGTTAAAGGCATGTGAGCTCGCGATCGCCAGCGGGGCTGATTTTGTAAAAACCGGGACCGGATGGGTTCCGGGAGGCGCAAATATCGAAAGGATCCGCAAAATCAAAGAGTACTGCGGTACGGATATCAAGATCAAAGCCGCGGGAGGTATCCGTACACAGGAAGATTTTCTAGCTTTATACGAAATGGGCGTGGAAAGAATGGGGATTAATACCCAATCGGCGCTGCAGATCGTAGAGTCGTTTCAAAAATAATATAAGAGATTCGGTATTTGTAAGTAATGGACGAATGATTAAAACAAAAAAGGAGAATTGTATATGAGAAATTTAAAAAGGTTTATGGCTTGTTTACTTGCAGCAACAATGATGTGCACATCTCTGGTCGGCTGCGGAGGCGGCAGCTCTTCGGACACAGCGGCTGAGGATACGACGAAAGAAGAAGCGCCCGCCGAGGAAGCTCCTGCCGAAGAGGCGCCGGCAGAAGATACAGCCGAAGAAGCAGAAGCTCCCAGTGAAGAGGACAGCGGTATTAATGCGGAAGTAGAGGCGCTGATCGGCGGAAAAGGCGATGGAATGAAGGTAGGTATCGCAGTCAGCGACCTTTCCTCCACATATATCGTAGCGGCGGCGGAATACGCCAAGAAGCTGTTCGAATTCTCCGGCGCGGAAGTTACACTGGTCAATGCAGAGCAGAATGCGAATACGCAGGCTTCTCAGGTGGACGACTTTATTTCCGCCGGCTGTAATGTGATCCTGCTCCATGCGGCAGATTCTGATGCGCTGGCAGCATCCGTAGACAAAGCGACGGAAGCAGGCGTGAAGGTGGTAGGCTTTAATAAAGAAATCTCCAGCGACAATCTGACCTTCGCCGTCGTATCCAGCGATAACGTCGCCACAGGCGCTTCCGCTGCACAGTGGCTGGCTGATAAGGCAAAGGAAGAAAACGTGGAAAATCCCAAGATTGCGGTTATTCAGGGAACGATGACACAGAGTGACGCCTACCTTCGTCAGGACGGTATCAATGAAGTAGCAGAAAAAGAAGGGCTTGTCCTGCTGGAAGAGCCGTGTGAATGGTTAAGCGATAAGGCGGAAAGCGCAATGAGCGACGTACTGACTGCCAATCCGGATCTTTTCGGTGTTATTACACATTGCGACAGTATGGACCAGGGCGTAATCTCTGCTCTTCGCCAGAACGGCTTGGATGGCGCGGCAGGCTCCGACAATCATGTGTACTGGTCAGGTATCGACGGCGACGCCACAGGCCTTGAATCTCTGGATTCCGGATTTATGGACGTGGCGGTAGAGCAGAACCCGATGGCTCTTTCCACCGTGATCGTAAAGGGTGTTTTTGAATATCTGATGAACGATGTTGATCTGGAAGGCGAGATCATTCCTATCGAGACAAAGGTGCTTACTGCGGCGGATACAGCGGACGAAACACGCTGGGCTTCCTATAACACAGATTCCGATACCTTATGGGCAGGAACCGTGGAAGCATGGGAGCATTACCTGAACAAGTAATGACGGGCATACTAGAATACATGCACAAAGCGGGCGGTTTGCCCGCTTTGCTGCCAATGAGGAGGGTTTCATGATTAAAGAAAGCCTTGAGTTAAGACATATATGTAAAAGCTTTGGAGCCGTGCAGGTATTGGACGACATTAATCTGACGCTGACGAGCGGGAAGATCTACGGGCTGGCCGGTGAGAACGGCGCGGGAAAATCGACGACCATGAAGATCATCAACGGGGCGTATATTGCAGACAAGGGCGAAATACTGATAGACGGCGAGCCGACGCATTTTTCTTCGCCTCTTTCCGCACAGGAAGCCGGGATTGGCATGGTATATCAGGAATTAAATATGCTGCCGGATCTATCCATTACAGAAAATGTATTCATTTCACGTCTGGCGGATAATAAAGCGGGATACATCCGTTGGAATAAGCTGCATGAAAAAACGAAAGAGCTGCTAAAAATGTTGAATCTGGAGCTGGATACGCATATAAAGCTGGGAGATCTAAAGGTAGCGCATCAGCAGCTGATCGCGATCGTGCGCGCGTTATCCATCGACTGTAAGGTCATCATTCTGGACGAGCCGACCTCTGCATTGACGGAAAAGGACAGCGCGCTCGTTCTGGATGCGATCAGGCGTTTGAAGGATCTGGGGTATATCATCATATATATATCTCACAAATTACAGGAAATGCTGACGGCGACGGATGAGATTATCGTTTTTCGAAACGGCAGAAAGATCGGGCAATACGCGTCGGCGGAGCTGGACGAAGAAAAGCTTTCCGAGCTGATCGCCGGAAGAAAATTAGAGGCTAAATTTCCGAAGAAGCGCTACCCGCAGGGGAAAGAGCTGCTTCGCTTTGATCATGTTTCCGTAGAAGGGTATCTGGAAGATGTATCCTTTACATTATACGAAGGCGATATACTGGGATTTGCGGGATTGCTTGGCGCCGGGAAGACAGAAATAGCAAAAACCATATTCGGTGTTTTTGGAAAAAATACGTTTCATATCACAGGAAAGATCTATTTCGAGGGGAAAGAGCTCCATCCGGAAAATCCGGGGAAAAGCATACAGAATAAGATCGGGCTCGTGCCGGAGAACAGAGCCGCGGAAGGCCTGGTGACGGATATGTCCATTATGGACAACGCGATCATGGTTTCTCTAAAGAAAATGGCCAGATTTGGCTGGCTGGACAAAAAGGCCGCGAAAACATCTGTGGACGAGATGATACAATCCCTGGAAATAAAATGCAACGGCATGGGGCAGAAAGTGGGCGACTTAAGCGGCGGAAACCAGCAAAAGGTCGTGCTGGCAAAATGGCTGACCCTGGGAGCGAAACTGATCATTTTCGACGAGCCGACGAGAGGCATCGACGTGGGCGCGAAGGTGGCGTTCTACGAGCTGATGAATCAGCTGGTTTCTCAGGGGATCGGCGTGATCATCATGTCCTCGGAAACAGACGAAGTCGTCAATATGTCCGATACGGTCGTAGTATTAAAGGAAGGAAAGGTATCGGGAACAATCTCCATGAGGGAAAATGAGCAGCTTAGTGAAAAGGATTTCCAGAAATACATGTAAGGTGGTAGAAGATTATGAATAGGGAAAAACTAAAGAAATTACTTTCGTCAGAAATGTCTATTATATTAGTACTGGTTCTGCTGTGCGTTATTATTTCCATCATCACGCCTACATTCGCATCAACGAGAAATATCATGAGCCTGTTGCTGCGGACCTCCTCTACAGGCATACTTGCGATCGGTATGACGTTCGTGATCGCGACCGGTGGGATTGATCTGTCGGTGGGCGGGCAGCTTACCCTGATGGCGGTTGTCGGGGCGCTTTTCTTTGAGAATAACTGGCCGGTTCCGGTAGTCATTCTTGTGATTTATGCGCTGGGTCTGCTGTTTGGCCTTTTCAATGGAGTAGGCGCGTCCGTATTGAAATTTCCTCCATTTATGGTAACGCTTGCCCTGCAGATGATTACCTATGGAGTTACGCTATATATCACAGAGGGACGGTCGATTCTGATCAAGCAGGAAAGTTATGAATTCTTCGGGCTTGGAAAGATCGCCGGGATACCGGTGCCGGTATATATTTTCGTTCTTGTAATTATCATCGGGACGCTGCTTTTGAAGCGATTTACCGTCGGAAGAAAAATCCTGGCCATCGGAAGCAACGCAAAAGGCGCATGGTATTCCGGGATCAACGTCGCGCTCACAACAATTATCGCCTATATAATCGCCGGGCTGACAGCTTCCACGGCCGCGATCATCTTAAGCTCAAAATTAATGTCGGCCGCGGCTACTCTAGGGGAAGGTATGGAGCTGGACGCTATCGCCGCAGTCGTGATCGGCGGTACGAGCCTTGCCGGAGGCAATGGCTATATCGTAGGGACGATCGCAGGCTCTCTGATCATCGAAGTTATTTCCAATTGGATGACTTTGCAGAGTGTCAACCCGTTTTTGCGTAACGTAGTAAAGGGCGGAATCATCCTATTGGCGTTACTTATTGATAATATTCGCCGCGGCAAGCTGACGAAGAATGAATTTGCCGCATAAGGGACGAAAGGAGAAGGATTATGAAGACGATGCGAGCATGGCTGGCCTACGGCCAGGAAAAAATGGAATTAAAAGAAGTGCCGATGCCAGAGCCGGGACCGGGCGAAGTGCTGGTGAAAATCCGGGCCGTGGGGATCTGCGGGTCCGACATGCATTTTTATAAAGAAGGGCGTATTGGTCAGTTCATTGTAAACGATCCGATTATTCTGGGACATGAGTGCTCCGGCGATATCGCGGCGGTAGGGTCCGATGTGCAGGGGCATACCATCGGGGATCGGGTGATCATCGAACCCGGGATTCCCTGCTTCCATTGCCACGACTGCAAAACCGGACGTTACCACTTCTGCAACGATATGAAGTTTATGGGAACGCCGCCGACGGACGGGTGCCTGTGCGAATATGTGGCATGGCCGGCGGAGCTGGTATACCCGATGCCTGACGGGATGTCCTATGAGGAAGGGGCGATGGTAGAGCCCTTCGTCGTGGGGATGCAGGCTATGCGCAACAGTGAGATCGGCTTTACGGATAACGCTGTTGTTATCGGCACCGGTCCGATCGCCATGATGACAGTTCAGAGTCTGAAGGTCATCGGCGCCAATAAAATCATCTGCGTAGGAAGGAATCCCTGGAAGCTGTCCCTTGCAAAGCGGATGGGAGCGACCCATCTGATCGACAGCACGAAAGAGGACGTGCAAAAGCGCGTTAAAGAGCTGACGGACGGCTATGGCGCCATGCATGTTTTTGAGGCGGTTGGAAGTGATCAAACCTACTGGCAGACGACGGAGCTGGTACGCGACGGCGGCACAGTGACTCTTTTAGGGCTGATGGCGCACGACAATACCCCGATGCCCATGGCCAGCGTTGTTATGCATGGCATTAAGTTTGTTCCGGTGATCCGTTACAGCAATCTTTTTGCAGAAGCCATCGAATCCCTGGAGTATAAGCGGGCGGAGATCCTGCCGGTGCTTTCCCATAAGTTCGACTTCGAACATAGCCAGGAAGCGTTCCAGAAGGTTGCCCACGAGAATAAAGATGTGATGAAGACGATCATTATGATTGGAGAATAAGCAGAGTTACGTTACCAAATCCGGGCATTTAACCGCCCCGCCTTCCGCCGTATGATGGGGGACATAGAGGCCGGGAACGTCAACTGCGTGATCGTCAAAGACTTGTCCAGACTGGGACGGGATTATATTGAAGCCGGGAGGTTGATTCAAAAGACCTTTCCGGCTTTTTTGGTGCGCTTTATCGCGCTGACCGATCAATTTGATTCCCTGACGGCGGATGACCATGAAACGTCCCTGGTGCTGCCGGTGAAAAATTTTGTCAACGATTCTTACTGTCGGGACATTTCCAACAAGGTGAGAAGCCAGCAGAAAATCAAGCGGGAAAAAGGGGAATTTGTCGGAGCTTTTTGCGTATATGGCTACAGAAAGAGCGACGAAGACCGGCATGTGCTGACGCCGGATGCCTACGCCGCCGGTATCGTCCAAAGGATTTTTGCCTGGAAGCTGGAAGGCTGCAGCGCCGGCGCTATCGCCCGCCGGCTAAACGGATGGGGGATTTCATCTCCGATGGAATATAAAAGGCGGCGGGGTGAAAATTTCCGGACCGGTTTCGCTGTCAATATCAGCCCTCGCTGGTCGGCGGTGGCAATTCGGCGCATCTTAACCGATGAAACCTACATCGGAAACCTGGCCCAGGGAAAAGAAGAAAAGATCAACTATAAGGTGAAAAAATCCATCCGAAAACCAAGAGAGGCATGGATCAGAGTAGAAAATACTCATGAAAGTATCGTTACAAAGGAGGACTTTGATCTAGCGCAGGAGCTTTTAGCGGTGGATACCCGTGCGATCCGAGGGGAGAAAAAATTTCCGATGTACGCGGGCCTTTTGTTTTGCGGAGACTGCAAAAGGCCGATGGTCCGCCGTCGGGGAAAGGAGCGGACGCGCTTGATCTGTTCCTCGCACAATCGCAACGGCTCCTGTGGCCGGCACGCCGTTTGGGAGGAAACGATCGAAGATCTGGTATTGAAAATTTTGCAACAGCAGGTATTTCTTTTGATGGAAAGGGAATGCGTGGCGGCCCGCACGGAAAATCTGGCGGTATCCTCTGGTGAAATTACCGCCGGAAAAAGGGAAATAGAAAAGTTGCGCCGGGAGCTTTTGGCCTGCCAATCCCTGCAAAGGGATATGCGAAAGGACTTGGAAAATGGAACGATCACCCGAGAAGATTTCCTCCTTTTTGGCGAAATTTATGAAAAGCAGTCCGAGGCGCTGCAACAGATGATCTTGCGGCAGGAACAGATGCTTTGGGTGCTTTTGCAGTCGCTAAGGGAGGCCAAGGAGCGGCTGGCTTTGGCGAAAGAAACGCTGCAGATCTCGGGGCTGGATCGCCGGACGCTTCTTACGTTTGTAAGCCGTATTCTTGTCTATGAGGACCGTCGGATCTATCTGGAATTCCGGTACGGGGAGCCGTTTTCGGCCATCATCCGAAAGGAGGCAGGATAAATGCCCGGCGTATCAAAGATGGGAAAAGCGGCAAAGCCGACGTATTCTGCGGCGATTTATGCGCGGCTGTCGGTGGAGAAAGACGAAAGAAAGGCAGAATCCATCGAGACGCAGATTGCAATTGCAAAGGCGTTTATGGAAACCCGGCCGGAATTGGTTCTGTATGATTGCTATACCGATCTGGGAAAGACGGGAACGAATTTTCGCCGGGCAGGCTTTGCGCGGATGATGCAGGACGTGCGCCTGGGAAAAGTCAACTGCGTGATTGTCAAGGATCTGTCCCGTTTTGGACGGAACCACATTGAGACGGGGAATTATCTCGAAAAAATTTTTCCCTTTCTGGGCGTCCGCTTCATCGCGGTGACCGACGGCTTTGACAGTCTGTATGAAGAAAAAGATAACGCGATGGGCGTGCATTTGAAAAACCTGATCAACGAAATGTACGCCAGAGACATTGCCGCCAAAGTCCGCGCCGGCAAGCGGGTTCGCCGGGAGCAGGGCAGCTATATCGGAGGCATTTTGCCCTACGGCTATCGCGGAGTCTGGGAAGAGGGTCGAAAGCGCCTTGTAATAGATGAATCGCCGGCCGCCATTGTGAAAAAAATATACGAATTCTTTTTATCCGGCCAGAATCTGCAGGAAATCAAAAGCTGGCTGTATGAACAAAAAGTCCACCGTCCCCTGGATTACCGAAAGACGGGCCATGTATACTGGCGGGAGGGGGATATTTTACAGGAATGGCCGAAGACGACGCTTAAGGGGATTTTGAAAAATCCCGTGTATACTGGCCATTTCATAGGAAATTCGGACGGGGGCCAGAAGGTTCCTTCCATCCAGGAAAATACCCATGCGGCGATTATCAGTCGGGCGCAGTTTCTTCAGGCTATGGAAAAACTGACAAGGGCTTCCCAAAAATATGGCCGCAAAAAAACGGAGAAGAAAACGGCTTCGATAGAAGAAGATATTTTTGAAGGTCAAATTTTTTGCGGAATCTGCAACGTGAGAATGTCTGGAAATGTATGTCCCCATACCGGCCGCCTGGATTGGAAAAAATGTCGAACCGCCCCGATTTCCCGCCGTACGCTGGAGGGCCTGGTACAGATTGTACTGCGTCAGGTATTCGCTCTTTCTTCGACGCGCCTGGAGGATTTTCACGCAAAAATCTTGCAGGAGGAAAAGGCGCTGAGCCAAAAAATCAGTCGGCTGGATGGAAAAATAGAAAATATCCGCAGAGAGGACAGTCAAACATATGCGAAATACCGCGCCGGCGCCCTTGACAGAGAGCAGTTTTTGCAGGAAAGGGAGGAAACAAAGGCCCGAACCATTCTTTTGCAGAGACAGCGAACAGAAACCGCCGAATTTTTGAAGAGCCTGGAAGAGATGCGCCCAGAAGGAGAACGGCTTTGGCGTGCGCTGGCGTGGGGCGGTGAAAGGACGGCGCTGACAAAGGCAATGTGCCGGGCACTTCTTCACCGGATTGAAATTTATCCGGACAAACGGGTAAAGGTGCTTCTTGCCTTTGGCGATGCAAGAATAAAAAAGGAGGGGAAGCGCGATGAAGGTCTATCGGATCGCCCTATATCTGCGCCTTTCTAAAGAAGAGAAG
Organism: uncultured Blautia sp.; assembly: GCA_948436455.1. Taxonomy (GTDB): domain Bacteria; phylum Bacillota; class Clostridia; order Lachnospirales; family Lachnospiraceae; genus Blautia_A. The sequence continues at coordinate 37,461 of CAOJIB010000002.1, forward strand.
CCCATCCACGGTCAAGGAGAGAGCGGCAGTATCCAGGCTCAGCGCCGGATGCTGCAAAGCTTTGTGGCGGAAAATTTCACGGATTATCAATTGTTGGAATTTTGCGACGATGGTTATACGGGAACGAATCTTTCTCGGCCGGGTCTGCAAAGGTTGCTTTCGATGGTGAAAGGATTGGCCGTCGACTGCATTGTAGTCAAGGATTTTTCCAGATTTTCCAGGGACTACATTGTGCTCGGCTCTTATCTGGAACAGATTTTTCCGTTCATGGGCGTCCGGTTTATTTCCCTCAACGATCATTACGATAGTGAAAATTTCAAAGGAAACACGGGGGACATAGACGTGAATTTTCATGGCCTTTTGTATGATCTGTACAGCAAGGATCTTTCCAGGAAAGTGCGCGCCTCTTTAGCCGTCCGGAAGGAAAAGGGCGTTTGGGCAAGCGGCCACTGTCCTTTTGGCTACGAAAAGGCGCCGGAAGATCGGCATAAGCTCGTTGTGGCCGGGGAGGAAGCAAAAATCGTCCGGCGAATCTTTGCCCTTGCCGGCGAAGGGAAAACGTCTGTGCAGATTGCCCGGCTATTCAATGAAGAAAAGGTAAAGACGCCGGCGCAGTTCCAGATCGAAAAGGGCCGTATGCGGCGGACGCCTAAGGGCGGCGTATTTTTATGGAACGTCGCTTTTATTTGCCAGATGTTGAGAAATCCTGTCTATGTGGGCGATCTGGTATATGGAAAATACGAAAAGGAGGCCGTCGGCGGGAAGAATCGCCTAAAGCCTCGGAAACAGTGGAAAATTCTTCCGGATCATCACGAGCCGCTCGTTCCCCGGGCGCTCTTTGAGCGGGTGCAGGCCAGGCGTGGGAAGTATCGGCCTGCGCAGTATCGGCCTGCGCAGTATCGGGAATCCCATCCGTTGGTGGGAACGCTTCTGTGCGGATGCTGTAAAAGAAATTTACAGTATCGTCCCGGCCAAAATCCGTATTTTTTCTGTCCGCAGAAATATTCCGGCGCGCAGAAGCTTTGCGTACAGAAGGTAAACGCGATGTATCTGGAAGAATATGTGCTTTACAAGCTGCAGCAAAAGCTTTCGGGAGACGGCGGTTTAGAAAGATTGCGAAGAGAATTGGAAACGGAAACAGAAGACACCAAACGGGCGCTGCAGACGAAGGAAAGGAAAGCGGCCGGGGAATGCCGTAGGCTGCGCCAGGAGCATCTGGAGGCGTACCAAAAATTTGCTTCCGGGGAAACGGAAGCCTTCCATTCAAAGCGAACGGAACTGCAGGAGGCCGAGCAAGAGCTGCAATGGCTGCGGGAAAAGCTTCTGGAGTTGGAGAAAGAGCCGGTCAAGCGTTCCGAGCCGCTGCTTGCATTATCAAGGGAAACGGTGGATCGGTATATTCAGCGTATTGTGATCTGGAGAGAAGACGATATAGAAATCGTTTGGAAATCCGACGAAGAGGATGAAGGGGTGTCCATGGAGCAGGAAAGACACTTAAAGAACAGGAGAGGGGATTGATTATCGCCATCCGGATTTTCAAAATCCCGACGGCACGACTCGGATCTTGACGTTGTGGGATCAGTCCAGGCCTGGAAATCCCCCCGAGGGCTACCGGCAGGGCACAGTGTACACCCAGGAGGAGATCAACGAAGCCTTGCAGGCGCCCACCCGGGCGGAGGGAGAGCAGATCGTGCCCAGCCGGGATTTAAGCGGCCATGGCACTCAGGTGGCGGGAATTGCCGCCGGCAACGGCGCTTCCTCCCAGGGCGTGCAAAAGGGCGTGGCGCCGGAGGCTACGTTGGCGGTGGTAAAGCTGGCGGCGCCGAAGGAAAATTCCTTTCCCCGGACGACGGAGCTGATCCAGGGAATCGATTACCTGGTCCGGCTGGCGCTCGCCCGGCAGATGCCGCTGGTAATCAACGTAAGCTTCGGAAACAATTATGGCTCTCATGAGCCATATAACAAAGGGAAACGTATTTCTAGAAAATATTGTTTTTAAATAGGCAGGCGGGGATTTCCTCGGGCAGGTGCAGCGTGCGGTAACGCTCCAGCACGACCTGCAGGCTTTGAATGCCCGGCGAAAGTGCGTCACCGTCGGCAGGAGGGCAGAGGCGATCCGGATTTTCCGCGCCTTTTTTCAGATAGACCAGCTTGAAATACCGGTCCCATTCCCCTGTTTCATAGCGGAAGATTTTGACGGACTGATGCATACACTCATGTTTGACCAGTCGCTGGGACATGACGGCCAGGGCGTTATTGTACAGAACGGCGTTCATGATCGTACGGGGGCAGTTGGCCTCCCAGGTAGTCTGGATATGGATATTATGGGTGGACAAGTATTGCTCGAATAATTTCCGGGTGCCGCTTCCCCTCTCTCGGATAGCGAATGACTGCCCTTCCAGCTCGGAAGCATAGACGACGTCCTTATGATAAAAGGCGTGGTTTTTCCCGCAGACTAGAACGAGAGAATCTTCTACAATGGGGATGCTAGCCAGCTGGGGCGATGTAATGATGCCCTCCACGACGGCTACGTCCAGCTCATGGCGAAGGAGCTTTTGCTCGATCTCTGCAGTATTGCTGACGAAGGAATAGATGTCCATCCGGGGATATTCCTTGTCCAGATCAGAAATTACGTTGGACATTAGGCAGGTGCCTACCGTCAGGGAGGAACCGATACGCAGATGCAGACGCTCCTGGAACCGCTGCATGGAAAGCTCCAGACTGTCGAAATTTCCTACGGCCCCGCGAGCCAGATTCAGCAATTGCTGCCCCGCCTCCGTGATATACAGCTTTTTGTGGAGACGCTCAAACAGCTGTACCTGGTAATGCGTCTCCAGATCCCGGATAGCCTGGCTGACAGTGGGCTGCGTCAGGTACAGCCGATGGGCGGCGGTGCTCATGGAACGGGTTTCTGCGACTACGATAAATATTTTTAAATGTCGGATGGTCATAGAGATTTCCTTTCAGAATTTTTGGATCTATAGATTTTTCCAATAGTATAAATAATATTTTACAATTTTCATTTGGGAATCGCAAGTATTATAATAGAAGAAATCAGAAGTAACGAAAGGAGAGGACAGTAGTATGAAATATGTGATTCTAGGCGGCGTGGCGGCAGGCACGAAAGCTGCCGCAAAGCTGAAACGGTGCGATAGGGAGGCTGTTGTTAAGGTCTTTACGAAAGGAGAGGATATCTCCTATGCCGGCTGCGGGCTTCCCTATTATATAGGCGGCGATATTCCTTCCCGCGAGGGGTTAATCGTCAATACGCCACAGAAATATGCCGGTCTGACCGGTGTGGAGGTTCTGCCCGGGTGCGAGGCTACCGAAGTAGACAGTACGGGGAAGAGCGTTCGCCTGCAGAAAGCTTCCGGAGAGACCTTTACAGAAACATATGACAAGCTGATTATCGCCACAGGCGCCGTTCCCTTTGTTCCGCCGGTGGATGGGACGTCGCTTCCCGGCGTATTTTGCGTACGTACGCCTGACGACGCTGTCAATATCCGCGCCTATGTGGAGAATGAAAAGTGCCGCAGGGCAGTTGTCTGCGGCGCAGGCTTTATCGGCCTGGAGGTGGCGGAAAATTTGTTGGCGCAGGGCCTGGAAGTAACGGTGATCGACGCGGCTTCCCAGATCATGCCAAACGCCTATGATGAAGAAATGGCTGGCTACGCGAAGAAACAGCTAAAGGCCGCCGGTATGCGGATTCTGACCTCTACTAGCCTGACAGGCATCGAGGGAGATGGCCGGGCCGAAAAGGTTGTGACCGATCAGGGAACGTTGGCGGCGGATCTGGTGATCCTGGCAATCGGCGTCCGTCCGGCAACGGATTTTCTGACCAATTCCGGCCTGGAAATGTTTAAAGGAACGATCCTGGTCGATGGGCAGATGCAGACGAATCTGCCGGATATTTACGCCGTAGGTGACTGCGCGATGGTCAAAAACGCGCTGACTGGACAGGACCAATGGTCGGCGATGGGGTCGACGGCAAATCTGGCCGCTCGTTCCATGGCAAAAGCCATTCATGGAATGGGAAAAGGCTACAGCGGATGCCTGGGTACCGGCGTCGTACGATTGCTTCCGACTTTAAACGGCGGCCGCACCGGTCTTACGGAAGCACAGGCAAAGGCGGCCGGTTACGCGGCTACTTCTGTGGTCTGCGTACTGGATGATAAGGCGCATTATTACCCCGGTGCGTCCTCCTTTATCATAAAAATGACGGCGGAAACGGCGACAGGAAGGCTGCTGGGTCTGCAGGTATTCGGCGCGGGAGCTGTGGACAAAATGACCGATATCGCGGTCGTAGGTATTGCCCAGGGTATGAAATTAGAAGAATTTGATACGTTGGATTTCGCGTATGCACCGCCGTTTTCCACTGCGATTCATCCGTTCGTTACCGCCTGTTATATTCTGGAAAATAAAATCGACGACGGCTTTACTTCCATGAGTCCCGTAGAGTATACCGCGGGTGCGGCAAAGGGATATACCGTGCTGGACGTACAGCCTGCGCCTGCGATTCCTAACGCCCGCTGGATCGATCTGGCCACGGTGAACGGGCCGTTGGACGGGCTGGAAAAGGATGCAAAGCTCCTGCTGGTATGCGCCAAGGGAAAGAGGGGCTATTTCCTGCAGAATCGCCTGAAAGCGTATGGCTATACAAATACAAAAGTCCTGGAGGGCGGCGCGTTTTTCAACGACGTAAAGGTGCCGCGCAATGGAAAGAAGCTTCCTCCCGAGGAAATCAAGCGTGTCAAAGGTTTGGGGTGCCTGCAGGATAAGAGATACGATGACGTATTTAATGTGCGCGTCATTACACGAAATGGAAAGATCACGGCCGAAGAGCAGATCAAAATCGCTGAAGCGGCAGAGAAATTCGGCTCCGGCGAGGTGACGATGACGACCCGGCTGACACTGGAAATCCAGGGCGTGCACTACGATCATCTGGAAGATATTTTTGCCTTTTTGGAGGAAGCAGGCCTTGAAACCGGCGGCACCGGCTCGAAGGTGCGACCGGTCGTTTCCTGCAAGGGTACGACCTGCCAGTACGGCCTGATCGATACGTTTGCGCTTTCCGAGAAGCTGCATCATTTGTATTACGTGGGATATCACGGCGTTTCCCTGCCGCACAAATTTAAGATCGCCGTAGGAGGCTGTCCGAATAATTGCGTAAAACCGGATTTGAATGATCTGGGGATTATCGGCCAGCGTTTGCCGGAAATTGATTTGTCAAAATGTAAAGGCTGTAAAAAATGCCAGGTGCAGAACAATTGCCCGATTAAGGTGGCGGAAGTGGTCGACGGAAAGATTCAGATCGCGCCGGAGAAATGTAACCACTGCGGCCGCTGCATCGACAAATGTCCGTTTGGCGCGGTAAATGAATCTCACATTGGCTACAAGGTCTATGTGGGCGGTCGCTGGGGCAAGAAGGCGGCGGAAGGCCGGACGCTGGACCGGATTTTTACCTCTGAAGAAGAAGTGATCGATGTAGTTGAGCGTGCGATTCTTTTCTTCCGTGACGAGGGTCTTTCCGGGGAACGCTTTGCAGATACGATCGCACGGCTGGGCTTCGACTATGTGCAGGACAAGCTTTTAAACAGCAAAATTGATAAAAAACAGATTCTGGAAAAGACGGTAATCGGCGGAGCTACCTGCTAATTTCAGCAAATTTTTCAGATCTTATCATAGAATAAAGGACAGAGTAACTAGATGGAAGCTCTGTCCTTTTTGTGCGCCCGGCGAGCGCACGTTCTAACGGGTGAAAGTCCCGAATCTGCCCGGTAGTGGGAAGGATACAGCCAACAGCAAGGGTGTCGTGGGTGACTGCGAATCTGAAGGAAGCTTTAGGCAAAACTCTGGTTCGACGAACAGAAATCATACCAGGCTGTAAATGAGGGTGAGGCTGCTGCACAAGCCAAAGCCCGATAACTACACGGAATCATTTGCAGTAAATATGGCGGACATAAGAGGGAAAGAACGTGTGAGTACCCGGGGAGGTCTGTGTGGGACGCTCCGAAAGGAGTAACCATAATCGAAAGGTTATGCTGAACGCACAGAAGTCAGCAGAGGTCATAGTAAGCCGAAAGGAAGAAGGACCGAATCAATAGGAATTCTAAGTATGACCGGGAAAGGAGGAATGACCGGTAATGGCAGAAAACATGGGAAATAATGGCTGTCCGCAAAGAGATAGTGCGGAACACAAAGGGTATGCGGAAGCGTCAAGGTCATTCCATCGGATATGGAAAGAAAGGGACAGCGCACAGCCG
>CAOJIB010000003.1 GCA_948436455.1 uncultured Blautia sp.
ACACCACCTGTTACACTCTTTCCCTACACGACGCTCTTCCGATCTGCCAGGCCGCTTCGACCGGCGGGTGATCGTGGATCGGCCGGATCTGAAAGGTCGTGTGAATATCCTGAAAGTGCACGCGAAAAACGTTTCTTTGGACGAGACGGTGGATTTTGACGAGCTGGCTTTGGCGACTTCGGGCGCGGTGGGCTCCGACCTTGCCAATATGGTCAATGAAGCCGCGATTCTGGCGGTGAAGAACGGCAGGAGCGCCGTTTCCCAGAAGGATCTTTTGGAATCAGTAGAAGTGGTTCTGGTGGGAAAAGAAAAGAAAGATCGGATTTTAAGTAAAGAAGAACGGCGGATCGTTTCCTATCACGAGGTGGGCCATGCGCTGGTAAACGCGCTGCAAAAGCATGCGGAGCCTGTGCAGAAGATTACGATCGTACCAAGGACTATGGGGGCGCTGGGCTATGTGATGCAGGTGCCCGAGGAAGAGAAATATTTGAATACCAAAAAAGAACTGGAAGCCATGCTGGTGGGGTATTTAGGAGGCCGGGCGGCGGAAGAGCTAGTGTTTGATAGCGTGACCACCGGCGCCGCCAACGATATTGAGAAGGCCACGAAGGTCGCCAGAGATATGGTGACTCAGTACGGTATGTCCGCTCGCTTTGGCTTGATGGGCCTGGCTACGCAGCAGAATAAATATCTGGACGGTCGGGCGGTGCTGGACTGTGGCGACGATACGGCTACCGAGGTGGATCATGAGGTGATGGAGCTTTTGCAGCGGGCGTATGACAAGGCGAAGCAGCTTCTACAGGAGCACCGCAAGGCGATGGATGAAATCGCCCAGTACCTCATCGAAAAGGAAACGATTACCGGCAAGGAATTCATGAAAATCTTCCGGCAGGTGGAAGGTATTGAAGAGGAAGACGCCGCCGAAGAGGACGAGAAAAAGGAAGAGCCGCCCAGAGTGATCGTGTTGGGACCGCCTGCGGATGAGAAGAAGCCGGAGGAAGACGGCCCGGCTGATGAGACAGAGGAAAAGGCAGATGGGACAGGAGCAGATATTTGATATTGCGGAGGAATTGAAAAAGCTGCCGGCCCTGCCCGGCGTCTATATCATGCATGATGCCCGCGACGCGATCATTTACGTGGGAAAAGCCGTCAGCTTGAAAAATCGCGTCCGCCAGTATTTCCAGGATAGCCGAAATAAGGGGGCGAAGATCGAACGGATGGTCAGCCAGATCGTCCGCTTCGAATATATTGTAACGGATTCCGAACTGGAGGCGCTGGTTCTGGAGTGTAATCTGATCAAAGAACACCGTCCCAAATACAATACGATGCTCAAGGATGACAAGAGTTATCCGTTTTTGAAGGTGACGGTGCAGGAGCCTTATCCCCGGGTGCTTTTTGCCCGACAGATGAAGAAGGATAAGGCGAGATATTTTGGACCGTATACCAGCGGGCAGGCAGTGAAGGAATCCATAGAACTGGTGCGTAAGCTCTATAAGGTCAGGGCCTGTAACAAAAGCTTGCCCAAGGAAGCGGGTAAGGACAGGCCCTGTCTGTATTATCATATGGAGCAATGCGACGCGCCTTGTCAGGGGCGGCTTTCCCCGGAGAAGTACCAGGAGAGGATCAAAAAGGTGCTGCAGTTTCTGAACGGGGAATATAAAGAGACGATTAAAGAGCTGCAGGGAAAAATGGAGCAGGCTTCTCAGGCATTGGCTTTTGAAGAAGCAATGAGCTATCGGGATTTGATCCGCAGTATTGAAAAAATTGGCGAACGACAAAAGATGACCAGCCAGGAAGGAGAAGACAAGGATGCGATCGCTATGGCTATAGAAGGCGAGGATGCGGTGGCTCAGGTCTTTTTCATTCGGGAGGGCCGTTTAATTGGGCGGGATCACTTTTACCTTCGGGTGGCCGCCGGCGATACAAAGGAACAAATTCTGGCCAGTTTCTTAAAACAATTCTATTCCGGGACTCCGTTCATCCCCCGGGAAGTCATGCTGGAGGCGGACTTTGAAGAGCGGGAGGTGATCCAGGAATGGCTTGGCCAGCGGCGGGGTCAGCGGGTATATCTGCGCGTACCGAAAAAGGGGACGAAGGAAAAGCTGGTAGAGCTGGCGGCGCAGAATGCAGCGATGGTTCTTCGGCAGGATAAAGAACGGCTGAAAAGGGAAGAAGGACGCACCATCGGCGCAGTGAAGGAGATCGAGGAATGGATCGGTATCAAAGGCATCGTGCGTATGGAGGCTTACGACATTTCCAATATCAGCGGCTTTGAATCGGTGGGGTCCATGGTGGTTTACGAAAAGGGAAGGCCAAAGCGCAGCGATTATCGGAAATTTAAGATCAAATGGGTAACGGGGCCGAACGATTACGCCAGCTTGGAGGAAGTGCTTACCCGACGGTTTACCCACGAAAGTGAAAAGGAATACGATAGTTTTTGCAGATTGCCGGATCTGATTTTGATGGACGGCGGACGGGGGCAGGTGAACATTGCTTTAAAGGTGCTGGGCCAGCTGGGGCTTACAATCCCGGTTTGCGGCATGGTGAAAGACGACAGGCACAGGACCCGCGGGCTATATTTCCAGAATAGAGAGATTCCGATAAATGTTTCCAGCGAGGGATTTCGGCTGATCACCCGGGTACAGGATGAGGCTCACCGGTTTGCCATTGAATACCATCGCTCCTTGCGCAGCAAGGGGCAGGTACATTCCATTTTGGACGAGATTCCCGGCGTGGGTCCGGCCAGGAGAAAGGCATTGATGCGGCATTTCCAGTCTTTGGAAGAGATCAAAGAGGCGGATGTGGAGACCTTAAAGGTGATCGAAACCATGAATGAGAAAAGCGCCCGCCAGGTATATGATTTTTTTCATCCGTCTGGTGAGGGCCCCATTGCAGGGGAGACGGGCGTGTGATAAAATAATAAACGACGAAATTTTTATTGTCTGGAAGGGCGCGACGGCCTTTAAAATATGAAGGAGAAAAACAGAAAATGAAAGGTGTAGAATTAAAGAAAATGATGGAGCAGCTACATCTGACGGATCTGATCCCGGAGGTGCCCTTAGAGGGCAAGAAGGTTTGCACTTCCGAGATTAACCGTCCGGCGCTGCAGCTTGCCGGCTATATGGAGCATTTTGCCAATGAACGGGTACAGATCGTAGGTTATGTGGAATTTACCTATCTGGATCAGATGGAGGAGGAGAAGCGCAACGCTACGTTTGAACGTTTTATTTCCACGGGCGTCCCCTGTGTAATTTTTACTTCACGGACTACTCCTACAGAGGCTATATTGCAGCTAGGAATCAAGTACCAGGTGCCTATTTTTACGACGGATCGTACAACGTCTGCCTTTATGGCGGAGATCATACGCTGGCTGGGTGTGGAGCTGGCGCCCTGTATCCTGATTCACGGCGTGCTGGTGGATGTATACGGCGAGGGCGTGCTGATTATGGGCGAGAGCGGCATTGGAAAAAGCGAAGCGGCTCTGGAGCTGATCAAAAGAGGACATCGTCTGGTCAGCGACGACGTGGTGGAGATCCGCCGGGTCAGCGATGTGACGCTGGTAGGCTCCGCGCCGGATGTGACCCGGCATTTTATTGAGCTGCGCGGCGTGGGGATTGTGGATGTGAAGGCCCTCTTCGGCGTGGAATGCGTAAAGAATACGCAAAATATCGATCTGGTCATCAAGCTGGAGGAATGGAATCGGGATAAGGAATACGATCGGCTGGGGCTGAATGAAGAATTTGCGGAATTCCTGGGAAATAAGATCGTATGTCATTCTCTGCCGATCCGTCCCGGCCGGAACTTGGCGGTAATCGTCGAATGCGCGGCGGTCAACCATCGTCAGAAAAAGATGGGCTACAATGCGGCGGAGGAATTGTATAACCGGGTACAGCAGAATCTTGCAAAAAAAAGGGAGGAATAAAAGATGCTGCAGTATTGTTTTGGAATTGATATTGGCGGTACGACAATCAAGTGCGGGCTTTTTCAAACGGACGGTTGTCTGCTGGAAAAATGGGAAATTCCCACGCGTATAGAAGAGCAGGGTATAAATATTCTGCCGGATGCGGCCAAGGCCGTTTTGGATAAATGCAAAGAAAGGAATATTTCTTTAGAAGAGGTCGCCGGCGTAGGGGTGGGCGTTCCCGGCCCGGTGAATCATAAAGGCGAAGTGCCCTGCGCGGTCAATCTTCATTGGGCATATGTAGACGTGGCCGGCGATATGGAAAAATATATGGGTTTGCAGGCTAAGGCCGGAAACGACGCCAATGTGGCGGCCCTGGGAGAAGCCTGGAAGGGAGCGGCGGAAGGCGCGAAAAATGTCGTTCTGGCGACTTTAGGAACCGGCGTTGGCGGCGGCATCATCGTTGATGGAAAGATCGTTGCCGGTGCGCATGGGGCCGGCGGAGAGATCGGTCACGCCAATATAAAGCACGAGGAAACACAGGCATGCAATTGCGGAAACTGTGGCTGCCTGGAGCAGTATGCATCGGCAACGGGCCTGGTTCGCTTGGCGAAAGAGCAGCTAGAGGCGGATTCGGAGGAGTCCGTATTGCGAATGGGCGAGTTGACGGCCAAGGCTGTTTTCGACGCTTATAAAGACAAGGATGTGCTGGCAATCCGGATTGTTGAGCGGTTCGCCGAGTATTTGGGCGGCGCGTTGAGCATCTTTTCTAGCGTGGTGGATCCGGAGGTGATCGTCCTGGGCGGCGGCGTATCTAAGGCTGGCCAGGCGCTGATAGATTGTGTGGAGAAATACTACAGGAAATATGCGTTTACCGCCTGCAAGGAAACGCCGATTGTCCTGGCAGAATTGGGCAACGATGCGGGGATTTACGGGGCGGCGAAGCTGGTGTTGGAGGAATAAAAAGCTTTGATAGATTATTAGAGAATCTGGAAGGGATTTTTTACCATGAATAAGGAAGAATTTTTTAGATTATTCAGTAGCTATCAGGGGATTTCTTCTATGGTGAGACAGTATAGCTATGAGGAAATTACTGAACAGGTCGCAGGGATGTTTTCCACTACAGTGGAAGAACTGGAAAAATTTCCTGGTGGGGAATATTCTAAAAACCGGACAAGCGGCGCATATAAGTATGTGTTATTAGATTTAATAAGAAATATTACGCAGTATGATTGGGTATATGAACGATTGGCAGATGGTATTTCCAGGCAGGTTTTCACGAATCTTATACGGTATCGGGTTCTACCGGATCTTTCTTTTCTTCAGCAGGCGTTTGACGGGGAGCATCATCAATATTTTGATTCGGATATTATACATTGCAGCAACCAAGAGGTTTTTGTGGACTGTGGGGGCTTTATCGGAGATACGGCAGAAGATTATATTGCCCAGTACAAGAATTACAAAACTATATATGTTTATGAGCCATCGCCAGATAATATTACCCGCTGTAGAGAAAACCTGCGGAAATATCCGAAAGTAAAAGTACGAAATTGTGGTGTGGGTGAGAAAAATGAAAAGATATCGATAGGTGGCAGCCTTGCTTCCAGTAGCTTTTTAGGCGCAGAATCAAGTGGAGAGCTTACGGAGATGGTTGCTCTTGACCAGGATATTAAAGAAAAAATTACCTTTATAAAAATGGATGTGGAAGGATTTGAAATTCCGGCAATTTTAGGGGCTAAAGGGCATATAAGGAATGACTCTCCGAAGCTTGCGATTTGTACATATCATATTGTTAGCGACATATGGGAAATTCCAAGACTTATAGATAGTATTCATCCGGGATATAAGTTTTATTTTCGCCATTATAGGCCGGATCAAAACGGGGAAACTGTTTTTTATGCGGTGCCTGTTTCTCCAGAGCAGAATTTTTCGATAGAAACCAGGCAGACGAAAAGAGTTGTAGCTTTAGCGCCATACGAACGCGGGTGGAGTAATGTGGAACTTATTAAAGACTGTGGACTGATACCGTACTTGCTCTATAAAAATCATGGCTGCGATGTAACAATGGTAGGGGCAAGAGGAGATGAATATACGTATTTAGATTCCTATGTCAAAGGTATAAAAATGGAATTTTTAGAGGATGGTAGTGAAGCCGCTAAATTACAATATATGATGGAAAAGGCGACAGAAATCGATTGCTTGATTTTGAGAGGATGTCATACAAGCAATTTTACTGTTGCAAAAATGTATAAAATGCTGCATCCGACGGGATGTATTTATGTTGGATTGGACGCAAATGGTCATTGGATGGATAGAATCTTATGGGAAAATACAAATTTTATGGAGTTTATGGATTGCTGTGATGTGATTGCCACATCCTGTCAGGCAATGCAAGATCATTTGAATTTGAAGTGGCCCTGGAAGATTTATTGCATTCCTAATGGTTTTTATAGCTTTAAGGCACACAGTCTTCCGGATTTTAAGAGAAAAGAAAATATTGTACTTACCGTAGGTAGATTGGGGACGCAGCAAAAGGCTACGGAGGTTTTGCTGGAAGCATTTGCTCAAATAGCGGAAAATATACCTGATTGGCGGCTGCGCTTAGTAGGAACTATAGAAGAAAGCTTTCAAGATTTTTTACAAGAATATTTTCAGCATTTTCCAGAATTAAAGGAGCGCGTAGATTTTACAGGGCCAATACAAGAAAGAGAAATATTACAAGAAGAATATCAAAAGGCGAAAATTTTTGCATTGCCATCTGAATGGGAAGGTGGGACGCCTAATGTTATTGCAGAAGCGTTGAATGCAGGCTGCGTGACGGCGGTGACTCAGTTTGATGCTTATGAACAGGCGACAGATCATGGAAAATGTGGAAGGTCTTGTGCTGTGAATGATACCGCTGGTTTTGCGCAGATTTTGCTATATTTATGTAAAAGCAATCAATTAGAAGGAATGGCAGATCATGCATATCGGTATGGTTCCACTTATTTAAATATGGAATACATTGTTGCCAAATTGAGTGAAATGCTGTTTGGAGGAATGTGCAATGGGTGAACTTTTAATAGAGAATACTATTATACAGTATGCAGAAGCAGGCAAAACGAGAGTGTTATTAGATTTTGCAGATCATTTATCTAACAAAAGTAAGATTCCTTTGCATTCGCCAACGGATGATTTAACTGTTATGAGCCTTATTAAAATGCTGTTGCAACGATATCCGCAGATCAGTAAGGGGACAGAGGAAGCGGAAAATATTATGGAAAGTATTATGATAAATACGCTTTTGGCTGCCTTTCTTGTGAAAACCTCTTTACCGGTTAAGGTACTAGAAATTGGTTGTACAAACGGAATTATGAGCTATTCCCTTGCTACAATACTAGGGAGTTTTCATAAAAGATCAGAGTTATGTTGCATGTCTGATGTAATAGGAAATACCAGTCAAAATCAATGGTTGGATAAAATGGCATTAGTATCTGATGTGCCGGAATTGTCGTTGGTAATTGCAGATTATGAAAAAACACCGTTGGCTTCGGATTATTTTGATATTGTTATTATAAATGGTTCCGTTTATTTCCAGGAACCCTTCCAGGTTATTAAAGAGGCGAAACGATTGACTAAAAAGAACGGGCTGCTTTTGTGTTATTGCTGTAATGCGCCTTTGCTGGAAAGCAGTTTTTGCTTTCATTTTCAAAACAGAGAGGAATATTATGTAAAAAATAATGTTAAGATTATGACGGTAAAAATCCTAAAGAAAGAAGATGAAGGTCAGGGATATCAGAATTGGATTTATAAAGTACAGATGTGTTTGGAAAAGGCTGAACAGAAATTAAAAGAACAGCCGGAGCCGCAGGAAATTGGGCCTATTATAGAAGAAATTGATGGTTATATAGATCAGGCGATAGAGAGAGAAGAACTTGATAAAAAAGTACAGCTGATTCATATGAAAGAAGCCTTGCTGGATGAAGTTGTGCGGTATAGTTTTAGTGGACATCGAGGATAAGTTTTGAAATTTTTGTACGATATATAATATTTTACAAAATTGTTTATAAGGAGAGATTTTTTATGAGTCAAAATTACAAAATAGAAACAAAATGCATCCAGTCCGGCTGGAAGCCAAAAAAGGGAGAACCGCGGGTTTTGCCCATTTACCAGAGCACGACCTTTAAATACGATACGACGGATGAAATGGGGCGGCTTTTTGATCTGCAGGATAACGGTTATTTTTATACGCGGCTGCAAAATCCCACCAACGATGCGGTTGCGGCGAAAATCGCGGATCTGGAGGGCGGCGTGGCGGCGATGCTGACGTCCTCCGGACAGGCGGCGAATTTTTACGCGGCGTTTAATATCTGCGAGGCCGGCGACCATATCGTATCTGCTTCTACGATTTATGGGGGGACATACAATCTTTTCGGAGTGACGATGAAAAAGCTGGGAATCGAGTGTACTTTCGTAGACAGCGACGCCAGCGAGGAGGAGATCTCTAGGGCCTTCAGGCAGAATACGAAGCTGCTTTTTGCGGAAACGATTGCAAATCCTGCCCTTGTGGTGCTGGATATTGAGAAATTTGCTCGGATCGCCCATGCACATCAGGTGCCGCTGATCGTGGATAATACCTTTGCGACGCCGGTAAACTGCCGGCCCTTTGAGTGGGGCGCGGACATTGTTACCCATTCTACGACGAAATATATGGACGGCCACGCCATGCAGGTGGGCGGCGCGATTGTAGACAGCGGAAATTTTGACTGGACGGCCTATAAGGAAAAATATCCCGGACTGACGGCGCCGGACGAATCCTATCATGGCATTACGTATACGGAAAAATTCGGCAAGGCCGCTTACATTACAAAGGCGACGGTACAGCTGATGCGCGATTTAGGCTCTATTCCCTCTCCGCAGAATTGCTTTTTGCTGAATGTGGGATTGGAGACGCTGCCCCTTCGGGTGGAACGGCATTGTTATAACGCCCAGAAGGTAGCCGAATATCTACAGGCCCATCCCAAGGTAGATTGCGTGCATTTTGCCGGATTGCCCGGGGATACGTACTATGAGCTGGCACAGAAATATATGCCCGGTGGAACTTGCGGCGTGATTTCCTTTGAATTAAAGGACGGGCGGGAAGCCGCTGTCCGCTTTATGGATAGCTTACGGCTGGCGGCGATCGTGACGCATGTGGCGGATGCCAGAACGAGCGTGCTGCATCCGGCCAGTCATACCCATCGGCAGCTCAACGACCAGCAGTTGGCCGAGGCCGGCGTTTCTCCGGGCATGATCCGCTTCTCTGTGGGCATCGAGCATGTGGAGGACATCATCGCCGATTTAGAGCAGGCGTTAAAGAACGCATGATTTTTGCACGAAAAAAATCCCAGGAGCCGCACGCCTTTGCGCAGCTCCCGGGACTTTAAAGGGGAGGATAAAGTATTACTTGTTTTTCTTTGGTTGAGTTTCATTGAAGGGGGATCAATGAACATTTATAGTATGTCCCCGATTGCAGGCTTTATACAAGTTATCATTGAAAAAATAAATGTTTTCATATATAATGATATTGTTTACAGCGCCTTCGGTGGGAGAAGACGGGAGAACGCGCGGCTTTTCCCGGGGATGCGGCTGATAATTTGAATCAAAGGATGGAAAAACTATGAGCACATTATTGGAGCAATGGAGAGCCATGGCATACGACCAGAAGGCAGATAAGGGAAAGCTGCAGAGATTCTGGGCCGTATATTTTAATACGGAAAAGGAAATTTACGCACAGCTTCTGGAGAATCCTGACGAGGTAGTGCGCGGGACCGTCAAGGAGCTGGCGGAGAAATATAAGATCGATGTCATGACTATGGTGGGCTTTTTGGACGGCATCAACGACAGCTTAAAAGAGGCGAACCCTATTGAGGAAATGGCGGAAGACACCGTTGTGAATCTGGGCTTTGACAAGGAGCTTCTCTACAAGAATATGGTGGACGCCAAAGCGGACTGGCTGTATGAGCTGCCCCAGTGGAAGACCATTTTCAGCGATGAAACACGCAAAGCATTATATCTGGAGCAGAAACGTTCCGGTACGGTCGTGAAGGAGCATAAGGTGGGAAGGAACGATCCCTGCCCCTGCGGAAGCGGAAAGAAATACAAATTCTGCTGCGGCCGGAATTGATGAGGAAATTCTGCGTATCATAACAAAATTACAGAGAACGCGATGAAGAGAAAAGTAGACGGCGAAACGATCCAGAGAGAGGCGCATATGCTGGAAGCGCCTTATCGGGAAGCCCATCGAAGACCATCTCTAAGCGGCCCTAATCCGGTCCGGTGACTCCGTTATCGTCAAAGAAGTGGCCATATGGCAAGTATAAATGCTGGCAAGGCGTTGGGCTTTGCTCGTTTATAATTTGCTGTGTCGGTTCCCTTTCGAAGAAAAAGGAGCCGGGCAAGTAGGGTGGAACCGCGGGCAGAAGGAAAGCTCGTCCCTTTGAATCCATGATGGAGAAAGGGCGGGCTTTTTTTGCGTTCTCTTGATTGTTATACGCTATTTTATGATACCAGGGTCAAAAGGGCATGCTTTTTATGTTCGCATGAAAAAGCATGATTTTAGGACCCGCAAAAACATGAGAAAGTAGCCCGATTCGGGCGAATTTCGAATATTTTTCGGATTGTGGGAGCACAAAGTGCAAAACAATCCGTAGTATCATGGGGTCAAAATACCTTTTGACCTCAGCATCATTTTATAAAAATAAAGGAGAGAAAAATATGATTGTTACATTAAAAGACGGTTCCATAAAGGAATACCAGGAAGCAAAATCAGTATACGAGATTGCCGCGGATATCAGCGAAGGCCTGGCAAGAATGGCCTGTGCCGGGGAGATTGACGGGGAAACGGTGGATCTGCGCACCATAGTAGATAGGGACTGTCGCTTGAGCATCCTGACCTTTGGAGAGGAAGGAGGACGCGCCGCTTTCCATCATACGACTTCGCATATTCTGGCCCAGGCGGTGAAACGTCTGTATCCGGAGGTAAAGCTGGCGATCGGGCCGTCGATCGCAGATGGATTTTACTACGATGTAGATCCGGCGACGCCGCTGACAACGGATGACCTGCCGAAGCTGGAAGCCGAAATGAAGAAAATTGTTAAGGAAGCCCTGCCACTGCGGCAGTTTACGCTGCCCAGGGAAGAGGCGATCGCATTGATGAAAGAAAAAGACGAGCCCTATAAGGTAGAGCTGATCCAGGATCTGCCAGAGGACGCAGTAATCAGCTTTTACGAGCAGGGCGAATTCACAGACTTGTGTGCCGGGCCCCATCTGATGAGCACAAAGCCGATAAAGGCTTTCAAGCTGACCAGCATGGCGGGCGCTTACTGGCGGGGCAGCGAGAAGAATAAGATGCTGACTAGGATTTACGGCACTTCCTTTACGAAGAAGGCGGATCTGGAAGAACATCTGGCCCGGATCGAGGAGGCGAAAAAGCGGGATCACAGAAAGCTGGGGAAGGAATTGGGACTTTTCATGATGCGTGAGGAAGGACCGGGATTTCCCTTCTTTCTGCCAAAGGGTATGGCGTTGAAAAATACGCTGCTGGATTATTGGCGGGAGATTCATACGAAGAACGGTTATGTGGAGATTTCCACCCCGGTGATGCTAAGCCGCCATCTGTGGGAAACCTCCGGCCATTGGGATCATTATAAAGAAAATATGTATACGACGGTCATTGACGAGCAGGATTTTGCCATCAAGCCGATGAATTGCCCGGGGGGGATTTTAGTCTATCAATCGGAGCCCCGTTCTTACCGGGATCTTCCCCTTCGGATGGGCGAGCTGGGGCTGGTGCACCGCCATGAGAAGTCCGGACAGCTTCACGGCCTGATGCGGGTACGCTGCTTTACTCAGGACGACGCCCATATTTTTATGACGCCGGAGCAGATCCGAGAAGAAATCAAAGGCGTTGCCCGGCTGATCGACGAGGTATATACGCTGTTTGGCTTTAAATATCATGTGGAGCTTTCCACACGGCCTGAAAACAGCATGGGCAGCGATGAGGATTGGGAAATGGCCACCGACGCACTACGTGCTGCCCTGGAGGATCTGGGCTTGGAGTACGTGGTCAATGAAGGAGACGGCGCCTTTTATGGACCAAAGATTGACTTTCATCTGGAAGATTCTATCGGCCGGACCTGGCAGTGCGGTACGATCCAGCTGGATTTCCAGCTTCCGTTGCGGTTTGAGATGGAATACATTGGCCAGGACGGCGAGAAGCATCGGCCGATTATGATTCATCGCGTGGCCTTTGGCTCTATTGAACGATTTATCGGTATCCTGATCGAACACTTTGCAGGAGCCTTCCCCACCTGGCTGGCGCCGGTACAGGTGCGCGTGCTGCCGATTTCCGATAAATATACGGCTTATGCGCAGAAGGTATTCGCCGCTTTGCAGGAGGCCGGCATACGTGTCGAAATCGATACGAAGGCGGAGAAAATCGGTTATAAAATCCGGGAAGCGCGTTTGCAGAAGATTCCGTATATGCTGGTGGTCGGCGCCAAAGAGGAAGAAGAAGGCAAGGTAGCGGTGCGCAGCCGTTTTGCAGGCGACGAGGGCGCCAGGGGATTAGACGAATTTATTTCCGATATCCAAAAGGAAATTCAGGAGCGTACAGAACGCAAGGTGGAAGAAGCGACGGAAAAGAAATAAGGAAAGGTTTTGGATAATCATAGAATCTTTTTTAGAAGATTTGCATATGCCGGGAAGGCCCGCGGTTTTGGGCCTTTCTCGGCGTTTTTCATACTGTAATACGGCCAAGATGGAGCTTAGCCGTTATAGTCTGTTGATCGCGGTGAAAATGGGAGCGGAGGAAAGAGCCTGTGTTGGCTTCATCGAGAAGTATTTGGTATTATAGCTGAAAATATGCGGCTTTGATCGATTCGGTGGGCATAGCCTGGCCGGTCCACAGCCGGAAAGCTTCCGCGCCCTGGTACAGGAGCATGTAAAGACCGTTAAAAGCGCCGCAGCCGGCAGCACGCGCCATTTGCAAAAGCTTTGTTTCCGACGGGTGATAAATAACGTCGGCGACGGTAAGCGTTGGATGCAGGTACGAAGCGTCCGGCAGGATGCAGGCGTCTGTGTCCGGCGCCATTCCCACGGAGGTGGCGTTGATCAGCATGGTGCTTGCTTCCAGAGACTGGCGCAGCGCTGTTTCATCGCCGTGGTCGTGGAGAAGCACTTCGGCAGGTAACGTGGCGTTGATTTTTTTTGCCAGTTGTTCCATGCGTTCGCGATAGCGGCTGGTGGGACGGACAAACAGATGGATCGTCTGTACGCCGTCCAAAGCGGCCTGGGCGCAGATGGCTGTAGAAGCTCCGCCGGCGCCCATTAGGGTAACGGTTTTCCCGGAGATGGAATAGCCCGCGTCCGCCACGGCCCGCATAAAGCCCAGACCGTCCGTATTGTGACCGATCAGCCGCCCTTCTTCATTGACGACGGTATTAACCGCGCCGATCAGGGAAGCGGCGGGAGAGAGCTCGTCCATGAATTCCACGATGCGGTTCTTGTGCGGCATCGTTACGTTAAAGCCCCGGGCGTTGACGGCCAAAAGGCCTTGCACCGCAGCCGGCAGCTCCTTTTCGCCCACGTCAAAGCAAAGATACACGTAATCCAGTCCCAGGATTTCAAAGGCCATATTGTGCATCATGGGGGAAATGCTGTGGGCTACGGGCTGTCCGATCAGCCCGGTCAGCTTTGTTTTTCCTGTAATAATTCGATTCATCATCCGTCCTTCTTTCTCTCTAAAATAAAATTTTAAAAAATTGCCAAAAAGCATCCGTCCCTCTTTTGTTCTTGCGGAATCAGGCGGTTGCGTTTATGATAATAGTGATTTTTCACTTTGAATACCTAAAGATATCTTATTCCAATAGAAAGGAGATGTCAAGAAATGACAGAAGCGGTGCAACTGAAAAATATAAAGATCGGCGAAGGCATGCCGAAAATCTGCGTTCCTATGGTGGGAAAAACAAAAGAGGAGTTGTGTAAAGAAGCGGCTGCGCTTTTGGAAGCGGGCGCGGATATGGCGGAGTGGCGGGCCGATTTTTTTGCCGATATTTATGATATGGAAAAGGTGCGGGAAACCTGGACGGCGATTACCGACATTTTTGGACAGCTTCCCCTTATTTTTACGATTCGTACGAAGGCAGAAGGCGGAAATCTACAGATTTCGACAGGAGATTATGTGAACATCATCCAAAAGGTGTCACAGTTTGCCCGGGAGACGCTGCTGGATGTGGAATATTTTCGGGAGGAGGGACAGATGAAAAAACTGATTGCGGCGATACATGCCGATGGCGGGAAGGTCATTGCCTCCAGTCACAATTTTTCGGAAACCCCGCCGAGGGAAGCGCTTTTACAGATGCTTTTACGGCTGGAGGCTTCCGGCGGCGATATCCTAAAGCTGGCGGTTATGCCCCGGACGTTTTTGGATGTATGCAGCCTTTTAAAAGTCACGAAGGAGATGACAGAGCGTCATACCAATAAACCGGTGGTTACGATGGCCATGGGCGAATTGGGCGCCGCTAGCCGCATTTTGGGCGAACCGCTTGGCTCGGCCATTACGTTCGGCGTGGTGGGAAAAGCCTCTGCGCCGGGACAGCTGGCGATCCGCCAGTTAAAGGATATGCTGAGGCTCTTTCATCAGAAAAGTTAACATAATGTAGAAAACTTTTTGTCGAGAACCCTCGAAAACTTATAAAAACCGACATGCCGGTTTTGACAAAAAAGAATCCCCTCTATCACCTATAATGGACTCACTTACGAAAGTGAAGGATGGCTGTGATCCCGTGTTCGCGGATTACAGCGGGAAGTGGGGCGCAGGTTTTGCGCCTGATTTTCCGAAACAGATAGGTCATAGGGGGGATTTTTTGTACGAAATTTACCTGGATGTTGTTTTTATGGCGAACCTGTGTATGGATTATGTGCTGCTGCGGCTGGTGGGGAGCTTCCTGAAGTGCCCGGTCAGTCGCCTGCGGAGTCTGGCGGGCGCCGCCATAGGAGCTATAATGGCCTGTTTATTTTTCTATTTACCCACAGACAGCCTGTTTCCTTCGTCCATATTGTTCCAGGGCCTGACGGTGATCCTGATGGTGAAGGCAGGATGCAACGTAAAATCGGGAAGTATGCTCGTAAAAGCGATGGTAACGCTGTATCTTGCAGCGTTTTTATGCGGAGGTTTTTGGGATGCTGTATCCGCCGGCAGCGGCGGCGGCCTGAAAACTTTTTTACTTTTAGCGGGCCTTTGTTACTTGCTGTTTACTTGTATTTCTATTGGCTGTGACTATGTACAAATCCGAAGAAGGAGTATTTATCCGGTGCGTCTGGGGTATAAAGGCAAGGTTATTTCCCTGTACGGCTTTTACGACACGGGGAATCTCCTCGCAGACCCGCTTTCTGGAAAGCCGGTTTCCATTCTGGCGCCGGAAAGTTTAAAGGAGCTGCTTCCCGAAGGAGTATGGGAACAGCTGAAACACTTTCAGGAAAAAACAGGGGAGCTGGGAAATACTGCATTGCCGGGCCTTGCACCGCATTTTCTGCCTTATCGTTCGGTGGAAAATGAGGGAATGCTTCTGGCAGTTACTCTAGAGGATTTATGTATACATACTCCTGGGGAGGTGGTGCACGTCTCGAAACCGACGGTGGCGATTGCCTTGGGACCTTCCACCCTGGGAGGGGAGTATCAGATGATCTTAAATTCCAGACTATTGTAGGGTGCGGGTAGATAAGGACAGCGGCGTTGGTACGCCAGGCGAGAAGTTAGGAGGGGCCTATATGAGTGCGAAAGCAGCAGTGAATTATTATCCGATGCATATGATTTCCAGGTTTTCCAGTATGATGCTGCCCAGATCTAGGGAAGTTTATTATATTGGAGGGACGGAGGTTCTTCCGGCGCCCCTTGCGCCGGAGACGGAAGCAGTGATGATCCAGGCGTTGGGGAGCAATCAGCCCCAGGAGGCTCGGACATTGCTTATTGAGCACAATCTGCGTCTGGTGGTCTATATTGCGAAAAAATTTGACAATACAGGCGTAGGCGTGGAGGATTTGATCTCCATCGGTACGATCGGCCTGATAAAAGCGATCAACACCTTTAATCCGGTAAAAAAAATCAAGCTGGCTACTTATGCGTCCCGATGCATAGAAAATGAGATCCTTATGTATCTGCGGAGAAATAATAAAACGAAAATGGAGGTATCCATTGACGAGCCGCTCAATGTGGACTGGGACGGCAACGAATTACTGCTTTCTGATATTCTGGGAACCGACGAGGACGTGATCTACCGGGATATCGAGCATGAGGTGGAAAAAAACCTGCTGGATAAGGCAATCGCCAAGCTCACCCCCAGGGAACAGACGATTATCAAGCTGCGGTTTGGTCTTTCCACCAAAGACGGAAAGGAAAAAACGCAAAAAGAGGTCGCGGATCTTCTGGGAATTTCCCAGTCTTATATTTCCCGCCTGGAAAAGCGGATCATGAAGCGGTTGAAAAAGGAAATTGTAAAGTATGAATAGAGAACCGTATGGGTGCCAACGGTTATGACAAAAAAGGCTTTACATAGCGGCGGCTGCCGGGAAGAATTTCCCGGCGGCTTTGTTGGTAGTGCCAAAGGCCGTTCAGGTACGGAGGTAATTGCGCATATTTTTCAGGGCGTTTTTTTCCAGGCGGCTGACCTGCGCTTGAGAGATACCGATTTCTTTGGCCACTTCCATCTGGGTTTTTCCTTCGTAGAAACGGAGCTGGATAATATGCCGTTCCCGATCGCCCAGTTTTCGCATGGCCTGGCGTAGAGAGAGGTCTTCGATCCAGCGATCTTCTTTATTCTTCTTGTCGCTGATCTGATCCATTACGTAGAGGGTGTCGCCCCCTTCCGTATAGACCGGCTCGTATAGGCTGACCGGATTTTGAATAGCGTCCAGTGCATAGACGATCATTTCCTTTTCAATGCCGATTTCCTCGGCGATTTCGTTGATGGTCGGCTCTTTGGAATTTTCTTTCATATATTGTTCTTTGGCGTAGATTGCCTTATAGGCGATGTCCCGCAGGGAACGGCTGACCCGGATGGAATTATTGTCCCGCAGGTAACGACGGATTTCTCCGACGATCATGGGCACAGCATAGGTGGAAAATTTTACCTCTAAAGTCGTGTCAAAATTATCGATGGCCTTTATTAGGCCGATGCAGCCGATCTGGAAAAGGTCGTCCGGGTTTTCGTTGCTATTGGAGAAACGTTTGATGACGCTAAGGACCAGCCGCAGATTTCCCTTAATATATAATTCTCTGGCTTCTGTCTCCCCCTGTTTGATTCTGCGGAAAAGTTCCGTCTTTTCCTCATTGCTGAGAATAGGTAATTTTGCCGTGTTTACTCCGCATATTTCAACTTTATTCAGTGCCATATGAGAATCCTCCTGTTCTGTGTTAAGAACTCCCGGATGTTGCCGGGCGCGCAGAAATAGAAACGCGCGTAACGGCGATCATACGTCGCCGTCTATAATAAAATGATTCTCATATCCGTGTGGAAATATACGATTCCGAGGAAAATATAAAAAATAAAAGCCCTTGACAAAGCGGGAAAAACAGATGGACATTCGAAGGCTTTGCCTGTATTTTCGGGGAAAATTAGCGGTCGTGTAGGGCCAGTCGGTTGATCTGCGCCGCGTTGTAGCCGGCGCCAAAGCCATTGTCGATATTGACGACGGAAATTCCCTCCGCGCAGGAATTCAGCATGGTTAAAAGGGCGGACAGGCCGTGAAAGCTTGCGCCGTAGCCTACCGAGGTGGGGACGGCAATAACCGGCTTATCCACCAGACCGGCTATTACGCCGCCAAGAGCGCCTTCCATGCCTGCCACGGCCACTACGCAGTTGGCGGCTCTAAGATCGGTGGTTTTGGAGAGCAGGCGATGGATGCCTGCCACGCCAACGTCGTAGATCCGCTGGACTCTGGCGCCTAAAAATTCAGCCGTTTGGGCCGCCTCTTCCGCCACGCCCATATCGGAGGTGCCGCCAGTGCAGATTGCTACGCAGCCGGCTTGTTTCACAGGCGTCTGGATAACTTGTAAGATTCTAGAGAGCGGGTCGTACTGAGCCTGCGGCAGCGCCTTACAAAGAGCCTGGGCTTGCTGGGGCGTGGCTCGGGTGCCCAGTACATTGCTGCCCTTTTCATAGAAGCTCTGGTAAATTTGGACGAGGTGCTCGGTGGTTTTTCCGGCGCAATAGATAACCTCGCCATAGCCGCTTCGGAGTTTTCGGTGATGATCCAGTTTTGCGAAGCCCAGATCCTCGTAGGGGAGCGTCTTTAAATATTCCCGCGCCTTTTCTATATTCATTTCTCCGCTTTTTACCTGGGAGAGCAGTGTGTCAATATCCATAGGGTTTCCTTCCTTTAACAGAAATTTTTCTTTTATTGTAGCATATCTGTCTGGAAAAGAACAGGAAACGGCGTTTTAATTTTTCTGCAGGCATTTTTCTTCTTTAATCTCTACCAGGATAATATCTTCTCCGATCTGTTGGATACAATCCCAGGGAATGATATATTCGCTGTCCCGTCCCAAAAGGCTGCAGATCTTCCCGGGGCCCGGAACGATCAGCGCTTCCAGATGGCCTGTATGGCAGTTAAATTCCACATCGATGGGACAGCCCAGGCTTTTGCAGGTGCAGGTGTTGATAATTTCCTTTTGCTTCAGATCGCAGATTCTCATAGGATCCCCTTTTGTTCCGCTTATCTTATTTTATGCGCGAGGGAGTGTAAAGGTGCGTAAAATATTTCCATTTATTGACAGAACAGAGAGACTTTAGTATACTAAAACTATAGAAGGATGAAGACAGATTTTCACAGGAGGAGGGGAAGCTATGAGATGTCCGTTTTGTAATCGGGATAATACCAGGGTCGTGGATTCGCGTCCTGTGGAGGAGAGCAATTCCATTCGCAGAAGACGGATGTGCGATCACTGCGGCAAGAGATTTACAACCTATGAAAAGGTAGAAACCATTCCTCTGACCGTGATGAAAAAAGACAAAAGCCGAGAGCAGTACGACCGGTCGAAGATCGAAGCGGGGATTGTGCGGGCCTGCTATAAACGGCCGATCCCGGTGGACGCGATAGAAGCATTGATTGACAAGATCGAAAGCCGTATTTTTCATCTGGAGGAGCGGGAAATTCCCAGCACGATGATTGGGGAGTTGGCTATGGAGGGCCTGGAGGAGTTAGACGCGGTGGCTTACGTCCGTTTTGCATCCGTATACCGGGAATTTAAGGACGTAAATACCTTTATGGAGGAGCTGCAGAGATTTCTGAAGAAGTAAAGACTTTGGCAGTGAAAGTGGAAGACAATACGATTACAGACAGGCTGTGCGAAAGATTTCCCGCGCAGCTTTTTGTATACCTTAGTATGCCGACAAGCAGCCGGTGGCAGGTTGCTTGTTGGCCCAGGGCGCATATAGAAATAAACTGCTTTGCAGTGTGCGGTTTGTGTGCGAATATGCAAATATCTAATGTGAAAAGACTGCCTATTGATCCGTTTTCGCATGGTAATCGTCAAGCAGCTCCCGCAAAGTGATTCTTTCCATTTCACGTTGTACTGCTGCGCCGATCCGGTCATAGGGCTTTTGCAGGACGGGCTGTATCTGTTTTCCCACGGGGCATTGTTGGGAAGGATTGGAGTGGAGTCCGATGAAATGCTGCAATCCCGTTGGTTCGAGGGCGCGGTATACCTCCCAGATAGTGAGGGCATCCGGATTTTTCAGCAGGTAGGCCCCGCCGACGCCGCGTATTACGGAAATGATGCCGGCCTTTTGCAAGGCGTTTAGAATGCTTCGGATGGCGGCTGGATTGCAGCCGGTGCTTTTTGCCAGCAATTCACTGGTAATTTTTACTTTTTCCTGATATTCTGCAATAAATAACAGACAATGCAGCGCAATAGAGCATTTCGTATTTAATCTCATCTGACGACTCCTGATTTTTTTGTTATTATACACGTTTCTTTCCATGTTGTAAATGTTGACAATACAACAGAAAAAAGATATACTATAGATGTAAAAAATAAAAATACAACGAAGGGATGATACGATATATGCGTGCGTTGATCTTGGCCTGCAGTTCCCTCCTTCCCTATATAGACGCGGCGCAGAAGAAAGTGGGGACTTTTTATCCGGTGCGGATCATAGATCGTAGGTACCACGATGAACCGGAGGAAATGCGAAGGCAGATTATTAAAGCTTTGAAGTGGCTGCCGCCGGAAGTGGATACGGTTCTGGCGGCTATGGGGTTTTGCGGCGGCTCCTGGGAAAATATTCCAGTAAAGGTGCGCGTAGTGATTCCCCGAGTGGACGATTGCGTAACGTTGCTGCTTCATACGGACGATCAGTGGCAGCCGGACAGAAAAGAGCCGGGCCATCTGTATCTCCGGGATACGGAAATGGCGGAACATTCTCCGGAAGCGATGCAGAAGAATCTGTGCGTCAAATACGGCGGCGTACAAGGCGAGATGATTTTTCGGGCAATGTTTGCCGACTATACAAATGTGGACATTATTGATACGGGCATTTACGATTGCTATTCCGAGGAATACGCGATAGAAGCGCAGAAAAATGCCGATTTGATCGGATGTGTTCTCGACTATGTGGCCGGCAGTAACCGGCTGCTGGAAAAGTTGGTGGCGGGAGTGCATGACCGGCAGTTTTTCGTAATAGAGCCGGGGCAGACGTTGTCGGAAGGGGATTTCTTTCCGGACGGCTGTAAGAAAAAAGGAAGCTATTGAGGCTGAGATTTTGTGAAAATTTTTAGGGGGAAAATGTATGAAGATAACAATTTTGTATGCGAGCCAGACCGGGAATACAGAGGCGGCAGCAGAATATATTCAGGATGGCATATTGGCGCGGTATCCGTTTATCCAGGTGAAGCTGGCGGATGTCCGGGAGGATGTGGAAATTTCTTTTCTGGAGCAGAGCGACGCTGTGATTTTCGGGTCGCCAGTATATTTTACCAGTATGGGCTGGGAAATGAAAAAGTGGTTTGACAATAGTTTTCGGATTGATTTGCATGGAAAGCTGGGTGCAGCTTTTGTTACCGCCCAGTCTGCCGCCGGTGGGACGGATACAGCGATCATGGAAATGCTGCGTCATATGCTTGCGAAAGGGATGCTTGTATTTTCCGGAACTGATCCAAAGTCTGCGCAAAAATTTCAGCTCGGGGCCGTAGGGCTTGGGAAGGATATAGAGCAATATGCGGAACAGTTCGAAGCCTTTGGAGCATGCGTAGCCCAAAAGGCTGTGCAGCTCTTTGGAAAATAGAAGGAAACAGAGAAAAAAGCCAGAGATGAAAAATGTGGGGATTGATTTATTAGAAAACCTGCCGATATGCGGATCGGCAGGTTTTCTGCATATGCGGCAGACTTTACCAAGACTGCCTACGTATGAAATTGAACGATGATTATACCACGCCCTGTGCCTTCATAGCGTCTACAACTTTTTCAAAGCCTGCGATATTAGCGCCGGCTACGTAGTTGCCTTCCATGCCGTAGCGCTTGGAGGCTTCGTCTACTTTTTTGAAGATATCCTGCATAATGCCGTGCAGCTTTTCATCGACTTCTTCAGCGCTCCAGCTGATACGCATGGAATTCTGGGTCATTTCCAGAGCGGAGGTGGCAACGCCGCCGGCGTTTGCTGCCTTGCCGGGCATGAAAACTACGCCGTTTTCGATCACGTAATTGGTAGCTTC
Source organism: uncultured Blautia sp. (assembly GCA_948436455.1). GTDB lineage: Bacteria > Bacillota > Clostridia > Lachnospirales > Lachnospiraceae > Blautia_A. The sequence goes on from CAOJIB010000003.1 coordinate 21,632, forward strand.
GATAGTCGTCGGCATATTCGCGCCTTCGATCAGGTACTTGCAGCCGCCTTCTACGATCTTCTTAGCAGCGTCCAGATCGATTTCGTTCTGGGTTGCGCAGGGAAGATAGATGTCGCAGGAGATATTCCATACGCCTTTGCCCGCTGTGAAGGTAGAGCCGGGAACACGCTCAGCGTATTCTTTGATCCGGGCACGTTTTACTTCCTTAATATCTTTCATTACGTCCAGGTTAATGCCGTTGGGATCGTAAACATATCCGCTGGAATCTGTCATGGCAACTACTTTTCCGCCTAATTGGGTAGCCTTTTCTGCTGCGTAAATAGCTACGTTTCCAGAGCCGGTCACGATCAAAGTTTTGCCCTGGATAGAGTCGTTATGCGCTTTGGCCACTTCGTCCAGAATATAAACAACGCCGTAGCCGGTAGCCTGTTTACGTACCAGGGAGCCGCCGTAGGTCAGGCCTTTTCCAGTCAGTACGCCTTCGTATACGCTCTGTACTTTCTTGTACTGACCGAATAAGTAGCCGATTTCACGAGCGCCTACGCCGATATCGCCGGCCGGTACGTCTGTATCCGCGCCAATATATTTCGACAGCTCGGTCATAAAGCTCTGGCAGAAAGCCATAACTTCACGGTCGGATTTTCCCTTGGGGTCGAAGTTTGAACCGCCCTTGCCGCCGCCGATGGGCAGGCCGGTCAGGGAATTCTTAAAGATCTGTTCAAATCCCAGGAATTTCAGGATACTCTGGTTTACAGACGGATGGAAACGAAGGCCGCCCTTGTAGGGTCCGATAGCGCTGTTGAACTGTACGCGGTATGCCTTATTTACCTGCACTTGTCCCTGATCGTCCACCCAGGGTACTCTAAAAGAAATAATTCTTTCAGGCTCCACCAGACGTTCCAGGATGCCCAGCTTACGGTACTCTTCTTCATTTGCATCGATGACTACCTTTAAAGACTCCAGCACTTCCTTTACTGCCTGATGGAATTCCGGCTCGCCGGGATTCTGGTTAACCACTCTTTCGTAAATTTCTTCTGTGTAAGACATTGTACTTCCTCCTCATTCCTTAATCTTATATGATGGGCATATTATACACTATTATAGAAGAAAAGGGAAGAGGAAAAGTGCAAATTTTATGAAAATTTTAAGGTGAATCTACATACTGCATGTAAAACATCGCGTTTTTTATGAATATTATTCGTAGTTTTTTGTGTGATTTCCCAGAGTCTATAGGAATGCGATTTTCCTATAGATTTTGAACGAAAATTCCGAGGATTTTTTCACAGTGATTTGTTCATTCTTGTGTAGTATAACGGATAAAAGTATATCTAGAATACTTTCTTAAACTTTGCTCCTTTCGTCTATTATCCTAAGGCATCGGCTTCTTGTCGTTTCTGCATCTTTGACCAGCTAATATATCCATAAATGTCATTTGCCAAAAACACTACAAAACAAATGACCACCGATAAATAGGATATATCGGACAATGTTGCTAAGATCCATAAAATAATAAGCACAATATCATTTGCAGCATAACAGATCGCATAAAAAGCGATTCTTCGAAAAGTCAAATAAACTGCCAGGAAACTGGTTGTGACAGATAAGGTGCTTAACAATAGGTTCGTTGTGTGAAAAGCAGCTAAAATATAATAAAATATACATGTAACAACGGCTGTCAGAAGTATCATAAAAATAATTTCTGTAAATTTCAGCCGGTTTACTTTTACTTCCGCCTTGTTTCCGTTGTAGGGATTCTTCAGCCACGAAACCAATGCAAAAACAGCCATTGGAGCAGTCATTCCCAGGTAGGTGATCATTTCGCCGTAATAAGCGTATGTAAAAGAAATGACGCCGTATAATAGGCTGAATAGGAGCATAAGAAATTGTCCAAATGGATTTCCTTTTGCGATAAAAATCAATGATGTCACACCGATGAAAGAAGCGGCAAGGGTCAAAAAATTTTCTCTGTCAAATGCTAAAAAAGATACGCTGATCAAAGCAACGGATATACACCATAAGGCAATTTCCCCTTTCGAAAAATAGCTGCGCAATGAGTTTTGTTTTTTTGACGACATAGGCATACCTCCTAAAATAAATAAGCACCCGTTTGCACATCTTCAAAGGCCTAACGATGTGTAACGAATGCTTTCGCTTTTCTACCCGGCGGCAGAATGATTTTTATGTAATTGTCAAAAGTATAACCCAGCGTAACAAAGAAGTCAATAATTTACGCAAATTTTTCCATTTATTCTCTTGTTTTATGCAAAGGTATTTGCATGCTGATATTTGACGTATATTGTAAGAGGCTTTGTCTGCTGACACTTTTAAATGGAAATACACCTTGATCAAGATCAAAAAAATCACTTGCGTCTAGCAAACGGATATGAGAAGATAATAGCAATTGTTATCGTTCGCTTTGCAGCGTATTTTCTGTGAATGGTAACTTTCCATAAGATACAGGATGACGGCAGGAGGATACTATGCGAATTTTTGAAAAATCGACGAAGCTGGACAATGTGCTTTATGATGTGCGGGGCCCTGTAGTAGACGAGGCAGCAAGGATGGAAGAGGATGGGAAAGAGGTGCTCAAGCTCAATATCGGCAATCCCTACCCCTTTGGATTTTCCGCGCCGGAGGAAGTGATCCTGGATATGATGCGCTCGATCCGTTCCTCCCAGGGCTATTCGGAATCAAAAGGGATTTTCGCCGCCAGGAAGGCTGTTATGCAGTACGCGCAGCTAAAAGGGATTCCGGACGTGGGGATGCAGGACATATATACGGGAAACGGCGTCAGCGAGCTGATCAGCCTCTGTATGCAGGCGCTGCTTAACGACGGCGACGAGATCCTCATTCCTGCGCCGGATTATCCCTTGTGGACCGCGGCCGCTACGCTGGCCGGCGGACGGGCCGTGCATTATATTTGTGACGAGCAGGCAGAATGGTATCCGGATCTGGCGGACTTAAAAAGCAAGATTACAGACAGGACGAAGGCTTTGGTGATTATCAATCCCAATAATCCCACCGGCGCACTGTATTCGAAGGAGCTTTTAGAGGAGCTGGTGCAGGTAGCCCGGGAGAATGATCTGATGATCTTTTCCGATGAGATTTACGACCGGCTGGTGATGGACGGGCATGAGCATATTTCCATTGCGTCGCTGGCGCCGGATGTGTTTTGTATTACTTTCAGCGGTTTATCCAAGTCCCATATGATCGCCGGCTTTCGGGTGGGCTGGATGATCTTAAGCGGCGACAAGAGCCGGGCACAGAGCTATATCGAGGGCCTGAATATGCTTTCCTCCATGCGTCTGTGTTCCAATGTGCCGGCGCAGTCCATTATACAGACCGCGCTTGGCGGGTACCAGAGCGTCCGGGAATACATCCGTCCGGGTGGGAGGATCTGTCAGCAAAGAGACTATGTGTACCAGGCGCTCAACGATATTCCAGGAGTGACGGCGGTAAAGCCCAAGGCGGCGTTTTATATTTTTCCAAAGCTGGATATAAAGAAATTCAATATCCAGGACGACGAGAAATTTGCGCTGGACTTTCTTCGGGAAAAGCGGGTGCTTATCGTCAACGGCAAGGGGTTTAATTGGATGGAGCCGGATCATTTCCGGGTCGTTTACCTGCCCAACGTGCTGCAGTTAGAAAGCGCGATGGAAAAGCTTTCCGACTTCCTTGGCCATTACTGGCAGCGATAGGAAAAAACTTTACATCTGGCAAAAGCTCCGGTATAATAAAATTCTGGATGAAGAAACGAACTGGCTTTTTTGGACAAAGGAGAACAAAAAATGGGTGGAATTTTTGGAGTAGCATCGAAGTCCAATTGTGTTTTGGATCTGTTTTTTGGCATTGACTATCATTCGCATCTGGGTACCCGCAGAGGCGGCATGGCCGTTTACGGGGAAAAGGGCTTTGACCGTGCCATCCATAATATTGAGAATTCGCCGTTTCGGACGAAATTTGATCGGGATGTGATGGAACTTTCGGGACATCTGGGAATCGGCTGTATTTCGGATAATGAGCCGCAGCCTTTGATGGTTCAGTCTCATTTGGGAAGCTTTGCAATCACTACCGTAGGAAAGATTAACAATATGGAACAGCTTGTCGCCCGTGCCTTCAAAAACGGCAGCACCCATTTTCTGGAAATGAGCGGCGGCAATATAAATCCTACGGAAATGGTAGCGGCCCTGATTAATCAGAAACAATCTTTAGCGGAGGGCATCGCCTACGCCCAGGAGCTGATCGAGGGTTCTATGACGCTTTTGCTTATGACGGAAAAAGGGCTGTATGCGGCCAGGGACCGGATGGGGCGCACGCCGTTGATTCTGGGAAAGAAAAAGGACGCTGTCTGCGCATCCTTCGAAAGCTTTGCCTATATCAATTTGGGTTATGAGGATTATAAGGAATTAGGGCCGGGCGAGATTGTCTATATTACCCCGGAGGGAGCCGAGACGCTTCGGCCGCCCCGAGACGAAATGAAAATCTGTTCGTTTCTTTGGATCTATTACGGATATCCGCCGTCTACCTATGAAGGCGTTAACGTGGAAGAAATGCGGTACAAATGCGGCGCTATGCTGGCCAAAAGGGACATGGAGGAAGACGTGAAGCCGGACATGGTGGCGGGTGTGCCAGATTCGGGGACGCCCCATGCCATCGGTTATGCCAATTGCTCCGGGATCGCCTTTGCAAGGCCGTTTATCAAATATACGCCTACTTGGCCCAGATCCTTTATGCCGACCCACCAGAGCCAGCGGAATCTGATCGCCCGGATGAAATTGATTCCGGTGCATAAGCTGATCAAAGATAAGAGCTTGCTTCTGATCGATGACTCCATCGTCCGGGGCACGCAGCTTCGGGAGACGACGGAGCTTTTGTATCAGAGCGGTGCGAAGGAAGTACACATCCGCCCGGCCTGTCCGCCGCTTCTGTACGGCTGCAAATATCTGAATTTTTCACGTTCCAAGTCGGAAATGGATCTGCTGACCAGACGGGTCATCCAGAAAAGAGAGGGCGGTATGGAGCCGGAAAAACTGCAGAAATATGCCGATCCAGACGCGACGTGCTATAAGGAAATGCTGGAGGATATGCGTAAGGAGCTGAATTTTACTTCCCTGCGCTTCCACCGGCTGGACGATATGATAAAGTCCATTGGGATTTCCCCCTGTAAGCTGTGTACGTATTGCTGGGACGGCAAAGAAAAGTAAAAAAGTCTGAAAACGGAATCCGGGTGCTAAAGACGTGCGACAACCTTTGAAATATCCGGATTAGAACAGGCAAATCCTGAGGATAAGGGGAGGAAGAATATTCGAGAGAGAAGAATTGTGCGAAAGGAGAACGACATATGCCAGGATTTAAGATGAAGATTACACCGGAAGTAGAACGCCTGACGGATATCTGCCGTCAGGAGGGAAAGATCGATTTGGAGTTTTACAGCAAATACGATGTGAAACGGGGCCTCCGCGATATGAACGGCAAGGGTGTTCTTGCGGGTCTGACGAAAATTTCTAACGTACAGGCTGTAAAGATCATAGATGGAAAAGAGACGCCCTGCGAGGGAGCGCTCTATTATCGGGGAATTAATATTAAGGATTTAACGGCCGGTTTTGTAAAAGATCATCGGTATGGTTTTGAGGAAACGGCATATCTTCTCCTGTTCGGAGAATTACCTACCAAAGAGCAGCTGGAGGAATTTCAGACGATCTTGGCGACGCAGCGTTCGCTGCCTAGGAATTTTGTGCGGGACGTGATTATGAAAGCGCCCAGTAAGGACATTATGAATGCGCTTTCTAGAAGCGTGCTGACGCTATATTGCTACGATACGAATCCAGACGATACGTCGTTGCCAAACGTACTGCGCCAGTGCCTGAATTTAATTAGCATTTTCCCGATGCTTTCTGTATACGGCTATCAGGCGTATAATCACTATGTCAAGGGCAAGAGCCTCTATATTCATCATCCGGATGCAAAGCTGTCCACCGCGGAAAATATTTTGCGAATGCTTCGCCCGGACAAGAAATATACGGAATTGGAGGCGCAGCTTCTAGATCTGGCTTTGATTCTGCATATGGAGCATGGCGGCGGTAATAACTCCACGTTTACAACGCATGTGGTATCTTCCTCCGGGACGGATACATATTCGGCCATCGCGGCAGCGCTGGGTTCCTTAAAGGGTCCCAAGCACGGTGGTGCGAATATTAAAGTGGTCAAAATGTTCCACGACATGAAGAAGGAAATCAAGGACTATGCAGACGAGGAGGAGGTCGGCGATTATCTGGTTCGGCTTTTGCATAAGGAGGCCTTCGACAAGGCGGGGCTGATCTATGGTATGGGTCATGCGATCTATTCTATTTCCGATCCCAGGGCGGAGGTATTCAAAGGCTTTGTGGAAAAGCTGGCTAAAGCTAAGGGCCGGGACAAGGATTACCAGCTTTATTCCATGGTAGAAAAGCTGGCGCCGCAGGTGATCGCCAAGGAGCGCCGGATTTATAAGGGCGTCAGCGCAAACGTGGACTTCTACAGTGGCTTCGTATATAGTATGTTGGATTTGCCGCTGGAGCTGTATACGCCGATGTTTGCCATCGCGCGTATTGTGGGCTGGAGCGCGCATCGTATGGAAGAGCTGATCAACACGGATAAGATTATCCGTCCGGCGTATGTAAACGTATTACCCGAGCGGCCCTACCGGCCTTTGGACGAACGATAAATAAGAAAAGCGGATCACTCCCGATACGTTTTGCAGTACACAGAAATCATGCCTTCCGGTATTGGCCGGAACGTATGATTTTTGTTATGCCATAGCATGCATATGTTTTTCTGTGCATTGCCAAGCGTATCGGGAAATGTATGAATAACAGAGCGCAGCGCGCTCTGAAAAATCGGAGGTATGTATGTATCAAAACAAAAGTAAGAATGCAGGACTTGTCCTGGAAGGAGGTTCCGTCCGCGGCGTTTTTACTGCCGGGGTACTGGATTTTTTGATGGAAAAGGAGTGCTATCTGCCTTATGTAACGGGAGTTTCCGCCGGTTCCTGCAACGCGGTGGACTACGTTTCCAGGCAGCCGGGGCGCACCAAGCACTGCATGATCCCGGAAGACAGGGAGGATCAGTATTTAAGTCTTCGGAAAGCCTTAAAAAACAAAAGCCTGTTCGATATGGATATGATTTTTGATAAATATCCTAACGAGCGTATTCCCTTCGATTATGAGACGTATTTCCGTTCGAATCTGCAGTGTGAGATTGTTGTGACTAATTGCCTGACCGGCAAAGCAGAATATCTGAACGAACGGTCGAATAAGGAACGGCTGATGCAGATTTGTCGGGCGTCCTGCAGCGTACCGTTAGCTACGCCGATGGTGACGATTGATGGCACGCCGTATCTGGACGGCGGGATCGCCGATTCCATCCCGATCCTGCGTTCCTTAAAAACCGGTCACAAGAAAAATGTTATCGTGCTGACCAGAAATAAAGGGTACCGGAAATCCCCGCTGAAGAAGAGCCGGCCGATCTATAAAAAAGCTTTCCAGCAATATCCCCAGCTCTATCGGACACTTTGCCGCCGGGCCGCCGTTTACAATAAAACGCTGTCCTACGTGGAAAAGTGGGAGAGAGAGGGAAAGGTATTCGTCATTCGTCCGATCTTGCCGCAGATTTCCCGCACAGAGCGCAATACGAAGGTGCTGGAAGCCTTTTACCAGCACGGTTACGACCTGATGCAGGAGAATTATGAGAAGATGCTGGAGTATTTGGACAGGTAAATCGTTCGGAAGGAGTAAGAGCTTTGCAGGCAAAAGAGAAAAAGACGCAGCTTCTGGCGGGAATGGGGCTGCTTTTGACGACAGTTATCTGGGGATTTGCCTTTGTTATTGTGAAAAATTCCCTGGATTTTATCCCGCCGACTTATATGCTGGCGTTCCGTTTTACCGTAGGCGCGCTGCCGCTGGCGCTGATCTTCTATAAAAAGCTGTTGCGACTTAATGGCGAAATCCTAAAAGAAGGGCTGCTTTTGGGGGTGTTTTTATTCCTTAGCTATCTGTTTCAGACGATCGGCTGCCGGTATACGACTGCCGGGAAGAACGCCTTTTTAACGACGGTGTACGTTGTGCTGGTGCCTTTTCTCTATTGGTTTTTAAGCAGGAAGCGGCCAGATATCTACTGCATGGCGGCGGCTTTTCTGGCGATCCTTGGCATCGGGCTTTTATCCCTGCAGGGCGATCTGACGATACAGATCGGCGACGTTTTGACGCTGATCTGCGGACTGGGCTTTGCGCTGCATATGGTTTGTATCGACCGCTTCGCCAAGCGCCACGACCCGATTGTGCTGACGATTTTGCAGCTGGCCACGGCGGCGCTTCTTGGGTGGATCCTGGCGCCGGTGCTGGACGGCGGCTTTCCTTCCGGTATTTTCCGTGGGGATATGGTTGGGGCGATGCTTTATCTAGGGCTCCTTAGTACGATGCTCGGCTTTTTGCTGCAAAATGTCTGCCAGAAATATACGACGCCCAATGCGGCTTCTTTGCTGCTCTCCCTGGAATCTGTTTTTGGAGCGTTGTTTTCCGTTTGGTTTCTGGGGGAGCGGTTCAGCGTTCGGATGCTGGCGGGCTGCGTCTGTATTTTTGTAGCGATCGTTATGGCGGAAACGAAATTTTCTTTTCTGCCCTGGAAGAAGAAGGAGGCCGTAAAAGATGTGTAAGCAGTTTTATCCGGACGAATGGGTGGACTCCGCCTATGAGATCGACTACCCGGCGTTGTATCATCAGGGATATCGGGGGCTGCTCTTTGATATTGACAATACGCTGGTTCCCCATGGCGCGCCGGCGGATGAGCGGGCGGTCGCTTTTTTTGAAAGCCTTAGGGAAATCGGCTTTCGAAGTTGCTTTTTATCCAATAATCAAAAGGAGCGGGTGGAGCCTTTTGGCCGGGCGGTGAAAGAGGTGTACATTGAGAACGCCCATAAGCCTTCCAGAAAAAGCTACCTAAAGGGCATGGAGCTTTTGGGAACGGACCGGACGAACACACTCTTTATCGGCGACCAGCTTTTCACAGATATTTACGGTGCAAAGCGCGCGGGGATTTCCAATATCCTGGTAAAGCCCATCCATCCCAAAGAGGAAATACAGATCGTCCTGAAACGCTATCTGGAAAAGATCGTTCTGTATTTCTACAAAAAAGGAAAAAACAGTTGAAAAAAACCGACAGGTATTATAGAATAATAACAGTATGCAGCCGTCGCTGCTGCATGGAAAAAGAACAGTCATTGCCCGTACGAGCACCGGCGTCCGTGCGGGGATCATACACAGAAACGCCGCGCCTGTACCAGGCGCAATGAAGGAGGAAATCATATGATATCAGCAGGAGATTTCAAGAACGGTATCACATTGGAGATCGATGGGAATGTGGTTCAGATTGTGGAATTTCAGCATGTAAAGCCCGGCAAAGGAGCCGCTTTTGTCAGAACCAAATATAAAAACGTGATCACCGGCGCTGTTTTGGAGAAATCTTTCCGTCCTACGGAGAAATTCCCGCAGGCCCGCATCGAGCGTACCGACATGCAGTATCTGTATCAGGATGGGGATCTCTATTACTTCATGAATAATGAGACCTATGATCAGATCGGTATCCAATCAGACGTGGTAGGAAGCTCCATGAAGTTTGTCAAAGAAAACGAAGTAGTGAAGGTATGTTCTCACAATGGTTCCGTATACGCCATTGAGCCGCCGGTTTCCGTAGAACTTACGGTAACGGAGACGGAGCCCGGCTTTAAAGGAGACACGGCGCAGGGCGCTACGAAGCCTGCGACGGTAGAGACCGGCGCGGTTGTTAATGTGCCGTTATTTATCGAGCAGGGCGAGCGGATCAAAATCGACACCAGAACTGGAGAGTACACATCCCGCGCCAACTAAGAAAATGTCTTGTTATTGCTTTTGGCATGAATAAGAACAAGCTTGCTGATCCGGGAGGGCTTTCTCCCTCCCGATCTGTTTTTTAGAAGCGTCATTTCATCGCCGGAGTCCCGGCTTTATTCCGTATATTTTTATTACATAGAGGGGAACTTTCATTAGAATATGAGCGGCCGCATAAAAAACGTGGCAAGGGCCATGGTTTTTTTGTGCTGCCCAAAATAAAAAGGGAACCGTAAAAATAGTAACGACAAAAAGGCGGTTCCGGAAAGGATACTCCTATGAAAAAAGAAGATGTCATGTACCAGCTGCTGAATTACCGGAAGAACCGGGAGCTTTTGAAAAAGCTGCCGCACATCCGCTACCTGGATCTGGCGATTGTATTTTATTGCCAGGTGGAAAATTCCAAGGGGGAGAAATATTATGCGCTGCTGACAGAGGAAGGACGGGAACATTTTGGCTATGAAATAGAGGAATTGGAGGATTTGGCGGCGCAGAACACACCTCGGCGAATGCCGCAGGCGCTGTGTCCGTTGGAAAGTCTGATTGAAGATTTCCTACGCAGGAGAGGGGAGGAGGAAGCCCTGGGAAAAGGGATTGTGCCCATGTATGTGCTGACAAACGAAGCGAAGCTATTCGGAGCGGCGTGCCTGTTATATCCGGGCCTTCTTGCAAGCATCGCCCAAAAGCTGCGTGCGGACTTTTATATTCTTCCCAGCAGCATCCATGAGTGCATCCTGGTGCCGCTGGAGGGCGGCTACGGCAAAGAAGCCCTGCGTGCGCTGGTACGAGACGTAAATCGAAAAAGCGTTCCAAAAGAGGAACAGCTTTCCAATCGGATTTATCTATATCGGCAGGCCGAGGATCGGATTTTCTTTGTCTGAAAGGAGAAATACCTTTAGGAAACGGGGGCCATTTCCTGTAGAAAACTTTCCACCGCCTGGTTAAAAGCGTCGGGATTTTTTGCCGCGATGAAATGATCGCCGGGGATCCATGCCAGTTGGGCGTTGGGTAACCTTTCGGCGATGCGCCGGGTGTGGCTCTCTTTGATCATATCCCTTGTGCCCGCGATGACCAGCGCGGGCATAGCGGCTTTGCAAAGCTGGTCTTCCGGGATATTCGGGTCGTTGACCATCAGGCCCAGAAGCTCCCTATGCGTCCTGGCTTCCGTGCTTATGCCGGCGAAAAGTGATGCGATCCGGTAGCCGATCTCGATAGGAAGCTGAATCTGCCATTTGACGCCGCGGGCGTTTAAATTCGCCCCGTTTAAGAGCAAGCGGCGGACCTTTTGCGGATATTGTATGGCAAAAAGCAGGGCGATGTTGCCGCCGTCGGAAAAGCCGAGGATATCGGCCCTTTCGATTTCTTTCCACGCCATAAAATCATAGAGATCCTGGACGAACTGCCGGATCGTAAAAGGCGCGCGGCCTCTGGGGGATTTCCCATGGCCGCGGGTGTCGATGGCCAGCACCCGGCGGGTCTTGGAAAAATAGTCGATCTGATGATGGAAATACGAGGCGTCTTCGCCGTTTCCATGGAGGAGCAGCAGGGGTTCGCCTTGTCCTTTTTCGATAATGTGTAATTGAATATCCATAAGCCCTCTATAAAAAAATCATACACAGTCCCAATAGCAGGATCACCGCGCCTACGGCCAGGCGCAGCCGTTTTCCCCAGGCGGCGGAGAAGGGATTTTTCATCCAGTTTTCTAAAACACTGTAGCTGGTTCCCGCCAGCACAGTTAAGATACTGTGCCCCGCCGCGTAAAGAATCATCAGAAGGATTCCCCAGGCCATAGATCTTTCCGCCTGGGCGACCATGGCCAGCAGAGCGACCATGACTGGGGCAGCGCAGTGGGAGGCAAAGACGCCGCCTAAGGCGCCGGTAAGAAAAGCGCCCGTATAGCCTCGCCGGGTCGTCGTTTTCGGGCCGCATTCGTGGGTATGCCGCTCCGGCAGCAGATGGAGGACGCCCCAGACCTGCAGCGCCATCAGGATCATTAGAATGCCCATCAGGAAGCTCCACCATTCTCCCGCCTCATGCATCAGATGTCCTAGGGTGGAGGCTAGAGTTCCAAAGACGGCGAAAGTCAGAGCCATACCCGCCGCCATGGTCAGGGAAAGGCGGAAGGCTTTTTTACGATCCCTGGCGGAAGCGGCTTCCATATACGTAATTACCATCGGAACCGCCGACAGGGAGCAGGGGGTCAGTGAAGTGATGATGCCTGCCACTAGGCTGAGAACCGGCGCGAACCAGGTGCTTTGCCGCATAAATTCAGCCAATATATTCAACCATGCCTCCATAAAACCTCCTATTCTTTGTCAGGGGCCGTCTGCAAAGGATTTGTAAAACGGCCTAGAGGGTGTTCAATCATTGCCCAGAACAAATTTTTTGATAGCGTAAGCGACGCCGTTTTGGTCGTTGGATCGAGTGATGAATTTTCCCAGCGCTTTTGTGGCGTCGTCGGCGTTTTCCATAACGACGGGATAGCCGGCCATCTGCAGCATGTTCCAGTCGTTTTTGGAATCGCCCAGTACTAGGATCTCTTCTTGTTGAATTCCCAGTAATTTTCCCAGGGCTAGAAGCCCGTTGCCTTTTCCGGAATTTTCGGCGTTGATTTCCCAGTTAAAGGTGGTGGAGCAGCTGATCGCCAGTCCGGGTTCCTTTTGCAGAGCTTCTAGCATGCGCTGGCCTTCCTCCTTCGTAGGATAGAAGACCTGGAATTTATCGGCGGCAATCTGGTTTTTCTCTATATGCTCCAGCAGATTTTCCGTGAAGATCCGGGTGGCCAGTATATAGTCTCGCCGCTGGGGCGTCATATCCGGGTGTTCGATGACGTGGTAAGTCGCTTTATCCACATAGCAGTTGCCCTGGTCGTACAGCTCCCAAAGGCCCGGGGCCAGCACGTGGAGACGTCGGGCTAAGTGAATGCTTTGCGCGGCGTTGATCGGGCTGCCGTAGAGCAGTTCCTTGGTAGTCAGATCGACGATTCGGGCGCCGTTAGAGGATAAGAGATAACGAACGCCGGGGATTTCCAGCACTTCCTTTGGCACGCCGGATTCCGGACGTCCGGTGGCGGGAAGGATAATCACGCCCCGTTTGGCCGCCGCGGCCAGCGCTTCTATATTTTCCTGGGACAGCCGCTTTTTGGAGTCCAGCAGCGTGCCGTCCAGATCAAATCCGATCATTCGTATTTTTTTCATCGTCTCCTCCTGTGCCTTGCGGCGGCGTACGTTCCTATAAAATCTTATCCGTTCCGGTTATCATTCTATGACTGTAGCACAGCTTGAAACGATTGTAAAGGATTTCTGCGGGGGGATTTTTCTGCGGATTTGCGAACGGCGCCTTTCTTACATAGGTATTTCTATTCTGAAATTTTCATGAAAATACTGTTGCAAATTTTTTATTTTCAGGTACAATAATATGGGTTATGTTTGTGCCAACGGCCGGCATTGTGGAGCCGAAGGCATTTGTAAGAGTATTTCAAGAAAAAAGAGGTCAGAGAATGATTGCAGCGAATAATATTACTTTGCGTATAGGGAAAAAAGCCCTTTTTGAAGATGTAAATATCAAGTTTACCGAAGGCAATTGCTACGGCCTGATCGGCGCCAACGGAGCGGGGAAATCTACGTTTTTGAAGATCCTTTCCGGGCAGCTAGAAGCCACCAAAGGAGACATTTCCATTACGCCTGGGCAGCGTCTTTCCTTCCTGGTACAGGATCATTTTAAGTACGATGCGTATACGGTGCTGGATACGGTGATCATGGGAAATCCCCGGCTCTATGAGGTCGGCAAGGAAAAGGATGCGATCTATGCCAAAGAGGATTTTACCGATGAGGACGGCATACGCGCCAGCGAGCTGGAGTGTGAATTCGCGGAAATGAATGGCTGGGAGGCGGAATCGGACGCAGCGATGCTGTTGAACGGCCTAGGTGTGGAAACGGAATTTCACAGCGCGCCGATGAAGGACTTAAACGGCAGCTTAAAGGTCAAGGTGCTCCTGGCCCAGGCGCTTTTCGGGAATCCGGATATCCTTTTGCTGGACGAGCCGACGAACCATCTAGATCTGCCGGCGATTGAATGGCTGGAGGAATTTTTGATCGATTTTAATAATACGGTTATCGTAGTTTCCCACGACCGTTATTTCCTGAATAAGGTTTGTACCCATACGGCGGACATCGATTATGGCAAGATCCAGCTTTACGCGGGGAATTACGATTTCTGGTTCGAATCCAGCCAGCTGCTTGTGAAGCAGATGAAAGAAGCGAATAAAAAGAAAGAAGAAAAGATCAAGGAACTGCAGGAATTTATTTCTCGCTTTTCCGCCAACGCTTCCAAATCCCGGCAGGCGACCTCCCGGAAACGGGCGTTGGAAAAGATTCAGCTGGAGGAAATGCGTCCCTCCAGCCGGAAGTATCCGTATATTGATTTCCGGCCGAACCGGGAAATCGGCAACGAGGTATTGATGGTGGAAAATCTTTCTAAGACCATCGACGGCGTGAAGGTGCTGGATAATCTTACCTTTACACTGGGCCACGATGATAAGGTCGCTTTTGTAGGTTCTAACGAGCTGGCCAAAACCACCTTTTTCCGAATCCTTATGGGAGAGCTGGAGCCGGACGAGGGAAATTATAAATGGGGCGTGACTACTTCCCGGGCGTATTTTCCCAAGGATTCCGCCGCGGAATTTGACAATGATCTGACCATCGCCGACTGGCTGACCCAGTATTCGGAGAATAAAGACGCGACGTATGTCCGCGGCTTTTTGGGTCGGATGCTCTTCGCCGGCGAGGACGGCGTAAAGAAGGTGCGGGTGCTCTCCGGCGGGGAGAAGGTCCGCTGCCTTCTCTCAAAGATGATGATCTCCGGCGCGAATATCCTTTTGCTGGACGAACCGACGAATCATCTGGACATGGAAGCCATCACCGCGCTGAATAACGGCCTGATCAAATTCCCTGGCGTTTTGCTGTTTGCTTCTCACGACCATCAGTTTGTGCAGACGACGGCCAATCGCATTATGGAGATCCTTCCAAACGGCGTGCTGGTGGACAAAATTACGACGTACGACGAGTATCTGGCCAGCGATGAAATGGCGAAGAAGCGGCACGTCTATACGATGACGGAAGAAGATAACTAAATCATAGCGATACAAATTTTTTGTATACCATGGCATAAAAATCCCCTGGAAAGCGGGCGCGTCAGCCCTCTTCCAGGGGATTTTCCACTGGCGGCGTTATCTTGTGATCGCCGCCAGCTTTCCGTGGCTGACGGCCAGAAGGTCCTCTATGCCGACTTTTAGCGTGGCGCCGATGCGGCCGCCGCTGATATAAATTGCGTCAAAATTTCCGGCGCTTTCGTCAAAAACCGTCACATACTGCTTTTTCATGCCGATGGGGCTGCAGCCGCCTCGTACGTAGCCGGTGACCTTGGTAATTTCTTTGACCGGGATCATATCGACGGTTTTTTCTCCCACGGCCTTTGCCGCGGCCTTTCGGTCTACCTCCTGGGCAATGGGAAGGACAAATACGTAATACGCGCCGCTTTTTCCTTCCATGACTAAGGTTTTAAAGGATTGTTCATAAGGGACGCCGGTTTGTTCGGCCACGTGGATTCCGTCGATAAATTCTTCGCATTCATACGTCAGCAGTTCATAGGCGATCCGGTTTTTTTCCAGAATCCGCATGGCGTTTGTTTTTATTTCCTTGCTCATGGTTCCTCCTTTTAGACGTCTCTTCTTCTTCGGACTGCGTGGCTTCCGTTTGTTCTGGTTGTTCTTCCTCTTCTTCCTCCTCATCTCGGGTCGTGTGCGTTTGGATGACGACGCCCAGAACCGTCGTGCCGGCGCCTAGGGCGATTCCCAGCGGCATACCGCCCAGATTCTCCAGGTAGACGGCGGAAACGCCGACGCTCATGCCGCCTGCAAGGGAAGTCAGGAAAATAATGATCGGCTTTACGAATTTCACACCTGCAAAGCCGATGGCGGCGCCTAAGAGCATGCAGAGAAAAAAGCCTAGGGACGTCGTGGGCCGGAAAAGAAAGCTGCCGCCCAGCGTACCCGCGCACAGACCGAACAAAAATACGCCCGCCTGGTAAATCCAAAAGGCCGCCGCGCCAAAAAGGACTGCGCCAACGGCGGCTATGGCAAGGGAAAGCCCGCGGCTTTCCAGAAAGTAGATCGAAAGGCCATAGCCAAGTCCCGCGCCGGTTAAGACGCCGACAAAGGCCAGCCATACTTTCATAAGCTTGTAGCCGAAAAAGCAGTTGGCGACGCCAAGAATCAGGACGACGAGCAGCGCCACCCGTCCGATCTCCCCCAGATTGCCTAGGGATTCCCGTAGATGATGGGGAAAGCCGGGATAGCTTTCGGCCAGTGTTTTGAATTTCAGTAGTAGTTCCATGATATGCCTCCATTTCTAGCGGATTTACATAAAAGGCCGTCGTACCATAAGGGATTAAAACATAAAATAAATGGCGTATAGGTCTTCCAGCGAGCCGTAGTAATACTGTAAGTTTTCCAGGCCGTTCCATTGCATGTAATACTGCGCCGCCTGGGCGATGCCTTCCTGCTCGATCCATTGTGTCCATGCCTGCCGGTAGGCTTCGGGGTCGGTGAATTTCATGCGTACGACGGACGCGCCCGCCTCGATCTGCCCGCAAATATAGCTATAGATCATATCCCAGCTGTATTCGGAAAAGCAGCAGCCGTTTCGGATGTAATCGTTGTAATCCACGGCAGTACAGGCTGGCAGTGAAAAATCCTCCTCCGCCTGGCAGAGGGCCTCGAATTCCGTCGGGAGGGGGCAGAGGTAATCGTATAAGATATCCTCCCGGCCCGAGGGATCTACCGTGGCTTCCTGCTGGTCGCCGTTCGTGGCGTCCAGGTAATAGTAGGCATCTTCCAGCTTTACGATATTCCAGGCGTGGCCCTCCGGGGAATCCTTCATCGTGCCGGAAACATAGAGACATTCCACGCCCAGTTCTTCCAGCAGATATTGTACCGCTCGGGCGTAGCCGGCGCAGACCGCTTGCCCTTCTCCCAGGGAGCCGGCGATATTTTGATCCAACGGAGTTTCTCTGTAGGCGGTCTTACGGATCACATATTCGTATACCAGCCGCGCCTTCTCATAGTCGGAGGATTCTGATCCAACCAAGGCCTTCACTTCTTCGGCGGCTAGGGCGATCTGCTGTTCAATGGCGGCGGCCTCTTCCCTTGTATAGCTATAGCCGGGCCGGAAACTGCCGTAGGTTTGATGAACGGTTTTGTACGTAATATCCCGCCCCTGGATCCAGAAAAGCTCCGGATGATCCTTAAGGAGGGCGCTGTAGGCGCGGTTCATGGCCGTATCGTCGGCGCTGGTCACATCGATTTCCTGAGCGAATTCTCGGACGCCGGAAAGGAGCTGGCGGTATACCCGCTGTTCTTCTTCAGATAGCTGTTGGAAGTAGTATTCCAGGTGGACGCCGTCGGTTGCCTCCACAGGCTCTTGGCGAAGTTTTCTCACTTCCGAGGGTTCGCCGCCAAGCATTATCTGTACCTCGTCCGCTAAGCCGGACAGCTCGTCCCCAGCGGCTCGGCATCCGCCAAGAGGCAGGCAGAGGGCTAGTAGAAGGACACATATTCGCTTAGACTGGGGAAATAGGCGGTTGCAAAAACTTTTATATTTTTTCATAAGAGAATCATTCCTGTTTGATATTGGTTCTGGTGGTTCCTGTAGTATTTTTTGCTTTCTTCATTGTAGCAGTGTTTGGACGGAATGAAAAGAGCTTCTTGTGCGACTTTACTTTTTTTTCGCCCTTTGCTATAATGTTCCTGCAAACGCTGTGTCCGCGCGGTCTTTTGTGGCTGGCGGTGCTAAGACTTCCAGGAGGCATGCGAATGAATACGAAAATACCTATCGAGACTTCGGCCCGGCATATTCATGTATCCCGGGAGGATTTTGAAAAATTGTTCGGCGAGGGCGCCCAGCTTACCTTTGTAAAAGAGCTGAGCCAGCCCGGCCAGTACGTCTGTGCGGAGCGACTGACGATACAGGGGCCTAAGGGCACCTTTGAAAATGTAGCTATCCTCGGTCCTTTCCGGAAGGAGACCCAGGTGGAAATTTCTGTAACGGATTGCCGGAAGCTGGGAATTCCTTCGGTGATCCGCCAGTCTGGCGATACGGAAGGTACGCCGGGCTGCACGCTGATCGGCCCGAATACGAGCCTGCAGATTCAAAAAGGCGTGATCGTGGCGAAGCGCCACATTCATATGACGCCTCAGGACGCCTTGGCCTTGCATGTGCACGATAACGATCAGGTGTTTGTCATTACGAAAAGCTATGAACGGGCGCTGATCTATGCCGACGTGGTGGTGCGTGTACACAAGGACTTTCGTCTGGCTATGCATGTGGACACGGACGAAGCCAACGCCTTTTCCAGCGATGCGGAGCCGTACGGCGTGATTTTGAAATTATTTGACGATTCTTCTTATAATATCCATATGTGGATGGAAGAACTGTTATCCGGAATTGTGCGGTAACGGACAAAAGGGTGCGCCGCAACTGGCTTGTAAGAGCGCCGTACACGAAGAAATTTTGATATGCAGACGTGCGACGGGAAAATACTGGAAAAGAGGTGTAAGAATGCTACAGGGAAAAACCGTGCTGGTGGGAGTGACAGGAAGTATCGCCGCATATAAGGCGGCCAGCTTGGCCAGCGCGCTGGTAAAACTCCATGCCGACGTGCATGTGCTGATGACGAAAAACGCGGGGAATTTTATTCATCCCATCACCTTTGAAAGCTTGACGGGCAATAAATGCCTGATCGATACGTTTGACCGGAATTTCCAGTTTCAGGTGGAGCATGTGGCCTTGGCGAAAAGGGCGGATGTGCTTTTGATCGCTCCGGCAAGCGCCAATGTGATCGGGAAGCTGGCCCACGGCCTGGCGGACGATATGCTGACGACAACGGTGCTGGCCTGTCGGTGTAAAAAGCTGGTTTCTCCGGCGATGAATACCCGGATGTTCGAAAATCCGGTGGTACAGGATAACCTGAAAACGCTGGCCGCATATGGCTATGAAGTTATCCAGCCGGAGAGCGGCTATCTGGCCTGTGGAGATACGGGAGCGGGGAAAATGCCTCAGCCGGAGGTTCTTTTGGAATATATTTTGCGGGAAATCGCCTTTCCCAAGGATATGACGGGGGAAAAGGTGTTGATCACCGCCGGGCCCACCAGGGAAAGCGTGGATCCCGTCCGCTATCTGACGAATCATTCTACAGGAAAAATGGGCTATGCCCTCGCAAAGATCTGTATGCTGCGGGGCGCCAAGGTGACGCTGGTCACAGGGCCGACAAATCTTTCGCCGCCCCCCTTTACAGACGTGATTCGGATTACGACCGCAAAGGAAATGTTCGAGGCGGCGACAAAATATGCGCCGACCCAGGATATAATCATCAAGGCGGCTGCGGTGGCCGATTACCGGCCGCGGCATGTCAGCGAAGAGAAGATGAAGAAGAAAGACGGCGAAATGCTGTTGGAGCTGGAAAAGACCGACGATATCTTGCAGTATCTGGGAACGCATAAAGCGCCGGGTCAGTATCTGTGTGGCTTTTCCATGGAAACGGAAAATGTAATTGGTAATTCCAGGGTGAAGCTTGCGAAAAAGCATCTGGACATGATCGTCGCCAACAACGTGAAAGTGGCCGGAGCCGGATTCGCCGGCGATACGAATGTAGTCACCCTGATTACGGAGAATGAGGAAATCTCACTGCCGCTGATGAGCAAGGAGGAGGTAGCCGTACACATTCTCGATAAGATATTGGCGGACAGAAGCGCCCGCTGATATTGGTCACCCGTTTACCGTACGGGGGCGAAACGCCCTCTGTGCCCATGTATTGTATCTCTAAAACGAGAATAGTAACAAGGAGGCAAAAATGAATGCAAATGTAATAACACCCCAAAAAACCATTTCCAAAACCAGAGGCCTGGCGCAGACGGCGCTTTTTACCGCGCTGATTCTTCTTATGGCCTTTACACCGTTTCTTGGTTATATCCCCTTAGGCTTTACCCGGGCGACGATTATCCATATACCGGTTATTATCGGCGCAGTGCTGCTGGGGCCGAAAAAGGGCGCGTTTCTAGGAGGGGTTTTCGGCCTGACCAGCTTTATAAATAATACGATCAATCCCACCGTCACTTCTTTTGTTTTTACCCCGTTTTACAGCCTGGGGACGTATAGCGGCGGACTTGGCAGTCTGATTATCTGCTTTCTTCCCCGGATTCTTGTGGGCGTGGTGCCTTATTATGTGTATTGTCTGGTGAAAAAGGCTGGTAAAAAACAGGTTTCTTCGGTCGGTCTGGTGCTGGCCGGCTTATCCGGCGCGCTGACCAATACGCTGTTGGTGATGAACTTGATTTTCCTCTTTTTCCGAGAGGCGTATGCTTCGGCCAACGGTGTGGCGACGAATGCGGTATACGGCTTTATCCTGTCGATTATCGGGATAAACGGTGTGCCGGAGGCGATCGTAGCGGCGATTCTGACGTTGTGCATCGGCCGTGTTTTATTAAATGCAAATGTAAGGAGCAAACTGGGCTTCTGATAGACATAAGAAAACAGCGCGCTTTTCGTCGGGCTGTTGCGGGGGAAGTCCTTTTGTTGGCGAGGGACTTCCCTTTTTGAAGGGAGCTCGCAGGCTTTGAGGTTAGGATTTATAAGGGTAATTATTCAGCCCAGGACTTTACACCTGCCGCAAAGTCCGTAAGAACACATATAGGCAGCTAAGCGGGAATCTGTCTCTCGCCGGAGGCGGCTTGGAATGGACAGATTCCGTAATTATGAAGCAGGCTGAATAGTTACTTATAAGGAGTAAAAGATGATTTTAGCGATCGACATTGGCAATACGAATATTGTCATCGGCTGTATTGATAAAGATAAGACGCATTTTATTGAGCGGCTTTCCACTGTCCGTACGAAGACGGAACTGGAATATGCGGTGGATATCAAGATTGTTCTGGAGTTGGCCCGTATTCGTACCCAGGACTTAGAGGGAGGTATTATCGCCTCGGTGGTTCCGCAGATCACGAATGTGATGAAAATCGCCGCGGAGAAAATTCTGAAAAAGGAAGTGCTGGTCGTCGGGCCGGGCGTCAAAAGCGGCCTGAATATCCTGATGGATAATCCGGCGACTCTAGGAAGCGATTTGGTGGTGGGAGCGGTGGCCGCGCTGGCGGACTATCCTACGCCTTTTATCGTCGTGGATATGGGAACGGCGACAACCATCTGCGTGGTGGACCGGGAAAAACGCTATATTGGCGGCGCCATTTTGCCCGGCGTCCTTACCTCGCTGGATTCCCTGACCGACCGGGCGTCTCAGTTAGGCGGCATCGGTCTGGACACACCGGGAAGAGTGATTGGCAAGAATACCATCGAATGTATGAAAAGCGGCGTGATTTACGGGAACGCCGCTTGCATCGACGGCATTATCGACCGGATGGAGGAGGAGCTGGGGGAAAAGACTACCGTTATCGCCACGGGCGGCTTGGCGGAGAAAATCACGCCCTATTGCCGGCATAAAATTCTTCTGGACGACGAGCTTTTGCTCAAAGGAATGCGGATTATATACGATAAAAATAAGCGAAATCCCCGATAAAAGCAAGAAAAAGCTGCGGTCATTGAAAGTTGCCGCAGCTTTTTGGGGCTTTTATTGTAAATCGAAAGTCTTAC
>CAOJIB010000004.1 GCA_948436455.1 uncultured Blautia sp.
CTTGATAGGGCAGGCTGCCCGCTTCCAGATTTCCGTCCTGCAAAAGGTAGATACCTAGAGCTCCCACGCCAAAGAGCAATAAAAAACTGGTCAGCAGCGCAAGGATTTTGCGCCGCCTTTTTTTTCGCAACCGCCGCATAGCCGGGGTATTTCTCCCGGCAAACAGAGTATTTTTCTTATGTTCCTCTCGCTTATTGGCGTTTATTTTCCCTTTTTTCTTAGCGGAACTTTTTTTCCCTTCCATGGCGATTCCTCCAGCTTTTTTGAAGAATTTTCCTATTCCTAGAATTGGCGGTAAAATTTCTTCTATATAATTACAACAGCTCTTCCCTCCAAGTACTTTGATGAAGTTCCTTGTAAGCGCTGCTTTGCAGGCCTACGTTCAGGGCCAGGCCAAGGCCCGCGTAAAGACTTACCAGCGAGCTTAAGCCGTAGCTGACAAAGGGAAGAGGCGTGCCTGTATTGGGCATCATGCCGGTCGCCACGCCGATATTGACAAAAGTTTGAAACATGATGACCGACGCCACGCCGCAGCAGATAATCTTTCCGGAAAGATCCTTCGCTCGCAAGCTGAGCCGGACACACTCAAAAGCGATCAAAAACAGCAGAAGGATGATTGTACAGCAGCCAATAAAGCCAAGCTCCTCTCCCGCTACCGCGAAAATAAAGTCTGTCTGGTTCTCCGATACGAAATTCCCGTTATTGGCTGAAGAAACGTCGTTATTTTTGAGTCCCTTGCCCGTCAGCTTCCCAGAGCCGATGGCCGTGATAGAATTCTGCTGTTGGGCGATGTCGTCAGAATATTCCTCGTCCTCCGGGTATAAAAAGGACATGATACGGTCTCTTTGGTAGTCCTTGATCAGATGCTGATCTGGCTGTATGACAATGCTTAAGAAGATCAAAAGCATCGGTACGGCGATAAGAATAACGCCGCCGATGACTTTGTAGCTCAGACCTGCCACATAGATCATAACGCAAAAAAGGAACAGCGCCGTGATCGTATTTTTTAAATCCGGCTGTATATAAATCATGACCAGGGGGACGGCTAAAAGAACCAGCGACTGGGCGATGGTTTTGAAGGTATTTAAGTCGTCCTCATGCTCCAGGAAAAACTTGGCAAAAAACAGGATTAAAATGATCTTGGACAGCTCCGTTGGCTGGAAGCGCACAAAGCCCAGATCCAGCCAACGGGTAGCGCCATTGGCAGAATCGCCCAGAAGACGGACCGCCAGAAGAAGCAGCAGATTAAATATGTATAGGATCCAGGAGAAATTCAAAATCCAGGAAAAATCTATCAAAGAAACGACAAGCATGACCACCAACCCGAAGATGACGCCCGCCATCTGTCTTTTCTGCAGAGATTCCATAGCGCTGCCCACCAACAGGACGCCGATGGTGCTGACCGCCAGAAGCCACAGAATGAGTCTGAAATTGTAAAAACGCAGCTTGTATTGTTTTAACATACGTACTCCTAACCTAAAAATTCCATTCGTTCCTTTTGCAGAAGGATGGGGATTGTCGCAGACAGGGCCGGGGGCACCTGAGTAATCTGCAGTATTACATGATCTTCATCTACGGCTACATACTTGCTGATCGTATGTACCACATCGTTTTTTAGCATGCGCATCATTTGTGGAGAACATTCCATACGTTCCGACAGAAGCAAAAGCTTCAGGCGATCCTTTGCCACATTGCCGGAATTTCTCTTTTTAAACGGAAATGTCCGCATCCAGTCCACCTCCTAATGCTTTTTAAACAGACGCTGCAACAGGCCTTTTTTCGGTTCCAGAGGGAGAAAAGGAATCTCCTCACCCAGGATCCGCCGGCAAATATTCCGATATGCCTCTTCGGCCATGGAATGATCGCCGGACAAAGGCGCCCCTTGATTTGTGGCGATAACGATCTGCTCATCGTCCAGAATCGTTCCTAGCAGCTCCACCGCCAGAATATCCACCACGTCTTCTACGCTCATCATATCCCCCCGCCGGATCATATCCGGTCGTAGACGATTGATAATTAACGCAATATCCCGCAGATCATTGGCCTCCAAAAGACCGATAATCCGGTCGGCGTCGCGGATGGCGGATACCTCCGGCGTCGTCACGACTAACGCCCGGTCGGCGCCAGCAATGGCGTTTTTAAAGCCCTGTTCGATGCCTGCCGGGCAATCAAGCAGGATATAGTCAAATTCTTCCCGCAGTTCTTCGCAAAGCTTGATCATTTGTTCCGGCGTTACCGCCGTCTTATCCTTCGTCTGGGCGGAAGGAAGCAAAAACAGGTTTGGCAGACGCTTGTCTTTGATTAATGCCTGCTTTAGCCGGCAGTTTCCTCCGGTCACATCCACAAGATTATAGACGATCCGATTTTCCAGGCCCATGACCACATCCAGATTTCGAAGGCCGATATCCGTATCTACCAGCACCACCTTTTGATCCAGCATAGCAAGGCCGGTGCCGATATTGGCTACGGTCGTGGTTTTTCCCACGCCGCCTTTGCCGGATGTAATCACAATTACTTCGCTCATCTTATACCCTCCTTGAAATTTTTCCCCAACTCCGGATTTCCTCGCAGGCGTGTTTTTTTGTTTTCAGATAGTTGATTTTTCTAGTGGTATTTTCATGCTTTCGTCTACCTTTTGATCAGTCGGTGCGGGTATCGCTGGTATCTTCGGAAGCGATGCCTGTGATAATATCGTCCTTTGGCTCCAGATCAAAGACATAAGAAAAGATATCCTTTGCCGCCAGGCAGGCGTTTCCAGAGGAATAGCCGTAGGGAATGCGGACGGCAAGGGCGATTTCCGGATCATCATAAGGGCCATATCCTACGAACAGGCCGTGGGAGGGCTTGTCTGCCGCCTCTTCAGCTGTACCAGTCTTGCCGGCGATCGTCATTTTCAGATCGTCAAACTGATCATGGGTGGCGACCACCCGCTGCATGCCATTGTGAATCGTGTCCCAAAGAGCTTGAGGAAGCTCCACCTGGCTCTCCACTTCCGCAGAATAATCCTGGATCAGATGGTTTTGCGCATCGGTGACTTTATCTAAGAGCGTCGTCTTGTAAACAGTGCCGGAGCTTGCCAAAACTGTCGCATACCTGGCCAATTGGCTGGTGGTATACAGATGTGTCCCCTGTCCCATGTAAGAGGGAACGGCAAATTCATCGGATATATGCGGTGCGGATTCAGTGATTTCCACGCCGCTTTTCTGATCCATTCCCAGAAGCGACGCATACGTATCCAGCTTTTGCAGACTCAAGCTTTCCGAATACCGTCCGTCCGCTCTTTTTCCAAGGATATAGCCGATCATATTAAAGTATACGTTACAGGACTGTTCGATGGCGCTTTCCATCGCCAAACCGCCGTGGCCGCTGCGCAGCCAACAGTTAATCGACGGAGTGACCAGGTCGAATACGCCGGTGCATTCAATACCGGTATCCAGATTTACCACTTTTTCCTCATACCCGGCAATGGCGGAAACCAGCTTAAATGTAGAGCCGGGCGCCGTTCTCTGCTGTGTCGCCTTATTATAGAAAGGCTGAGACAGGTCGTTAAGGAGCTGATTATAGTACTGTGTATCGATATTGTTTGCCAGACGGTTATTCTCATAGCCCGGATACGTCACACAGGCCAGAACATCCCCGGTTTTGACGTCAATCAGTACCGCGGAGGCCGAGCACGGATTGAGCGCCAGCTGCGCGGGAGTGATCTCCAGCGTCGTTATTTTGCTGATCATAAAATCGCTTGCGGAGAGGCTGCCGGATAAGAGACGTTCGTAAGAATCGTCTCCCTCCTGGGACGTGAGGACGCCCTGATCATACAACGCAATACACAATTCCTGACCGGATAGTGTGTCTTCTTGCAGCATATAATGGTACAAAAGCCGGCTAAAAGCCGTATCCGTCTTTAAGTAATCCGCCAGATAATCCGCCAGCGCCTGATAAACTTCCGTGGAATCCAGATAGTCACCCTCCGGCGCCGCTTCAGAAATATCAATCCAATTCTGACTGGCGGCATAGGTTAGATACTGGCGTAGACTGATTGTACCTTCGTTCATATAAGCCAGATAAGTTTCGTCTGTTTTATCTATGGCGTCCGCCGACAAAACGCCCAGTGTATCTGTGAGCAGATCCTGCACAATATAATCCAGGTATTCATGCATTTCCTCATCCAGATCCTTGTAAGGGCTGGCGTCTGTGCCTGTCAGCTCTGTCCTTATTCTATCAAAAATTTGCTGCTGCTTTTGTTGAAACTTGGCGTAAATATTTTTTTCTGTATCGGAAGCGTCCGTCTGTGAAAAATGCTGAACGTCCAGCACGTTATTGTTGATCAATGCAAAAAACACATCGTAAATAGGTATGCGAATTTGCGTTTTATCTGTAATGCTGTCCGCATCAAAAGTTTTGACGTAATCAATATGCGAAATGACGACACCGGCGACCTGCTGCTCCAGGATGTGGTAAATAGCCTCCTGCCAGTCTTTATCGATGGTCAGATGTACATCGCTGCCGGCCGTAGGCGCAATATGAGAATCTTTTTCGATTTCCAGCACCTTTCCCATTTTATCTACGTATACGGTTTCTTCCCCGTCGTAGCCCTGCAGATCCAATTCCATATATTGTTCGATCCCCGTCTTGCCAATGATGGCGTCCGCCGGGTAATCTGGATTTTTCTTCCGAAGCTCTGCAAGCTCTTCAGTCGAAGCTTTGCCCGTATAACCTACGATGGAAGAATAATAGGGGCCGTCCTCATAACAGCGAATGGAATCTTCCACCACGTCGATGCCCTGCAGCTCGCTCTGATTTTCCATGATTGTGGCTACTGTCTCTTCACTGACGTCCGTGGCGATGGTCACAGGCATATATTTCATAAAGCTATTGGTGGATAAGGCATACCGCATGATGCACATGTCCAGAAGCTCCGCCGGAGAATAGCTGGCGGGAAGGCTGTTCGCGTCCAGCTCCTCCTGGCTGTAGGCGTCTTCGCCGGTAAGTAATATGGAAAAGCGCTCCGGCCCCGCCAGATAATCCATCATCTCTGCAGCCGTCGAATGTACCTTCTCTGGTTCGGACGCTTTAAAGTCGTCAATCAGCGCATAACCGTAAATGTCCGCCCGGAAGCGGTCCAAATTTGTTCCCTCTTCCAGGTCATAGGCATATTCCCCCTGGTCGTTAAGCACCACATGGAAGCTATGATCTACCTGATCCCCGTTTTCTGTCAGAATTTGCAAAATCCGGTAAGCAACGCCGTTGAGCTTTAAATTTTTTTCTCTGGTCGTCTCGTAGGAGCCGTTATCCTCCAGCGTCAGAGAATAGGACAACAGATTCGAGGCCAGCACCTTTCCATTGCGATCGTAAATATTTCCCCGGGTGCTCTTGATGGTGCGCTTTTTCGTTGTCAGAGAAGCAAAGTCCGTGACGTATGTGTCGCCTTCGATAATCTGCAGTTTAAAAAGATGGCGCATCAGCGTAAAGCATAAAAGGAAAAAGAACGCCAGTAAAATGGTTGTTCGCTGAATCTTGAATTTTTTAAAGAATTTTTTTATTTTACCAGCCAAATCGTGTTCCTCTCTTTTCTGTCCGTATCCTGAAAGCGGTGATTAATCTGATAAAAGAACCGGTAAAGGATTACTGTCCAGATTACAGTGACTAAAAGCTCCGGAATGATGATTCGCATGAGGTAAAAGCCGAAATTTAAGCGGCTTCGCAAAAGAAACTGCAGTCCGTAGACCGCCAGGCCGTAAAACAGATCGCCTACGGCCACCATCGCGGCTGGAACCCGTAGCGTATTATCGTAATAAATCTTATAAAAGAAGCCCGACAGATACCCGATATACATGTATAAAAGGGCATAAAACCCTGGCAGAGTGCCATAAAAGACGTCAATCAGCAGTCCGGAAAAGAATCCTACGAAAATACCGGATTTTTTCCCGCGCATCAATCCCATGGAAACGCATAGAATCAGCAGCAGATTCGGCGTAATACTGGCCAGAGAGATGCTTTTGAACAATGTACACTGCAAAAAAAAGCAGCTGACGATCATCACAAGCAACATGATCTTACTCTTCATCGGGTTCTGGCTCTCCTTCCTGTGTCTGTTCGTCCGCTGTATTCCCCGTTCCCAGGTTTTGCTTTAGCGTTGTGATTACTAGCACCTCTCGCAGATGGCGGAAATCCACCGGTGACACGATCGTCCCTGCCTTCGTCAGATTATTGTCGTCAAAGGTGATTTCGCTGATATAGCCGACAAAAATTCCCTCCAGAAATTTGTCGCTGATATTGGAGGTGATCATTCTCTCTCCTACTTGGATCTTGTCTTCTTCGTCGTATAGCTGAGAAAAACGCAGCTTTCCTTCATCAATCAGCTGGAGATCGCCTTCGATAACACAAGTATCCGAACTGCTGGTAGTCATGGCGCTGACGTTGCTGCTGTCGTCAATGATTGCCCGTACTGTGGACCAATGGCTGCTGGCCTCGGTAACGATGCCGACCAGGCCCGTACCTGCGAGCACATTGGCGTCTTTTTGGATGCCGTCGGCCGTTCCCTTGTCAATGATAAACGTATTATACCAGTTTCCGGGGTCTTTCGAGATGATCTTTGCCATGACTTTTGGATACTGGCTGTATTCCTGATCCAGCTCATAAAGCTCCTTTAGTCTAGCCAGTTCGCCCTGCTGTTGAATCAGCGCGTTATTTTCCGTCGTAAGGGTTTCGATCTTTTCTTTTAATTTTTCATTTTCATCCTGCAGTGCCTGCTTATCCTCAAAATCCTTCTGGACTTCCACCAGAAAACCGCCGATCGTATTGATTGCCTTTTCGAAAGGAATCACAACAGTTCCGGCCATTTCCCGCATTCCCTGCGTGGAAAAGCCTGCGGAAAAGGCGGCGGCTATCATACTGACGCAAAGAAGCGTCATCAGCACCAAAATATGTTTACTTTTTAAATAAAACTGCTGCTTTTTTTTCATGACTTACCTCAGAATCCATTCCGATCCTTTATTTTCCGCTGTTTTAAGGGTTTTGCCCATTTTTGCAGATCTTTACTCTTTATAATCTTTTCCAATCCTGTGATCGTGCAAGAATCGTACAGCCCGGATAGATTAAAGCTGTAACCGCAGACGGCGGCCAGATGCTTTTCAATGCCGGGCAGCCTTGTGCTGCCTCCGGTCAGATGGATGCCTGTCTTGGCGATGTGGTAGGCAATCTGCGGCGGCGTCCTCTCCAGAAATTTCCTGATTTCTTCTCCGATGGCGTTTAAGCAGTTCATAATGCCGTCGTTGACCACATTGGCATAGACGACCTCCTCCTTTGGAAGTCCCGTCAGGCTATCGATCCCTACGACCTTCCTAGCTTCTTTTCCGTCGGTGTCGGTCATTCGCCCCATGGCCACTTTCAGCCTTCGGGCCGTACGAGTGCCGATATGTAGATGATACCGCCGGCGGATTTCGCCGCAGATGGCCTCGTTGATCTGCCGACCGCCTAAGGGAACCATCCGGCTGATAATTACCCGGTCGTCCGCCAGGATGGACATTTCCGTACTCTGAGCGCCGATGTTGATGATCATATTCCCTTTAGGGGATTCTGGCGCGATTCCAAGAGCAATGGCGTCCGCCACAGGCTTTTCTACGATAAATACCCGGTTATTTTGGAGTCGTCCGCCGTTGGCTACGGCGTAGTAAGCTCTTTTTTCTATTTGCGTGATATCCGCCGGTACTGCAAAATATAAAATAGAGCCAAAGCGGATTTTCCAGTCGATTTGGTGCAGCATACTGTATAAAGAAGCCTCTGCTGACGCCAGATCTGCGATCATCCCAAAGGCCATCGGAGACGCCACCTGGATACTTGCAGGCGCCTTTTCAAACATTTCATAGGCTTCGTTTCCCACGGCGATGACCCGTTCCTTATCTCTGACAGCCACCATATTTTTTTCAATAAAACTTTTGTTTCTGTTCTGGGAATAGATCTTGATGGTACTCGTCCCCAGATCCACTCCGTATGTATTTTGAAACAGCATGGCAATCCTCCGTCTTCATAACAGCTTCTGTTCCCGGAAGCTTACATACTGCCGATCCCCGATAACGATATGGTCCAGTAAATGCACATCCAACAGCTCTCCTGCTTGGAAGATGCGCTGGGTGATCGCAATATCCTCCTTACTTGGCGCGGCGTCGCCGCTGGGATGGTTGTGGATCAGGATCAGGTGCACCGCTTGGTATTTTAAAGCGCGTAAAAACAGATCTCTTGGAGAAATCAAGGATGCGTTTACCGTCCCGCGGCTTACGATCTCCTCTCCAAGAAGATGGTTTTTGGTGTCCAGCATCATGCACAGAAGCACTTCCTGCTCTTTATGGCGAAGAGACTCCATATAATAATTTGCGATGGTCTCCGGATGATCATAAGAGAGCTCGTCTTTGGCCAGCGTCTGCGCCATCCGCACAGAGAGCTCCGCGATACATTTGAGCTGGATGGCTTTGACCTTGCCGATTCCCCGGATCTTTAAAAGCTCCTGTAAAGTGAAATGGTGCAGTCCCAAAAGGCCCTTATTTTTCCCGTGCAGCGCCTGCAAAACCGCATCCGATAGTTCCAAAGAAGAATGTCCGCAAACGCCCGTACGGAGAATGACGGCTAAAAGCTCTGTATCCGTCAAAGCGCCCGGTCCTCTGGCCAGGCATTTTTCGTAGGGGCGCTGCTCCGGCGGCATTTCCGCAATCAGGCTCCCTTTTACGGGTTCAGTAACAAAAGATGCCAAAGAGGCATCCTGCCGCGTGTGTTTTGTCATATATCCTCCCACCTACTCGCTGTCCCCCGAATCTGTGGATGCAAAGAATTCTGCATTTTATAGTTCTATAAGCTACGCATAAAACAAAATTATTTTAGCATAGAACCTCCAGGATGTACACCATCTCCGGAAATTTTTAGATAAATTTTAGTTTTTCATGGGCATTTGCGGCTTATATTTTCTGGCTATGGCCTCCGCGACTTTCATGCCGTCCATCGCCGCGGAGACGATGCCGCCGGCATAGCCTGCGCCTTCTCCGCAGGGATAAATCCCCTGGATATTGCTCATCAGAGATTTGTCCCGGAGGATCCGCACAGGTGAGGAAGTCCGGCTTTCCACCGCGCTAAGAAGCGCATCCGGCATGGCGAAGCCGGGAATTTTTTCAGAAAATGCGTTTACACCCTCTAAAAGTGCGTCTTGTAGGAAACCCGGCAAGATTTCCCGAATATTTGCCAGCGCGTACGCTCCTTTCGTCTGCGGCGTCACTTCCCCCAGTGTCCGGCTCTTGGCGCCCGTCTGGAAGTCCCGCCAGAGCTGTACCGGGATCTTTCCGTTTCCCAGCATATATGCGGCCCGCTCCAGTTGTCGCTGATAAGCGACGCCGCCTAAGGGGCCTTTCTCGGGAAAATCCGCCGGCGTAACGGTTGCGATCAGCGCGCTGTTGGCGTTGACGCCGCCCCGGTCTTGATAGCTCATGCCGTTGATCGCCAGGAATCCTTTTTCAGAAGAGGCGTTTACTACATAGCCGCCCGGGCACATGCAAAAGCTATAAATTCCCCGTCCGTTCGGCAGCTTGTGCGCCACCTTATAAGCGGCGGCTCCGAGGATTTCATTTTTGGCTTCTCCGTATAACGCCTGGTTGATCAGGCACTGGGGATGCTCCATACGCACGCCCACGGCAAAAGCCTTTGGTTCCATGGCCAGGCCCCGCTTTTGTAGCATTTCAAACGTATCTCGGGCGCTGTGGCCGATGGCCGGGATAAAAACTTCCGCAGAAATCCACGTTTCTTTATTGATTTCTACCGCCTGCAGTGTTCCCTTTTCAATCTGCAGGTCGGTCGCTTGGCTTTGGAAACAAAAGCGGCCGCCCATGGCTTCGATCTGATGACGCAAGTTCTCTACTAGTAATACCAGCACGTCTGTGCCCAGATGCGGTTTCTGGTCATAGAGAATTTCCTCGGGTGCGCCCGCCTGGACAAAGCGCTGAAGTACCTCCCGATGTCTTCCCGCAGGATCCTTCACCAGCGTATTGAGCTTCCCGTCGGAAAAGGTGCCTGCGCCGCCTTCTCCGAATTGCACATTGGAATTGGGACAAAGCGGTTCACCATGCCAGAAGCCCTCTACCCGCTTCTGGCGGTTCCGAACAGTCTCTCCTCGCTCTAATACTAGAGGCGCATAACCTGCTTTCGCCAGATAATAGGCACAAAACAGGCCGGCCGGCCCGCTTCCGGCAATAATCGGCGACTTTTTTAAAGGGATTTTGCCGGGCGTCGGAAAGTGATATATTGGGACATCGGTTAACATAATGTTTTTATCGTTAACCTTTCGGAGGATTTGTTTCTCTGACTTACAGGATACGAACAGCGTATAGACAAATTTTTTCTCATTTTTCCTCCGGGCGTCTAAGGAACGGCGGATAATTTCGTAATGTCGAAGAGCTTCTTCCTTTATGTGAAGGGAACGGCAAATTTTTTTGCGCAAATCTTGTTCGCTGTGCGTAATCGGCAGTTTCAACTGACAAATCTGAATCATCGGCACTCCTCTCCGGCGCTAGTTCCGGCCAAAGCGCCCGTCGTCCAGGCCCATTGCAGATTATACCCGCCGCAGATGCCGTCGGCGTCCAACAGTTCACCGGTCAGATATAGCCCCGGAAAGCGTCGGGCTTCCATCGTGGCGGGATGGATTTCCGCAAGCGACACGCCTCCGGCGCAGACCTGCGCATGATCAAAGGAAAGCGGCCCCTCCACCTGCAAGGGGAATTCCTTAATGGCCTCCGGCAGCGAGGGCTGCGAGAGCAAAACGGGCAGCAGCTTTTTGGGGAATATTCCCACCAGCAGCTCCTTTATGGATTTATAAGGGCAGTCTGTCCGCCGTCTTTCCAGAAGAGCTTTTATAGCGGCTTTATCCATTTCCGGCCAAAAGTCCAGCGCCAAAGTCGCCTTTTTCCCATCTTTGATCGTTTGTACCGCTTGACGGCTGATCTGGAAAATTGGAATGCCGGAAACGCCGTAATTGGTAAGCTGCAGTTCTCCGGTATCCTCGGCCAGCTTTTGACCGTTTCCATATAAAGTAACCTTGCCGTCGATCCGTACGCCGGCCCAGCCGGAAAAATCCGTCCCCATGCAGCGTAAGGGCACCAGCGCCGGAAACGGTGGAATCAAAGAAAGCCCCAGCTTTTCGGCGATTTCATACCCGCTGCCGTCGCTTCCCGAAATCTTAGAAGCCTTAGAGCCTGTGGCAAGGATTAGCGCGTCTCCAGGATACGTCCAGTCTGCCGTGTGGGCGGCCCAACCGGTTGCTGTTTTGGAAATCCCGGTGATATGGGCGTTTGTCTTGATTTTCACCTTCCGGTACGCCGCTTCCATTTGCAGCACTTCCAGCACGCTTTCCGCCTGATTGCTTTGGGGATATAGGCGGCCGTTTTGTTCCTTTGTACAAATGCCCAGAGACGCAAAAAACTCCAGTGTATCCTGGAGGGGAAAACCTGCCAGAATTTCCTGGAGGGCTTTGGGAGTTTCGCTGTGATAGCAGCCGTTAGACATTTGCGTATTTGTCAGATTGCATCGGCCGTTTCCCGTAGCCAAAAGTTTTTTCCCCACGGTGGGGTTACGCTCAAAAATTGTGACAGCCGCGCCTGCTCTGGCGGCGAAAATCCCCGCCGTCAGGCCGGAAGCGCCGCCGCCGACAATAAGTACCTGTCTCATAGTTCTCTCCCTTTTCCCCGTGTCGGAAAATGACACAGCCTCTTGGAACCGTTCGCCTGGTCTTCTCGAATTTTAGAAAGAGTATATCCGCCTTCGTATCCTTTGGCAAGAGATTCTCCAAAAGATTTCTTTTGGGAAGAAAGGCGCCGGCTTTAAGAAAGATGCACAAGCCCTTTTTCTGTTAGCTTTTGCAGCGACATCAGGATGCCGAATTTTGCGTGCTCCCAGGTCAGGCCGCCTTGAAAATAGGCCGTATAGGGCGGCTTCATAGGGCCGTCCGCGCTCAATTCAATGGAAGAACCCTGGATGAACGCGCCTGCGGCCATGATTACCGGACTGTCATAACCGGGCATATCCCATGGCTCTGGAGTCACATAGCTGTCTACCGGCGCCGCTTGTTGGATTCCTTCGCAAAAGGCCAAGAGTCCTTCCGGAGTACCAAAGGTCACGGCCTGGATAATGTCTTGGCGTTCTTCTTTTCCATTGGGAATGACAGAAAAGCCCAGCTTTTCATAAATGTTCGCGGCAAAAATCGCGCCTTTTAAAGCTCCCCGTACGACCGTCGGCGCTAAGAAAAAGCCCTGATAGAAGGAACGGTTAACGCCCAGGGAAGCGCCCACCTCTCTGCCCAGGCCCGGAGAGGTCATCCGATAGGCGGCGTTTTCCACGTAGTCTTTTTTCCCGGCGATATAACCGCCGATGGGCGCCAGACCGCCGCCCGGATTTTTAATCAAAGAACCTACCAGCAGATCTGCGCCCACGTCGCTTGGCTCCACAGTATCGACAAATTCTCCGTAGCAGTTATCCACCATGCAGATGACTGAAGGGTTGATCTCTTTTACAAAAGCAATCAATTCGCCAATCGCCTGTACGGAAAAGGACGGGCGGGTCAGATAACCTTTGGAACGCTGAATGGCAACCAATTTCGTTTTTTCGGTAACGGCCTTGGCGATCGCCGGATAGTCAAAGGAGCCGTCTTTTAAAAGCTCCACCTGCCGGTAAGTAACGCCATATTCCGCTAAAGAACCGCGGGAGGGGCGGATGCCGATCACCTCTTCCAACGTATCGTAAGGTTTTCCCACGGGAGACAGCAGTTCGTCCCCCGGCCGCAGGTTTCCGAACAGGGCGATGGCCAGCGCGTGGGTGCCGCAGGCAATCTGCGGACGTACCAGCGCCGCCTCCGTATGAAAAGTGTCTGCATAAACCTTTTCCAACGTATCCCGGCCAAAATCGTCGTAGCCGTAACCGGTGGAGGAATGAAAGCACTCCGCGCTGACCTTGTTTTTCTGCAGAGCGGCCAGCACTTTTAGCTGATTATATTCCGCCCGCCCATCAAGCTCCAAAAAACGGCCGGCCAGCTCCTCTTCCACCGCTTTTCCGAACGTATATACCTGCGGGGAAATTCCCAGCGCCTGATACATTTCTTTCATAAAAGAATTCCTTTCTCTTTACATTGGGCGAGCATAGCCTCCAGAATGCGACCTTCGTCGTAATCATAGTCGTCCTTGGACAGCCAGATCGCCTCTTCTTCTCTTTTAAACCAGGTGATCTGCCGTTTGGCCAGATGCCTGGTGTCCCTTTTCAAAATTTCGATCGCTTCCCCCAGCGTATAGTCTCCTTCCAGATAGCCGAAGATCTCCTTATATCCAAGGCCCTGCATGGAAACCATCTGACGGGTGCAGCCTCGCTCCTTTAAAGCGGCAACCTCCTCGATCAGGCCGTCTGTGAGCATTTCATCTACACGCCGGTTGATCCGCTGGTACAGCCGTTCTCTTTTATCATTCAAGACAAAATACGCCAGGCGATAGGGAGAAGGTTTGTTATGCTGCTGCTCGTTATGCTGGGAAATAGGACGCTGATTTTCGTGATAGAATTCCAGCGCCCGAATCATGCGCTTTACATTATTGGGATGGATTTTCGCGGCGGACACGGCGTCCACTTCCTCTAGCATCCGGTGCAAAACCTCGGGGCCTTCTCTTTGCACTTTTTCTTCCAGGGAACGGCGATATGTCTCTTCGCTATGGGACGCGGCGAAATCGACGGCCCTGGTCACGGCCTGGATATAAAACCCGGTGCCGCCAGTTAGAATGGGGATCCGTTCTCTGGAAAGAATGTCGTCGATGGCTTCTTTCGCCATTTCCTGGAATTTTACAATATGGAATTCTTCTTCCGGCTCCAAGACATCGATTAGGTGATGAGGAATTCCTTCCATTTCTTCCGGGCGGATCTTCGCGGAACCGATGTCCATATGCCGGTACACCTGCATGGAATCTGCGGAAATGATCTCCCCGTTTACCGCCCGGGCCAGGGAAAGAGAAAGCTTTGTCTTTCCCACTGCGGTGGGGCCGCCCAATACGATCAAAGGTGGTTTCATAGTTTTCCCGTCCTTTTATACAGTGATGCCGGAGTCAAAAGATATTTTGACCCCATGATCCTACGGATTGTTTTGCACCTTGTGCTCCCACAAGCCTAAAAACATTCGAAATTCGCCCAAATCGGGCTACTTTCTCATATTTTGCGGGTCCCAAAGTCATGCTTTTTCATGCGAGCATGAAAAGCATGATCTTTTGATCCTGGTATCATACAATCCGTTTAAACTTTTTTTCCAGTTCCCGCCGCGACATAGAAACAATCGTCGGCCTTCCGTGTGGACAGTGATAGGGATTGTCCAGATGCAAAAGCTCGTCGATCAGCGCGTCCGCCTCCTGGCGGGATAACGTCTGCCCGCCTTTCACCGCCGCTTTACAGGCCATCGTCGCCAGCCGCTGCGCAAACAGTTCCGGAGGCCCCTGACGTTCATCCGCCTCCAATTGATCCAGCAGTTCCCGGAAAAGTTCCTGCTCTGTCATCTGATACAAGTTGGTGGGAACGGCGCTGACGGTATATTCTTTTCCGCCAAAATGCCGGATCTCAAATCCGAAGCTTTCAAAGAGCGGCAGATGTTCCAGCAGTCGTTCCTCCTCTTGCAGGTTTACGGTGACTACCAGCGGCGGACTGATATACTGAGAGCTGACCGCCTGTTTTTTTTGAGCGTCCACCAGCCGTTCATAGAGCACTTTCTCGTGGGCCGCGTGCTGATCGATGATATAGAAATTCTCCTCATATTCTACCAGCCAGTAGGTATCGAAAATCTGCCCGATCAGCTTATGGCGGTTACGGGCTTTTTGGGATAGCAGTTTTTCATCAAAAAGAGTGAATTGCTGTTCTTCTATTTTTGACTTGCCAGCTTTTCGCGCCGTTTCTTCTGGCTTTTTAGAATCGGCGGCTTTGCCGGACGGCGCGGGCTTTGGAAAACTCTGGGGGGCGGCCTTTTCTAAAGCCGTTTCTCCCGCTTTGGCCAGATAATTCCCCTGCTCCTGTAAAGCGAGGGCTTCCCGACGCTGTTTCTCAAAAGGCTCCGGGATTTCCTGCTTTTTCGGCAGTTCCTTTTGGGGGGGCGGCGTTTTCCTTTTGGCGTCCACATGGATTTGGGGAATCAGTTCCCGCCCGGAGAGCGTCTGAGAAATCCCGTTGTATACGGCCTGATAAACCTCTTGTCCATTAGAAAAGCGCACCTCCATTTTGGAAGGATGTACGTTTACGTCCAGTTGGCTTCCTTCGATTTGAATAGCCAGCGTCACGAAGGGGAATTTGTGCTGCATCACATAGCCCTTGTAGGCGTCCTCGATCGCCCGGGTGATGATCGCATCTTTGACGAAACGGCCGTTGACGGAATAATTCTCAAAGCCGCGGTTTCCCCGGGAAAGCTGTGGCCGCCCCACAAAGCCGTGGATCTTTAGCGCGCCTTCCTGGTAGTGGATTTCCAAAAGTTCTCGGGTGATTTCACGGCCGTAGATCTGGTAAATCACGTCGCCTACGTTATAATTTCCCGGCGTGTGCAGCTTCACCTGCCCGTTTAGCATATATTTAAAGGAAATTTCCGGATGGGAAAGGGCCATCTGTTCCAGCAGACTGCTGATATAACCGCCCTCCGTGGCGTCGGTTTTTAGAAATTTGCTTCTGGCCGGCGTATTGTAAAACAGATGACGCACCAGAAGCGTCGTCCCGTCGGGCGCGCCGATTTCCTCGAATACCTTTTCTTGGCCGCCTTCAATGACATACCGGACGCCGCTCATGGCGGAGGGCGTTTTCGTAATCATTTCTGCCTGGGAAACGGCGGCGATGCTGGAAAGCGCTTCGCCCCGAAAGCCCAGGAAAGCGATGTGCGCAAGATCCTCCACCTGCTGAATCTTGCTGGTGGCATGACGCAAAAAAGCCAGCGGAACCTGATCCTTTTCCATGCCAGAGCCGTTGTCTGTAATACGTATCAGAGATTTTCCGCCGTTTTTGATCTCCACGGTAATGGCGGTCGCCCCGGCGTCGATGGCGTTTTCTATTAATTCCTTTACCACGGAAGAGGGGCGTTCTACCACCTCGCCGGCCGCGATCTTATCAATAGTGTGCTGATCCAGTACTGCGATCTTTCTCATAGGCTCACCACCGATTCTTGATCTTATTTTGCAGGCGATACAACATATTTAACGCGTCCATCGGCGTCATATGGCTGATATCCAGCTCTTGGATCTCCTGAATGATCGTATCGTCCTGCACCGTATCGAAAAGGGACATCTGCTCCATTTCCACCGGGTCGAAGGATGGCAGAGCGGTCTTCTTTTTCTGGGAAGCCACATCCTTGACCGCCCCCATGGTAATATCCGCATGAATCAGCTCGGCAAGTAGTTCCTTGGCCCGATGGATGACCGGCTCTGGAACGCCCGCCAGCTTCGCCACCTGAATGCCGTAGCTCTTATCCGCGCCGCCTTTGACGATCTTTCGAAGAAAAACGATATCGTCGCCCCGCTCCTTGACAGCCACACAGTAATTATTGACGCCGGGAAGCTTGCCCTCTAATTCGGTAAGCTCGTGGTAATGGGTGGCAAAAAGGGTTTTCGCCCCCAAAAGCTTGGCGTTGCTGATATGTTCTACCACGGCCCAGGCGATCGCCAGTCCGTCGAAGGTGCTGGTTCCCCGGCCGATTTCATCCAGAATCAGCAGGCTTTTGGCCGTGGCGTTATGGAGGATATTGGCCACTTCCGTCATTTCCACCATAAAGGTACTCTGGCCGCTGGCCAGGTCGTCGGAAGCGCCCACCCGTGTGAAAATCCGGTCTACCAAGCCGATATCGGCGCTTTTGGCCGGTACAAAGCTGCCAATCTGCGCCAGCAAAACAATCAGGGCGCACTGGCGCATATAGGTGGATTTTCCCGCCATATTCGGCCCGGTGATGATAGACAGGCAGTTTTTCTGATTGTCCAAAAAGGTATCGTTGGCGATAAACATTTCATGGGCGATCATCTGCTCTACGACCGGATGGCGGCCCTCTTTAATATCAATGACGCCTTTTTCATTGATGCTTGGCCGAACGTAGTGATTGCGCTCCGCTACTGCCGCCAGAGAAGCCAGGACGTCTACGACAGCCACGGCCTTGGCAGTTTTTTGAATCCGCAGCACTTCGTCGGCAATCTGATCCCGCAGCTGGCCAAACAGCTCATATTCCAAAAGGTACAGCTTATCTTCCGCGCCCAGAATCAGGTCTTCCAGTTCCTTTAGCTCCGGCGTGATATAACGTTCGGCGTTTGCCAGCGTCTGCTTTCGAGTATACGTATCTGGCACCAGATTCTTGAAAGAATTGCTGACCTCCAGATAATAGCCGAAGACCCGGTTGTATTTAATTTTTAGATTCCGAATACCGGTTTTTTGCCGTTCCTTTGCTTCCAGTTCGGCCAGCCACTGCTTTCCGTCCGCTTTGGAATGGCGGAATTTGTCCACGTCTTCGTTGTATCCGTCCCGGATGATGCCGCCCTCCCGCAAGGCGACGGGCGGTTCTTCCATAATCGCCCGGTCAATCAGTTCGCAGAGATCGTCCAGCGGATCCATTTCCTCGGTCAACTCCATCAAAAGGGGGCTGTGGCATTCCTGTAGGAGCTGCCGGATGCCAGGCAGCATGGAAAGGGAGCGGCAAAAGGCGACCAGATCCCTGGGATTCGCCGTCTGGTAGCTGATCCTGCCGATCAGACGTTCCAGGTCGTATACAGGCTGCAGCGCTTTACGAATTTCCTCGCGCACCATGGCTTTGTCCTTTAATTCGCTTACGGCTTCCAGCCGCTTTTCTATTTCTGTCTTTTCAATTAAAGGCTGTAAAAGATAGGAACGCAAAGTCCTGGCGCCCATGGCCGTTTTTGTTTTATCTAAGACCCACAGCAGAGATCCTTTTTTCTGCTTTTCCCGCAGGGTTTCCACCAGTTCCAGATTCCTTTGGCTAAAGCTGTCCAGCAGCATGAATTTTTCCGCCTGGTATGGGCGAATGCTGGTCATATGGTTCATACCGCTTTTCTGTGTTTCCTGCAGATATTGAAACAGTGCGCCGGCGGCGATTACCCCACTGTCGTAATCCTGAAGGCCCAGCCCCTCCAGAGCGCCCACATGGAAATGCTCTTTTAAAATATCTTGGCATTTTTCGTCGTCGAAATACCAGTCCTCCAGAGAAAACAGACAGACGCCCAGCCGGCTTTTCAGATCCTCCAGTGAAAGGCCGCACATGCTAAAGGCCTCGTTGCAGATGATTTCCGCCGGCACGTATTTATAGATTTCGTCCAGGAGTTTTTGATTGCTGTCCATTTCCGTCACATAACAATCGCCCGTAGTAATGTCGGCGATGGCGCAGCCAAAGTGATTGGTTAAAGAGACGATGGACATAATGTAGTGATTTTTTCCCTCTTCCAATGCAGTGGCGTCTAGAACAGTTCCCGGCGTTACAACTCGTATGACCTTTCGTTCCATTAAGCCCCGGGCAGTTTTGGGATTGCCGATCTGTTCGCAGATGGCCACCTTGTATCCTTTGCTGATCAGACGGTTAATATAGGTTTCCGCTGCATGGTAAGGCACGCCGCACATGGGAGCGCGTTCGGCAAGGCCGCAGTCCTTGCCGGTCAAGGTAATCTCCAGTTCTTTTGTAACGGTCAGCGCATCTTCAAAAAACATTTCATAGAAATCTCCCAGACGGTAAAAGAGGATACAGCCCGGGTAAGCTTTTTTCGTTTCCAGATACTTTTGCATCATTGGTGATAATGGCATTTTACCTGCTCTCCTATATAGTAAAACCCTTTGCATTTGGTTAGCCGTACCGGTAGAAGCTCTCCGATAAGAGCGGCGCTTCCTGGAAAATGCACCAACAGGTTCTGGCTCATCCGGCCGGTTAGCCAGCCCTCTTTCGCAGCGTTTTTTTCTTCTACCAGGACTTCCTGTATGGAGCCCATAAAGCGTCCGGAGCGCGCCCGGCCTTTTTCCTGAACAAGAGCCAGCAGCCGGTCGAAGCGATCTTTCGCCACATCTTCAGGAATCTGTTCCGGCATGGCTGCGGCTGGCGTTCCGGTACGCCTGGAATACAAAAAGGTAAAGGCCGTATCATATCCTACTCGTTCGACCACATCCAGCGTTTCTAAAAAATCTTCTTCCGTTTCCCCAGGAAAGCCCACGATGATATCGGTTGTCAGGGAAATATCCGGCACGGCCTCCCGGATCTTTTCCGTTAAGGCCAGATAGTCTTCCTTGTCGTATCGGCGGTTCATTTTCTGCAGGATCCGGCTGCTTCCGGACTGCAGCGGCAAATGAAGGTGTCGGCAGATTTTTGGGTATTTTGCCATCACCTGGATTAGCTCTGGAGAGAGATCCTTTGGATGAGAAGTCATAAAACGGATTCTCGCAAGGTTGGGAATCTTTTGCAGCTCTTCCAAAAGCCGGGCGAAACTGACGGGGGGGAGTAGGTCTTTTCCATAGGAATTCACATTCTGCCCCAGCAGCATGACCTCCCGGACGCCGTTTTGTACTAACTGCCGGATCTCCTCCGAAATCGCCTCCGGGCTACGGCTGCGTTCCCTTCCGCGCACATAGGGGACGATGCAATAGCTGCAAAAATTGTTGCAGCCGAACATAATGTTCACGCCGGATTTAAAGGAATATTTCCGGTCACAGGGAAGATCTTCCACAATTGTATGTTCTTTCTCCCAGACATCGACGACCATCCGGTCCGACTCCAGCGTCGTATCCAGAAGCTCTGCAAATTTATACAGATTATGTGTGCCGAAGATCAAATCCACAAAGAAATAACTCTTTTGCAGCTTTTCTACCACATGAGCCTCTTGCATCATACAGCCGCAAAGGGCAATTTGCATGTGCGGATTTCTCTTTTTCAGGCTGTGAAGATAGCCCAGCCGGCCGTATACTCTTTGGTTAGCGTTTTCCCGGACGGTGCAGGTATTATAGATCACAAAATCTGCTTCTTCAGAAGAAGCCTTTTCATAGCCGGCCGCCTGCAGGATTCCCGTCAGCTTTTCCGAATCTCTGGCGTTCATCTGGCAGCCGAAGGTTTGCGTAAAAAAGGTCGGACGCCGCCCCAGCTTTTCTTCTAGATGTTTCACATGCTGGCGGCATTTAGCAATAAAATAATATTGGCGGGCCGGTTCTTCCTGCGGCGGCTCCTGGCTTGTGTCAATGGTAGTAAAATCGATTTCTGCGTACATTTTTTTGATTTTCCCCTTTTTTGGTTATATAATCATTATCAAAGAAACGAGTTTTTAACCGTACAGCTATTGCTTAAGCAGGGTACCCGTTTTTTTATTATTTATAACATCATGATTTCTATTTGCATCTTTACGAACAGTTATATGTCTTTTCATAGCTTCGCTTTACATATCTTTTGAGAAAAATTATTAAGAAATCCGTTGCCATTATATACTAAAAAACGCAGATTTTCAATATTGCCGCGGTGGAAAACTTTCCGTCCGTGGACGTATCGGCATGTAGGAAAAAAGCTGCCCCTTTATGGAGACAGCTTTCTACCATAGGCGTAAACAGTCTTTTACGCTTTTTATCTCTGATATTTTTTCTTTACAAACAACAGATACACAGCCAATGCTCCGGCGCTAAGCCCAAGGAATAAAAAGGGAGCTATCGGGGCTTCGTCGGCTGTTTTCACAGAGGACGTCTGGCTGGTATTCCCGGAGCCTGTCGTACTGCCGCCGGATCTCTTTGTAGGCGTAGGCGTTGCCGAACCGGATGGATTCAGCACAATATCTGCGGTCTTGGTGTCGATTTCTCCTGTGGCAGTCCAGTTTTCCCCGTCGTATCTTTGCTGCTCAAATTCTACGGAAAGCACATAATTTCCAGCGGTGGTTCCGCTAAAGGACGCCCGATAATCTTCTTCAAAGGACTGTCCGGTCAAACTGCTAATCCCCCAGGATTTCGGCTCGTAACGGACGTTTCCTTCTTCCTCCGGGAAATCCATACCTGCGCCTACCGCGCTGAAGGAGACGAGATACTTTGTCGAAGAGCTGCCGGAGGCCCGATATGTTTTATCGTAAGAGCTCTGGATGCCGTCGATTTTATTATCCGCCGCGTCGGCAATCATCGGATTGTGCTCCAGCGACGGGATCTCCACCTCCAGGGTATCGCTCTTATTTCCCGCTGCGTCTACCGCTACGATATAGACGGTATGCGCGCCGGCAGACAGGCCGGTCAGCTCCAGTAGCACATCTGTATCTTCCTGCAGTGCAGCGCCGCCTTTTCCGGTATTTACAGAAGCGTTATCTACACGGTAGTAATACGTACCTGCTTCATCGGAAGTAAAGGTGACGTTTGCAGCGCTATCGGAAATCCGTTCTGTGAAAACTTCTGTCAAAGTAGGAGGCGTTGTATCCTCTGCGACCTTCTCCGCCAACTGTCCGCTGGTATTGATCGTATAGCGATCGCCGGTATCATAAGCAAAATATTTGACCTGTTCCTTTACGGAAGTTCCGCTGGATGCTTTGAGCACGGTCAGGCCGTTCGAAGGCTGCTCGGCTGTCAGGCCGATTTTCGCCCCTGTTGAAAGGCCGCTTGCCGTGACTGCGCTCTTACCGGCCAGATAAACGTTGCAGGCGGTCTTTCCGTCGGCTTTTGTATTGCCGGAAATTACGGCGGCGCCCAGGACTTCCAGCGTGCCGCTGTTATATACGGCGCCGCCCTTATCGCTTCGGTTGCTCTTTATCGTACAGCCGTTTAACACAGTTTTGCCGGTATTATAAATCGCTCCGCCGTTTCCTGCGGACTGGTTGCCGCTGATCGTTACGCCGGGAAATACCTGTAAAGTCCCCTCCACACGCAGCAACGCGGCCGATGCGCCGGAGGCTCCCTTTAGGGTCAATGCCTGCGTATCGCCGGATTTGCCAAGATGTAAGGTGCCGCTGACACGGAACATAGCTTCCTTTAAGCCTGATGCCTTTGTAAGAGCCACTGCTTTTTCACCGGTCAGGGTTACTGTTATTCCCGCGGGGATATGGATGGTTTCTGTGATTGTTTGGTCGCTTTTTAACTGGATTTCAGCCGTTTTATCCGCGCTGTCCGCCACCGCTTTTACAGCCGCTTCCAGGGAATCATAACCGGTATCCCCGATGAAGATATTTGACGCTTTCGGTGTCTCCGTAGGCGCCGCCGTCTCTGTGGGCGTCGGTGTCTCCGTAGGCGTTGCCGTTTC
Source organism: uncultured Blautia sp. (assembly GCA_948436455.1). GTDB lineage: Bacteria > Bacillota > Clostridia > Lachnospirales > Lachnospiraceae > Blautia_A. Next base: position 22,247 of record CAOJIB010000004.1, read on the forward strand.
TGTAGGCGCAGGCGTTTCCGTTGCCTCCGGGGTTTCTGTAATTTCCGGCGTCGGTGTTTCCGCCGCAGGTTCCTCCGTCGCCTCCGAAAGATCCTCTGTTATCGTAAGCTCTCCTTCCGTTTCGCCTGACGCAAAGACCGCCACGGGCATACTGCATGCGGCGACGCAGGCAGCCAGAAGTACTGCAAAGATTCGGTTTTTCCTCATTCCAATTCCTCCCGTCAATCAATCCTGTTATTTCATAAAGCATCGGCAGCTTTTCCAGTAAATCCTTCCAGGAAGGAAACTGCCCGGCTGCCGGGTATTGTACGATTACTTTTTAGTATAACACGGTTTGTGAAAAAAATCTATGGCCTAATTTGTCCATTTCCATAAATGATATACTTTGTAGTCGTCAGAGCCAAAAGACCCATAGGCCCTCTTGCATGAAGCTTTTGCGTACTGATGCCGATTTCAGCGCCAAAACCGAATTCAAAGCCGTCAGTAAAACGGGTGGAAGCGTTTACGTACACGGCTGCCGCGTCTACCTCTTCCAGGAATTTCTGCGCATGGTCGTAATCCCTGGTAATAATTGCTTCAGAATGCTTCGTATTATACCGGTTAATATGAGCGATAGCCGCTTCCACAGAAGGAACCGTTTTGATTGAAATGGTAAAATCCAGATATTCTTTTCCCCAGTCTTCTTCGGTAGCGGCAACGGCGTCTTTTAGAAGCTTGCATACTTCTTCGTCACCCCGGATTTCCACCTTATATTTTCCAAGTTTTTCGCCAAGCACTGGCAGAAGATCCCGTAAGACTTTTTTGTGGATCAGCAGTGATTCGCAGGCGTTGCATACGCCTACCCGTTGGGTTTTGGCATTTATAATAATGGCCGTGGCCATTTCCAGGTCAGCGTCCTCATCCACGTAAATGTGACAGTTGCCGGTGCCGGTCTCAATTACGGGGATTGTGCTGTTGTGCACCACGGCTTGAATCAGCCCTCTTCCGCCTCGGGGAATCAGCACATCCACGTATTGATTCAGCTTCATGAAGGCTTCCGTAGTTTCCCGGTCTGTAGCAGTAATAAGCTGAATGGCGTCTGGGTTTACCTGTTCGCCGGCCAGGCTCTTACGGATGCATTCCACAATGGCCGTATTCGATGCCAACGCGTCGCTTCCGCCCTTTAGGATGACTACGTTGCCGGTTTTTAAACAGAGGCCGAAAGCGTCGGCCGTCACATTGGGCCGGGCTTCATAAATAATGCCTACGACACCTAGGGGCACGCGCTTCTGACCAATCAAAAGGCCGTTGGGCCGTTTTTTCATGCCCAGTACTTCTCCGATGGGATCGTCTAAGTCGGCTAGCTGACAAAGACCTTCCGCCATGGCCTCGATCCGCTCCTTAGTCAATTGCAGGCGATCGATCAGGCCGGCGGACATACCCGCTTCTTGACCGGCTTTTATATCTTTCTCATTGGCCGCCAGAATTGCCTTTGTATCGTCGACCAACTCCTTTGCCACACGCCGCAAAATTCGATTTTTGCTGTTTGCATCCAGATTCCGCAAAATGGGTTCCGCAAGCTTCGCGTTTCTGCCGATTTGTTCCAATAAATCCATTATGTAAACCTCCTATGCATAAATCGTGCTTTCCGTCACCACAAGCTGCGGCAGAATGTCCGTAGGTTCGCTGGGAGCTTCTGGAACAATTTGGAAGTCAAAAGCTACCGCTACCGTGGGATGGGCCGGATGTTTTTCCAGATACCGGTCATAAAAGCCGGCGCCGTAGCCGACTCTGTGCCTGGCCGGATCAAAGGCCACGCCCGGCATCAGAAGCAGCGCTTCTTCCCACTGTACTTCTTCCCCTCTGGCTGGCTCCGGGATCTGGTAATAGCCCGGCTCTAATTGGGAAAAGTCTTTTAGCTCATAAAAGACCAAATCTTTGCCATGTACCTTCGGAACGGCAACTCGCTTGCCTGCCTGCCAGGCGGCCTCGATCATGCCTCTTGTCATAACTTCCTTATTATAATCTGCATAGGCGTAAAAAAATTCCGCCTGAGAAAAAACGGGAAGCTCCGTCACTTTCTGACAGATCGCCTGGCTCATAGCCTCGATCTGCTCCAGGGTATGCGTTTTTCTTGCAGCGAATATACGTTTTCTAATGCTTTGCTTTGTTTCCATATTTTTCTCCTAAATTCGTAATGCTTCCGTCCTTCTCCTGCACGTCGATCTGATCCAGGGAGGAACGCAGGTTTTTTCGGATGGCGGCGATATAGGTCTGCCGTAAATGGGCCTGTTCCTTTTTCTCTTCCTCGGTCAGGCCTTCCTTTTTGGCCTTCCTTGCCAGTGCGTTGATCCTATCGATCGCTTTTTCGTCCATAAACTTCACCTCCTGACGGCTGGAAAATCTTCTGTAGTACGCGAGGGTGTATCTGAAACGTCAAATCAGTTTTTCAATGTAATCAATAAGATAAAACTCTTCCTTGCGGTTCGCCGTAAATAAGGTGCCCAGGGGCTGTCCCTCCATAATCTTATGGATAATATGAAAATCCGCGCCATTGGCGATCAGCATGTCTGCGCCTGCACAGGTTGCAATCTGCGCCGCTGTCAGCTTCGTAGCCATGCCGCCGGTTCCCATACGACTTCCCGTCGTAGCTTTCGCCATATTGGCGATATGAGAATCCAGATTTTCCACCAGGCTGACGAAACCAGCTTTGGGGTTGGCGTGGGGATCATCGGTGAAAAGGCCGTCGATATCCGACAAAAGAATCAGAAGGTCCGCGCCGATCAGGGCGGCTACTACCGCGGAAAGCGTATCGTTATCGCCGAATTGAATCTCGTATGTAGAGATGGTATCATTCTCATTGACAATGGGAATGACCCCCATCTTTAAAAGCGCCTGAAAAGTATTCTTTGCATTCATCCGGTTTAGATTGTCCACCATCGTATTTTTGGTCATCAGAATCTGCCCGGCTTTTTGATTATACTCGGCGAAAAGCTTTTGGTAGATCATCATAAGCCTGGCCTGGCCTACCGCCGCGCACGCCTGCTTCTTGTCCAAATCTGTCGGCTTCCCAGACAGTCCCAGGGCGGCGGCGCCTACTCCGATAGCGCCGGAAGACACCAGGACTACATCCTTCCCCTGATTCCGCAAATCCGCCAGCTCTCGGATCAAAACCTCCATCTTGATAAGATCCAGTTTTCCGGTTTCTCTATGGGTCAGCGAGGAAGTGCCGATCTTAATGACGATCCTTTGCTTGTCCCGCAAAAGCTTTCTGAAATCCATGTCTGTATGCCTCCTGCTATGTTGTCATTCCCAGTGTACAACATTTTTGGGCATTCGTCCATATTTTCTTACAAATTATCGGGGCAAGCCGTCGGAGAATATCTTTCCCTGCTGTATATGATATGCGCGCAGGGTCAGCTGGAGTAATTTTCCAGGAAATTATACAGCTCTTCCTCTGAGTCTAACATTTTTCCCTCTTTTATTTCCTTTTGCAGGGTCTTTGGCAGGGAAGCCGTCTGAATCTCCGTCGGTTCAAACAACGTTTTTTTATCCCCTTTATAAACAACGACTTTTCCGTCCTCATCTACCAGGTAATAGGTGCCAAAGGTAGTGCGGCTCTGGCGGATGACCACATGTTGCGGGGAAAAAGCCACCAGCGCATATCGATAATACGCTGTATTGCTCCGGGATAAAAAGGCTATGAGCTCTTCCCGGCTCATACCGTTGATATTATCGGCGGCCAGCGTGGTTTTTTCCTTTAATTCGCCGGTATTCCGGTCATATTCTTCAATCGTGCATTGGGTAGCTTCTGTGATAATCTGCTTTACCGCCTCCGTCTCTTTTAACTGCTCGGCCTCCAGATTCTGCTCCAGATTCCGGATCTTCATTTTCATATCTGAAATCTTATAGGAGCCGTAGGAACCCAAGGACAAAAGGCTAAGAAACAGAAAAACACCGATGCCATAGAATGTCTTTCGCATAAGCTGTTCGCTCCTTTTTGGCGCTTCTGTGGCGCCTCTTTTTCTATAGTATCGGCGTTCTGTTTCATTTTATACGAAGCTGGCCGTCGCCAGAGGAGTCCATTTTTAGGAAATCTCCACCTGATCGATCCGATCGTTTAAGATAATCGCTACCCAGGTGGTTCCCTGATTCAGGGTGATTTCCTGGCCGTTCGTGTCAATATAATGCGTCACGCCCCAAGGCGCGTCTTTCTCCCAGCGTACATCAACGGCTTTTCCATGGGTAATATATTTTCCGGTGCCCGCGGTAATCGGGTCGATATTCAGATAACCGTTCTGGTCATACAGCTTATACTGGGAATACTGCAGAATGATATTGTCGTAGGCGAGTTGTTCATTGTCCATCTCGTCCACCTGGGCTTCATCATACTGGAAACGATTGTATTTTTTCGTTTCCGCGTTGTATTCAAACCAAGGCTGATTCACCGAATAGCAGTTTAGAGTGACTTTATTTGCGGAGGCGCCTTCCGGCAAATCCACAGAGACGCCGTCCTCGGCAAACTGGTAATGGCCGTCGTAATCTGCGCTGTAATCCTGGGTATATTGACAGATTTCAATACCTTTTTGGATACCGTCAGCGTCTATATAAACGTTATGAGGCGCCTTCCGATCACTGGTACGATAGTAAATGCTGTCGCCATAGGAGGAAATTCCGCTTAGATTGTGGACAAAATCCTGTTCCAGATAGGGCACCGCATAGGCGGCCTGTCCATAATGGGCATAAATCGCGTCGAATTCCAATGCATAAAAGATATAATAATCCCGGCAGCTTCGAAGAGAGCCGATCTTTGTCAAATCGTTATAATTTTCAAAAATGCCCATCAGACGGGTGATGTCTCCTTCTACAGGCGCTTCGTATACGACGTCCGCCCGGGAAATCCCGCTTTGCGGTACGGCGTCTACAACATTGTTCAGCATAACTGCCACCGGTCGCCGCCGGCCGACATCAGCAGATACCGGTTTGCCGGTAAGGTAGCTGCGTACCTCTCCCTCGGGAAGGGTGTCCGTCGGTTCTTCTGTGGCATCGTCGGAGCGTTCAATAACAATCTTGTCCTGGTCAATGGACGGCTCTTCCTGTACCTCCTGTATGGGTTCCGGCTCTTCATCCTTGCCGCAGCCCGCAAGGGCTATCGCCGCTAAAAGAGCCATGGCAATTGCTTTTTTCATTCTTTTCATTGTATTCCTCCTACATTTATCTGGTAATGGACAATGCCGCCAGCGCGGCTTCCTGCTTCTCTTCCATCACGTTCGCCTCTTCTTCGATCATATGGTCGTATCCGAGAAGATGCAGGACGCTGTGAGCCACTAAAAAGGAAAATTCCCGCCGGATGCTGTGTCCATATTCTGCCGCCTGTTGCTGTACTTTCGGGACAGAGATCATAATGTCTCCCAAAAGAAGCTCCTCCGTATCCAGATCCAGAAAGGACGGATCGCCCTTTATGACTGAATAGTCGCTGGGAACGGAAAAAGGGATCATTGGAAAGGAAAGTACGTCCGTCGGCGCGTTGATATCCCGAAATTCCAGATTGATCCGTTGAATCTCTTCATTCGAGGTCAATACCAGATTGATCTGCGCCGGATACGGGCACTTTTCCATTTGAAGCACCTGTTCGGCCACCTGATTGGCCAGAGCCCCGAAATCCTCTCCCAGATACCAGTCTCCTTCATATTCCAGATGTACGGTCATAATTCCTTCTCCTGTTCTTTTGAGACTTCGCCTTTTTTTCATAGTCGTCGTATGCCTGAACGATCTTTTGCACCAGCGGATGGCGCACCACGTCCTTAGAAGTCAGCTCGCAAAAGCCGATATCTGGAATTTTGCGTAGCACCTTCATCGCCACATCCAGCCCGGACTGGGTATTTGCAGGCAAGTCCTTTTGAGAAGCGTCTCCTGTAATGATGACCTTGGAGCCAAAGCCGATACGGGTCAGAAACATCTTCATTTGGGCCGGCGTCGTATTCTGTGCTTCATCTAGGATAATAAAGGCGTTATCCAGCGTCCGGCCGCGCATATAAGCAAGAGGCGCCACTTCGATCAGTCCCCGTTCCATATTTTTGGAAAAGCTGTCCGGTCCCATGATCTGATATAGGGCATCGTAGAGCGGACGCAGGTAAGGATCTACCTTGCTCTGGAGATCTCCTGGGAGAAATCCCAGCTTCTCTCCCGCTTCAATAGCCGGCCGGGTAAGGATGATCCGGCTCACGTCTTCATTGCGGAAGGCCGTCACTGCCATGGCCATGGCCAGATAAGTTTTTCCGGTTCCGGCGGGGCCTATGCCAAAGACCAGCATATACTTTCGGATCATATCCACATACTGCTTCTGGCCCAGCGTTTTGGGCCGTATGGGCCGGCCCTGGATCGTATTGCAAATGTGGTCCCGGTCGATTTCCTCCAGGGTTTCCGTACTGTTTTCCAGGACCAGGGCCAGTCCGTAATTTACATTTTGCGTCGTAATGGTATTGCCTTTTTTGGCCAGAGCCGCCAGCTGGTCAATCACCTGGCAGGCACGTCTGGCCGACGGCTCGTTTCCCAAAATCTTCAGGCGGCCGTCACGGGCGACCAGCGTAACGTTCAGCGTGCGTTCAATCAGCTTTAAATGTTCGTCAAACTGTCCGAATACGTTTCTTTCATGTTCTGCCGGAAGATCGGTCTGTAGTTCCAGGATATTGCTGCTCATCGTCGCTTTCGTTCCTTTCCGGTGACCGGGAGATCTCAGGAATCGGATTGGCTACGCCAATCTTTTCAATAACTACCAAAGTCCCCTGACTGATGCACATAGTATCTGTACATTCTATTTTAACATTATTTTCACAAATTTGTACCCCTTTTTCCAATAATTTCTCTAAAAAGAGGATTAATTTTTCGTTTGCCCGCTCGTTTGCCTCTTCTTTCGAGTATCGTATCCGGTTTTTCTGGTATTCCATTTCCGTCACCATCCCATAGCTGACGGGCAGAAGAAAGTTTTCCGTCAGATATACGTTGGATTCCCGGCAGAGCTGGTCATAGTCGGTAAAAGGGCGGCCAAAGGGCGCGCCTATCTCCAAACGCTTTTTTAAAATCTGCAGGAAATATCGGGATTTTTTCTTTCCAGTGTACTGACGCTGCTCATGTATCAGCGGAAAGGAATCCTTATACGTATATACGTGGGAAACGTATACGTCTGCATCCGCCTGTACGTAGGCATACCGTACAATTTCTCCGGCGTCGTTTTGAAGATCGATACGGCCCTGTACCAGCAGATCGCCTTTTTTGCACTTCTGCCCGACGGTCATCATCGGCACGCCCTGGCGGGTGATCATTTTTACGATTACGCCGCTTTTATCCGCCACCAAATCGGCAGGAAGATTTTCTTCAGACGCTTTTTCCTGCGCCTGTGGATTTTCATTTTCCTGCACGGTGATCACCAACTCCGTACCGACCAGTTTGGCGGATACCCAGGTAATATCCGGAAAGGCCCGACGGATCTGCGCGGCTGTCTGCGCGCAGTTGATCTCTTTTTTGGCGATTCCATGGCAAATGTCCTGCGTTTCTAAAAAACGCAGAATCATTTGCGTGCTGTTGCTATAGTTTCCCTCAATATGTATATTCCATACTCGGGTAGAACAAAGATAAAGCAGCACTAGGCCAAGAAAAATCCCAATAAAAAATGCCTTTCTTTTTTTTTGCCTGTAAAAAAAGAAGGGCAGTCCATGTTTTTCCATGATTTTGATTCTAGTTTGTGTCTTCCGGCAGATGTCCTGGAGACGCCGTACGTCTTTCAGCGACAGCAGGCATTCGAAGATCTCTCCGTTCCGGTTGAGATTGGTAAGCACAATCTGGTGATACGCGCACAAGTTCAGAAAACGCTCCGGTTTTTCGCACCAAAAACGCAGTCGGACGTGACCTTTTATGTAGGGAATCAATGATTTCAAGCGTCCACTCTCCCATCTTTAATTATTGATCCATCGAAGATTCAGGATATAGCCGGTGATCTTCATTTCGTCGCTTGTATAGTAGACGATTTCCATGGATTTCCCCAGGATTTCTAGCCGGCCGTTCTTTGTGAGCATCAAAACGCGCTCCGGTCGGTACAGCAAAATACTTTTGTAGTTTTCTATCACAAGCTCCTTTTTCCCGGTGAGGGTGACAAGGGCTTCTTTATACGCCAAATCTCTGGGAATTTCCAGAACATTTACAAATCCCGATTTCAGCCTGCGGGTTCTTTCCTTCTTCATCCAGGGCTCCATAGGATTTATTCTCTACTATATGCGGGGAGGAGTTGTTTTTATGCCCGATGAGATACGCCGCCGTATTTCTTATAAAATCCCTGGGAAAAGTTCGCGTTTGCCGCTACAATAGAAGTAAGCCGCGTCGGCGCGTGCAAAAAAATGAAAAAATTTTCCTCTGGCATGAGATTTTTTCGCCGACTTCTCCGTCTAATATACAGAGGCGAAAACAAAGGAACAAAACCTTTGAAAAGCCGATGTACTGCGCGCGCAAAGGACACTGCTACATACAGGAGGGACTGCTATATGCAGGGAAAGAAAACAGAACATTTAATAAAAAAAGCCAAAAAAAGAGATTCAGAAGCCTTTGTGGAGCTGATGCAGCTTTACCAGAAAGACATGTATCGAATCGCTCTGGCTATCTTGATGAACGACGAGGACGCGGCGGACGCGATCCAGGATACGATACTGACCTGCTGGGAAAAGTTGTACAGCTTAAAACATGCGCAATATTTCCGTACGTGGATGACGCGGATTTTGATGAATAAGTGCTACGACATCCGGCAAAAAAACGCATGTCTGACAGAATTGGCGATCTATGAGGAACCGGCTGCGGAAGATCGGTATAATCTAGAATTCAAAGAGGCCCTGTCCGTATTGGATGAAAAATATCGCCTGATTCTACTTCTCTATTACAGCGAGGGATACCGCATCCATGAGATTGCGGAGCTCCTACGGCTGCCGAAAAGCACCGTGCAGACGCGGCTGCAGCGCGGCCGGGAAAAACTGGCGAAGGACTATTACAATACCACATGCACTGCGGGCGGCGCCTCTTCCTAGGCTCTAATCCGTACCAGAGAAAATTATCATAACGATTATAAAGGAGTACGCATATGCAAGAGATATTCACCCAAGATATTGAAGTGCCCGAGATCGTGAAGAAAAAGGCCGACGACGCTTTTTCAAAAATTCGACAAGAAAACGCGGAACGTATGGATCGAACGGCGAAAACCTGCGAAATACAAACATACAAAAAGAAACGGTTCTCTCTGAAGCGTCCGGCGGCCGCGGCCGCCTGTATCTGCCTGCTTGCCGCCAGCAGCCTTACGGCGCTTGCCGCCGCCTATCACTACTGGAGCCGGGGGATGCAGGGAAACCTGCAGGCGACTCCCGAGCAGCAGAATGAGCTGGTGGAAAACGGCACGACGATGCTCTTTGAGTCACATGAATCCTACGAGTCTATGGCTATCACTTCAGGAGGTATAACGGTCAAGCCCGTGGAAACGATTGTAGACGCACATTTCGCGCACCTTTCCTTCTCTGTGGAAGGCTACGATCTAGGCGAAACGGACGAGCCCTGCTTTGAATTTATCAACGTCTATACGGGCGAGGATCCGGATGCAGAGGAGGGCTGGGTTAATATGAGCGGCACCTTCTATGATGGAATCGTCTGCGGAAACGACGGCGCTCCCATCTACGACGACGGCACGCCGCTGGAATTCCGGGAGGACGGAAGCTTTGTCACCCATTATACGGACGAAAACGGCGCGCTGGAATTCGTTATGACGCTCTACGCGCCGGAGACTGGGGAAAGTCTTCTGGGGAAAACCATCCATGTGGGGTTTGAAAATCTGGGCACCGTATATAAAGCTGAATATACGAATGTTCTGGAGGGCGCATGGAACTTTGATATTCCCCTTTCCGGCAACGACGCCTCCCATACGTACACGCCGAACGCCCTGCTGGGAGATTCCGGCGCAACGGTGAAGACGGCCGAGCTTTCCCCGATTTCCATTCTGCTGTATTATGATTTCCAGGGCAGTACGTACGAAGAGCCCGCCATTGATGCAAATGGAAATGAAACGACGACCACCCTGGATACGGAGCCGCCAGCCTTTTGTGGGGTACGACTCAAAGACGGCTCTATGCTGAAATATATCGCCAATGGAGGCTCTATGGGCTATACTGATGAAGCGAAGACCGAATATTGCTCGCGGTTTGCCTTCGACCGGGTGATCGATACCGAGGAGGTGGAAGCCCTATTGTTTCAAAAATCTTCGCCGGACGGCGACGCCCAGCTGACAGAAGACAATCTGTACGTCGTTCCGCTGGAATAAAACAAACAAAAAATCCCCTACCAAGGAAAAGGAGGAGGCTACTCGTTATGAGGGCCTCCTCCAAAAGGTTTCTATAAGATTTTATTCGTCTCGCTGGAAAACCTCCGCCATCATCTGGAACATTTTGCCAGCGTCCAGAGGTTTGGCAATATGCCCGTCCATACCAGCTTCGGTGGCTTTGTCGCAGTCCTCCTGAAAGGCATTGGCCGTCAGCGCCAAAATCGGGATGGACGCTTTCTCGGGATCTGGAAACGCCCGGATAGACTGCGTCGCCTTATAACCATCCATATTGGGCATCTGGATGTCCATCAGAATCAAATCATAATAGCCCTGGACTGCTTTATGCAGCATATCTACGCATTCTACACCGTCTTTTGCTCTTTCCACTATACATCCCTTACTGGTTAGAAGCTTTGTTGCGATCATGGCGTTAATATCGATGTCCTCTGCCAACAGGATACGTTTCCCCTGAAAAAGCGTCGTATACATCGACTTCAAATCCTCCAGACTCTTTGTTTCCGGAGCTTTTCCCAGCCGATGTGGAAGCCGGATCGTCACTTTCGTCCCCTGGCCCTGCCAGCTTTCGATCTGCACGGTTCCCCGCATTAAATCTACGAGATTTTTTACGATGGCGAGCCCTAGGCCGGTACCCTGAATGCCGCTGGCTGTGGAAGTACGCTCTCTGGAAAAGGACTCGTACGCGTGAGCCAGGAATTCACTAGACATGCCGATGCCATTATCCTGGATCACCGTCTCTACCAGGCAGGTATCGGGAGTATCTCCGGGCAATTCCCGAAAAGAAACAGCAATGGCGCCGCCGTCGGGCGTATATTTAATGGAATTATTCACAATATTCAAAAACATCTGTGAATAATGTGTCGTGTCAAGATACATGTAGGGATGACGGATATCAAAATCCGCCGTATACGTCAAAGCCTTTTTCTTTAAATCGCGGTCAAAAATCGTATAGAGCTTGCGGAACGTATCGTCTACATTGACAAGATCTTCTTCGATAATGATTTTGTGATTTTCAATTCTGGACAATTCCAGAATATTGTCGAGCAAATCCAGAAGCTGTTTAGAAGAAACGTCTATATTTTGCAGATATTCCCGTTGCACCGTCGGATCGTCGCTCTCCAGCGCAAGATTCGTAAAACCCAGGATCGCATTCATCGGCGTACGGATATCGTGGGACATATTAAACAGGAATTCGGATTTGGCCTTGCTGGCCGCTTCCGCGCGTGCCACCGCCGTTTCCAATTGCTCATGCTGCCGTTCTAGCTCTTCCTTTTGATTTTTGATTTTTTCACTCAGCTCCAGTTTTTCAGAGCTTTTTAATAGGCTGGCAACCATGCCGTTGATATGGGTGCTTAGTTCTAGAAATTCTTTGCTGTCCTGGATATCGACTTTTGTTTTCAGATTGCCGTTCTGGATAGAACGGAGATTTTCGATAATCTTTTTAATTTTGTCGATGACCGTCCGGTTCATCGTATTTGATACGGCGTGTACCAGGATCAAAGAGATCAAAACCAGGCCCGCCAATAGCAAAACACTGTTTACCAGGATGGATTGGTAAAGGTTGGTCACAGGCTTGGCCCATATAATATAATTGTCGCCAATCTTTCTCGAAAGGCAGTACGACCAGGTATGATCGACTTTCGTATAGAACGCGCGTTCATATCCCAGTTGTTTTTCCTGGAGTCCTAAGTCGCTAAGGCTTTTGTCAACATTCGATGGGTCTGTGGAACCTACGATTTTTTTTGTTTCTGGATCTACGGCGTACAGATGGTAGTTGATGCCGACCCGAAGCAGGGAAAAAATATAGGAAAGCTCATTTTTTTCCGTAGCCCGCAATACAGTCGTCGGATCCATACCGATCTGTACAATAAAATCGCCATCCTCACTCCAAAGAGCCGAATATTGTACCATCTTGCCCTCTGCTGTATTCGGCATGGCCTCTTGTACAATTTCCAGGGATTTATCCGTTAAAAGCGGTTTGAAAAACTGCATCTGTTCGCCTGAATCGAAAGTATAACCGAAATATTCCGGATGGGTCCCTGCGATGATCACACCATGTTCATCGAAAATATGGATTTCATCTACTTCCACATCAGCGGCAATTTTCTTAAGTTCGTCTATGTTGCTTCTTGCCTCCGGATTATATTCAAGAATATACGCGACCGTTCTTGCGTCATTGAGACATACGGTTTCGTATTTTTTCCGGACTTGTTCCAATTCCATGGAATTTTCCTCCAGGATCTGTCCGACCTGTCCGAAGATCTGCATAGCGTTCTGTCGATTCACCTGTTGCGTACTAAATATCTGTATAGCTGTGGAAAGGGAAAGTATAATAAGAACCATGACCGGTGTGATTTTTTGCATATTTTTTACAACGATGCTTTTTATGGTCAGCATAATATACTCCTTTATTCTATCAGATATACGCTACACAGCGCGCTTTCTGAAATTTATCTTTTTTATTATATAGTATCCCGGGGTTTTTTACAAGCAGTTTGCAGACCAGTTTGACCAAAGGACGTGCGATTGCGATGAACGCTCCGCACGTTCTAAAACGCCTCTCCTTTAGGGATTGATTTTCTCCTTTTTGGCTTTATAGTAGATTTCTTTACAGCTTGCGCATTTCGTTTTTATTCTGCATAGTCTTTTAGCCAAAAGTCCGCCGCCAAACAAATGGGTATGCATTTAGAAATATCCAACGCGCCTATTGGACTTTCACGCGCAATTATGTATTCGTACGACGTATGGAGATGGATCTATCGCGATTTTCTATAGTTTTCTTATCATAGGTTAGGATATGCATAACCTATGCAAAACTGTCAACGGTGTTACTGAGAAATTTTTTTCAATTAGAAATATTTAATACAGAAAGCCTTCCTCTGGCAGCTTTTTTGCATATTAAGGCATAAAAAACCGTTCCTTTTCAAAACAGGCAGGGCAAAAGCCCTGCCTGCTCAAAAAGGAACGGTTTATTTCCAAAACGATGAGGAAATTCGTTATTCTCCGCGTTTTGGCAGTCTTTCGTCGATCATATTCATCAGATTGTCCGTGCATTTCAGCGGATCTGTGAATTTGCCGTCGGCTGCCGGAAGAAGTACTGCGTCCTCGCAGGAAAGCACGCCTTCCAAGATCTCGCCAATCACGCCGCAACGATATACGGACAGTTCGCTGTTCATCTCCTGGGCGATATCCATCGCGTCGTCGTAGGGCATTTCTACTTCGTATACGTGGGCCAGCTCGGCGGCTACTTCCCAGTTGTTAAACAGAACGTCCTCTTCGATCGCCTGCTGTACCATCTGTAGCCTGCGCTCTGTATTGGTATAGGTACCATCCGCGGAGGCAAAGCCCGTACCCGGAATCACTACGTCCGCCCTTTCGGCTGCCTTTGTCATATGTGTATCGCAAACCATCAGGAATTCGATATCGGAAAGCAAGGAAACATCCGGATCCTCACCGAATACAAGCAGCGCTTTCACGCCTTCCAAAGCTTCCGCACCGGCGGTAACGCCCAGATCCACCAGACCCTGGCTGTTGTTTTTGGCCTTTAACATCAGAATACCGTCGCGTGCTTTGCTGATATGACCGGAAATCAGCGCGATGTCGGAAAGCAGAACGGCCGCTTCCACAGATACGATGTTCTGCTGGAAGACGATCATGGACTTTTTCGCATCGGCATAAAGCGTAGCGATTTCCTGCATTTCTTCACTGACAACAGCGTCTGTTACACTGGCTGTAAATTCGTCATAGCCCTCGATTTCTTTTCCTTTGCCCATATCTACGATCGCCTTTGCAATCCCTTTCAGGAAGGTCAGATCGTTGTCTGTATAAATGGTTTTATAAGCAAAGGCGAAATGCTCTTGCACAGATTCCTTTGGATTAATCAGGACAACCTTCGCGCCGTTTGCAGCCGCTTCTTTTAATTTGATGCGAATCACTGGATTGGCTTCTGTCTCAAACCCTGTCGCCAGAATGACTTCCGCGGACAACAATTCGTTAATTGTATTCGGAGAAGCGGAAACGCCCAGTACTTTTTCAACGCCGGAAGCCCGGTTATTGAAGGAAAAGGCTTTCGCGCCGATAGAATCCGCGAATTTCTTCATCACATATGCTTCTTCATTCGTATAGCGGTCGGAAATCGCTACGGCTACCGCTTCTTTGCCATATTTTGCGGCAATGGCTTCGCTCTTCTTCGTCGTCAGAATGAACGCGTCGTGATAATCTACTTCTTCCAACTGACCGTTCAGATTCTTTGCCAAAGGCTCTGTCAGTTTGCCTTCCACCATGGAGCAGTCAAATCCAAATTTTCCTCTGCCGCAAAGCAGGCCCTTATTGACAGCGCCTTCCTTATCCGGCACGGACTTAATCAGCATATCGCCATACGTTTCCAGATGCAGGCTGCAGCCGACGGAGCAGTGTGAACAGGTGGTATCCGTTACATCTGTCTCCAGGGGAACGGGCTTTTCGATGGAGAGCCGCTCCTGCAGAGCGCCTGTGGGACAGCAGCTTACGCACTGGCCGCAGGAAATACATCCGGTTTCCGCCAGAGGCTGTTCTAGGGCAGGCTTTACAACGGTATCGAAGCCGCGATGTACCAGACCCAGTGCGCCTACGCCCATAACCTCGTCGCAGACACGTACGCAAACGCCGCAAAGGATACACTTATTGGGATCGCGGATAATGAATGGATGTTCGTCATTATAATCTACGGCATTTATATCTCCGGCAAAACGATCCGGTTCCACATCATACTGATTGGCATACTTGATCAGCTTACATTCAAAATAATCGTGGCAGCCGCATTCCAGACAGCGCGCGGCATCCGCCTGCGCCTGTTCTTCATCGTAACCGAATACGACTTCGGTAAAGTTGTCCTTGCGTTCCTCGGCGGAAAGCTGATCCATCTTAGGACGGCACATTCTTTCTCTGTCCTCGAAGGATTCCGGCGTTAAGTCGTTTCTCTTTACCGTATACTGCGGCTTATAGGTAATGGATTCCCCAGCCAGGTATGCGTCCACGATCTGACTGCCCTTCTTGGCGTCGGCAATAGATTCCACAGCGATGGAGATCTTGTCATTGCCGCAGTCGCCGCCGGCAAACACGCCGGGAATAGCCGTCATAAAGGTATCGGGATCATAGACGATGCCGCCTTTTCTGGTCAGCTCCAGGCCGTCGATGCCCGCCGCGTTGACCTTCTGGCCAATGGCCAGGATCACAGTATCCACATCAATGGTTTCGGTCTTTCCTTCTACGGGAATCGGCGCGCGGCGTCCGGAAGCGTCTGGTTCGCCCAATTCCATAACTTGCAGCACCATCTGTTTGGCGCGGCCGTTTTCGTCGGCGATGATTTCCAGAGGATTGGTCAGATTCAGGAAGATTACGCCCTCTTCCTCTGCTTCTTCAATTTCTACCATATCCGCAGGCATTTCTTCTTTTGTACGGCGATAGATATTATAGACTTTTTTCGCGCCCAGACGAACAGCGGTACGGCAAGCGTCCATCGCCGTATTTCCGCCGCCGACGATCGCTACGTTTTCACCCAGGTCAATCGTTTCATTGCGTACGACTCTGCGCAGGAAATCAATACCGCCGATGACGCCTTTGGCATCCTCTCCCTTACAACGTACGCCGGTGGAAAGCCATGCGCCGATACCGATGCAGACCGCGTCGTTATCTCTGCGGATCGCGTCGAAGGTAATATCAGTACCCACTCTTGTATTGGGGATCATCGTTACGCCCATCTTTTCGATCAAGGCGATTTCCTCATCCAGCACTTCTTTGGGCAGTCTGTATTCCGGGATGCCGTAGCGGAGCATACCGCCAAGCTTCGGCATTCCTTCATAGATGGTTACGTCGTGGCCCATTCTCCGCAGGAAGTACGCCATGGAAAGACCGTAGGGTCCTCCGCCGATGACAGCGACTCTCTTACCAGTTTCCGGCTCGATTTCCGGCATAAAGGGATCTTCCTCCGTCAGATTCATATCGGCGGCGAATCTCTTTAACCAGGCGATGGAAACCGGTTCGTCCACCAGCCCTCTCCGGCAAGCAGTCTCGCAGGGATGCGGACATACGCGGCCGATGGAAGCGGGAATAGGAATCCGATCTTTGATCAACTCGATGGCTTCTTCATAACGGCCGTTGGCAATCAGCCCCACATAGCCCTGGCAGTCGGTCTGCGCCGGACATGCCAGCACGCACGGCGGACGGCAGTCTCCCCGGTGATTGGAAAGTAAAAGCTCCAGATTCGTCTTCCGGGATTCGATGACCCGGTCGGTCTTGGTCTTAACGACCATATTCGGTGCGATCTGCGTGGCGCAGGCCTTGCAGAGCTTGGGATTCCCCTCGACTTCTACGACGCAAAGGCCGCAGGCACCATAGATTTCGGTTCTTTCGTCGTAGCAAAGAGTTGGGATATTGATATCGTTTTCTCTGGCTACTTCGAGAATGGTCTGTCCCGGAACGCCCAGGACTTCTTTTCCATCAATATTCATTCTGAACTTATTCACAGTCTCCGCCTCCTATTGTCTTTCTATCGCGCCGAATTTACAGGTTTCTTCGCATTTGCCGCACTTGATACAGATATTCGGGTCGATGACGTGCATCTTTTTCTTTTCCCCGGAGATCGCCTGCACCGGACATTTCTTTGCACAGGCGGAGCAGCCCTTGCAGGCTTCCGTGATGCGGAATGAAATCAGCGCTTTACAGGATTTCGCCGTACATTTATGATTGTAAATATGGTCTTCGTATTCGTTTCTGAAATAACGGATCGTCGTGAGCACCGGATTGGGAGCCGTCTGTCCAAGGCCGCACATAGCGCCGTCCTTGATCTTGCCGGCCAGTTCCTGCAAAAGCTCGATATCGCCGTCTTTTCCTTCTCCGCGGGTAATGCGCTCTAGGATTTCCAGCATTCGCTTCGTACCGATTCGGCAGTAATTACATTTGCCGCAGGATTCTTTTCTGGTGAAATCCAGGAAATATCTGGCCATATCTACCATACAGGTATTCTCGTCCATAACGATCATACCGCCGGAGCCGACGATGGCGCCTGTTTTATTGATGTCCTCGTAAGTAACGGGCGTTTCGATCAGCTCTGCGGGAATACAGCCGCCGGAGGGACCGCCCATCTGGACTGCTTTGAATTCCTTGTCGTTCTTGATGCCGCCGCCGATGCCGAAAATAACTTCCTTTAAGGAAAGGCCCATGGGAACCTCTACAAGGCCGCCCTTTTTGATCTTTCCGGCCAGTGCGAACACCTTTGTACCCTTGGACGCCTGCGTGCCCATCGCTGCGAAAGCTTCTCCGCCATTGGCCAGGATCCATGGAACGTTGGCGTAGGTTTCTACGTTATTGATATTGGTAGGCAGCTTCCAGTAGCCCTTGGCTGCCGGGAACGGCGGTTTTAGGCGGGGCATACCTCTTTCCCCTTCCAGGGAAGCGATCAGCGCAGTTTCCTCGCCGCATACGAAAGCGCCGGCGCCGGCTTTGATACGGATATCAAAGGAGAAATTCGTTCCGAACAGATTCTTTCCTAAATAGCCCTTTTCTCTGGCCTGTTCCATGGCGATTTCCAGACGGGCGATGGCCAGCGGATATTCCGCACGGCAATAGATAACGCCCTCGGTAGCGCCAGCGGCAAATCCTCCGATAATCATGCCCTCTAGCAGGGAATGCGGGTCGCCTTCCAATACGGAACGGTCCATGAATGCGCCAGGATCGCCCTCGTCGGCGTTACATACCATGTATTTCTGCGCGCCGGCATTGGACTTGATGGCGTTCCACTTAAACCAGGTGGGGAATCCCGCGCCGCCGCGGCCTCGAAGTCCGGATACCTTGATAACGTTTATAACGTCGTCCGGCGTCATGGTCGTGATAACCTTTTGGGCCGCCTCGTAGCCGCCGGTCGCTATGTATTCTTCAATAACCTCTGGATTGATATGTCCGCAATTGCGCAGTACTACGCGCTTCTGACGAGAGAGGAAGCCCTCGTCCTCTTCGGATATCATATATTCCTGCACAGGCGTTCCGCCGATCAGATGTTTTTCTACGACTTCCGCCACTTTTTCCGGCTGCATTTTCACATATCTAGCCTGCAGCTTTCCGTCGTCGCCGTAGACATCCACGATCGGCTCCAGATAGCAGGTACCAATGCAGCCGGTCTTATCGATGACAACGTTCGTCAGATTCTTCTCAGATGCCAGCCTTTCGAATTCATTAGAAGTCTTTTTCGCGCCGGTAGCAATTCCGCAGCTACCTTGTCCAATTATAACTTTCATCCTTCTACCTCCTGCGCGTTCTTCGCCATGATGTCGTCCAGAATCGCTTTTACAGATGATTTT
>CAOJIB010000005.1 GCA_948436455.1 uncultured Blautia sp.
GCTCTTCTCTCGGGTAAAGGGATCAAAAATTACCTTCTGGTATTCCTCGGACATCCCCATGCCGTTATCCTGGATCTCAAACTGGATACGATTGTATTCATCCACCACCCGGGGCAGCTCACTGATGCGCATTTCGATCCGGCCGCCCTTCGGCGTATATTTCACAGCATTCGACAATATATTAATCAAAATCTGGTTAATGCGCAGTTTATCACCTAACAGGTGCTCATAGGTAAAGGTGGAAGCATAGATCCGAAAAGTCTGTTCCTTCGCCTTCGTCTGCGGCCGGATCATAATATTCAGCTCGTCGATCAGTTCCGCCAAGTTTACTTCTGTAATATTCAAGGTGGCTCCGCCGCCCTCAATCTTATTCATATCTAGTACATCGTTGATCAGTCCCAGCAAATGCTGGCTGGCGGCGTTGATCCGCTGGGTATATTCCATTACGTGTTCCGGATTATCCGCTTCCTGCTGCAACAAAGTGACCAAACCCATAATGGCGTTCATCGGCGTCCGGATATCGTGGCTGACATTCCCCAGGAACGCGCTTTTCGCTTTATTAGCCACCTGCGCCATATCCAGCGCCTGGGTCAGCGTATCCTGCGTCGTGCGTTCCTTTGTCCGGTCAGACATATAAACAACGATTTTTTCTTTGCCCTGCAGCGTCACGCAATAGACAGATTCCCTGAACCACCTGCGTTCGCCCGTCTTTTTATGCGTCCGTTCACTGAGTACGTCGTCGATGGAGCTCCCCGGCTTTAAATTCTCCAGCTCCTCATAGCCGATGATCTCTCCGGCTATATATTTGGCGCGACCCAGAGCCTCCACACCTTTCCAGACCGCTCCCTCAGAAATCCCCAGCACACGTTCGATATTCGCGCTGACGTATTCTACTTTATAATTCTGGATTCCGAACATTAGATATACGTCGTTAGTATTATTCGCCAGATAGGTGGAAAATATATCAAACTGCTGCTTATTGTACTCCAGCTCCAAATCCTTCTCCAGCATTGCCCTGCGGTTTCTCCAGACAAGAAAGAGGAACGTCAGAAATACCAACATAATGATAAGCAAAAATAGAAGCACCGTCTGGGAGCTTTGGATAATGTCGTTCGCTTCATTCATCACCGCAGTAAACGGCACGACAGAAATCAGATACCATTCCTCCACATTCTGCACCGGAACATATGTATAGATATAGCCGCCCTGGCCCTCGCCAAAAACAGCCGTGCCGGTTTTTTGTTCCTCCAGATCCTCCATAAAGGTCTCCAGGGTCAACTGGCCATCTTCAGTGGACGCTACCATATCGAAAATATTGTCACAGTAATTGCCGTCGCCCTGATTTTCCGACCGGAGCAATATGTCGCCCTGGCTGTTTACCACATAGCCCTGCCCCTGTCCGTCATAGAAAGAAATGGAAAACTCCTCGGAAACTTTGGAACTGTCGTACCCCTTTTGAAACAGTCCGCGAACGCCGTCAGCAAAAACAAAGCTCTCATAATAGCCGAATTTTGTCCTTTGGGAATACAGGCTTGTATACGGATCCAAGACGTCCGATCCAGTATACTCCCGATATGTTTCTAATTGTTCCCTGGACATCTGAAATTTTCCGCCTCTTCTATTATTGTAGAAGGTGCCCGTTTCCAGATTCACCACCGTATAATCAGCGTCCACCTCTGAAAAAGCCTGTAGCTTTTCCCGGATCGCTGTTTCATCTTCGGAATCCGCACCGGAAAAATTCACAGCAAAGCTATGCAGACGCTCCCTATCTCCTGAAATAAAGGTATCAAAAGCCTGCTGCTGTTGCTGCGTCATCCGCAGGACGTTGGCGGTCGTCTGATCCATCAGGTCCCGACGTAGGGACAACACATGATATTCCCCTCCGGCCATAATCAGCGCCGTGCACACACAAACCAAAATGATCGTCCAAAAATGCTGTCTCCTGGCTTCTCTGTTCGTCTTTTTCACTTTCATCCGCCTTCATTACTTAAATCAATCGCAGAACAATTTGTACTTGCGCATGTATGACTTCTTGCCATTAATTAAGAAAATATCATTTCTTATTATACATAGATAAAGCAAAAAATACAATGCCATTTCCATAAAAACTTGTACAAAGTTTTTGCTCAAAAATCATGCCATTTGCGTACATCTTCCCACCGGAAACTATTTTTCTTTCGCTTACTTTTTATATAAAAAAACTGCGGATACTTTTCTATTTTTAGGCAGATGTCCCATAATGGAAAAATCACTTTTCAAGGCCGGCAACGCCTTTGGCTATTCCCTACGATTCATCGGCCCTTTCTACTTTCTTTTCCGTCACTTTTTCAATAGTTTCCAAAAGCACGGAAAAATCCATGGGTTTAGAAAGATATACATTCACGCCGCATTCCAACGCCCTGCGCCGGTCGTTAAGCAAAATATCAGCAGACAACGCAATAATCGGCGTCCGCGCCAAAACCGGATCATCCAAACGACGGATCGCAGTCGTCGCCTGCCAACCGTCCATCACCGGCATCTGCAAATCCATAATAATCACGTCGTAGCAGCCGGCTTCCGCCTGCATAAGACAATCCAGAGCCACCTTTCCATTCTCTGCCGGCGTAACGGTAAATCCCATCCGTTCTAAAAGTTCTGTCTCTATCTCCCGATTGATCTCATTGTCCTCCACCAGCAAAATCCGACGGTTTTGCCCCACTGCTTCTGTATCCTTTGCAGGTACTTCCGGCCGAGGCTGTATGCGAAAGATAAATTTCACATCGAAGGTCGTCCCCTCGTTAACGGAGCTTTGTACATCAATTGTTCCGTTCATAAGCTCTACGATGCTTTTCACAATGGTCAGCCCAAGACCGATTCCATGCACGCCGCTTAAGGTAGAACTTTTCTCCCGGCAGAAAGGCTCGAACATTTCCTTTTTAAATTCTTCGCCCATACCGATGCCGTTATCCTTCACCAGAAGATGATAGGCGGCAAAGCCGCTGGGAAACTCCTCCGCCTCCCGGAGGATAACCTCTACCCTGCCGCCGGGCTCTGTATAAGTCACGGCGTTATTGACCAGGTTCAGCACTAGCTGCTTGAGCTTTTCCTGATCCGCGTAAACGCTGTTATGCACTACCTGACTGCAGTCTATCGTAAAGCTAATCGACTTTTCCCGCGTCTGCGGCAACAGAAAATCATAGGCGTCCCGCACGGTCTGGCGCAGATTGCATTCCAGCTCCGAGGGACCGGCCGCGCTGAAAAGATCCGAAAGATAAAGAACCTTCGTGATCATATCCAGAAGCTGCTGGCTCGCCCCTTCGATTTGCTCCAGATAATCCATAAGTGTATCCGGGTCGTGAAGATTCGTCTTCGCCAACGAGGTAAAGCCAAAGATCACATTTAAGGGCGTACGCATATCATGGGAAATATGAGAAAGGAACGTATTCTTCGCCTTCACAGCCAAACTCGCCTTTTCCAACGCGTCCGCCAGCTGCCGCTTCTGCTCAATCTGCTGCCGCCCTCGCTCTTCCGTGGCCTCTCCAAGGAATATATAGAAGATGTCCCCGCCCTCCCGGCGGATCAGCTTACCGTAATCCTCCACCCAGCGGATCGTGCCGTCCTTGCAGCGGATGCGGTATTCCACATAATCCATATCCTTTTGTTCGCTCCGGATCTGTCTTTGAATATTCGCCTCTGCCGCCTTAAGATCCTCAGGATGCACGACCCCACGGAAAGAATTCCCGGTCAAATCCCGGAACTCCTCCATCGTCTCGCATCGGAAAATGCGCAAAATCCCCTGGCTTGCGTAGATGATCTCCTCCTTACCACCGGCATAATAAATCAAAAAACCGCCCGGAATCTCATCCAGAAACCGCAGGATATCCCAGGTTTCCCGGATCCTCGCCCGTTCCTCCGCCGAAAATTTCTCCTGGGGCCATCCATCCATAGACATATCGGACGGCTGAATCCCCCTTTCCTTTAGCAGCTCCAGAAGCTGCAGAATGCGTTCTATTAAGCGACCCTCGTATTCTTGTTCCTTTTCCTTCATAACAGCGTCCCCCTTGTCTGTAGACAGTTTACCATAAAAATATTATTTTGTCATTACTTCTCCCCCGTTGTTTTCTATTTGTTTATAAATTTTGAATTATTCCCTGATAATATTCTTTCAGATATGTTTCTCTATTCAGGCGATTTTCACGTCACGGCATCCGGCGGCAATTTTCCGCCTTTTTTCTGGCAAGATACGCCTGCCTATGCTATAATTGAAAAAAAAAGAAAGGGAAAACGTATGAAACAGAAACCGCACACAAAAAAGCTTCTTATGGCCATCATAGTCCTGCTGGCGATCCTTATGATCCCCGCCACTGCTGCCCAAGCAGCCTCTAAGCCGCAAACCGGCACGTACCAGAAGCATTTTACCGGCAAAACGTCGGACTCCTACCGCACCGTGATCATCAAGAAAATCACCAAAAGCCAGGTCGTATTCCAGATCAATTACGACCGCAGCAATCCCTTCCGGTCCGCTTCCACAGCAAAAATCACCGGGAAAAGAAAGGGCAATACCGTAACCTTCAAGTATAAGGACACCGGCTGGGGCGAAACTGGCACCGGCACCATGAAGCTGTATAAAAATTATATCAAGATCAAGACAAAATCCTCTGGAAAATACGGCGGCTTTATCGGAACGGAAGGAAAATATTACACGCTCAAGAGGATCAACAGCAAGACGAAATTCTATTAGACGGATTCATTTCCAGCTGCTTGCAAAAGTCCGATAACAGCAGCACAGATATCTGTAAGAGAACGGGGAAAAAGAAGGGAAATTCAATGGCAATATGGTATGAAGTAGAAAAAAGTGCAGAGGGAATTAAAAACTTTTTGGAAAGTAATTGGGACTTCCATGATTTCAGACCAGAAAGAGTCGAATATATTCCTGGAAAAGATTTGGTGGAAATATTCTTAAAATATGACACTGGAGATACTGGCGTACTTTTACGATTCGCCTGGATTCATGGTGTCCACATAAACACCAAAAGGAACTACGATGGCGAATGGTTGAGTGGAAGTGTTGCCTTCGTTCTTGAAAATAACGCAATAATTTGGCTGGATGATGACGAATGGGGAAATCAAAGCAGAGAGCATCTTGACGAGATAAAAAAATATGCTACATGGGTAGAGGCGGAAAAAATATTTTGGGCAATTACAGATGCCGATGGAACCCCCGTTGATATGCCACAGGATCGAATGATACAGACACAGGTAATATATGGGGTTGAAGAAACCAAATATTTTGATTTAAAGGAATTCTCTGATGACTGGGATTTAATTTTAAGGCCATATTATGAACGATAAATACCAGTTTGTCGAACAAACAACTATCAAAACCAAATAATCAGCCGTTTCTGCAGTTGCATACTAAAGCGGCGAAAACTGTTCTTTGAATTCATGCACCTGCTGTATCAAACTCCAGCAGGTGCATGACAGAGGATAGGATTCCATTCCTTCTATCCGTAGCGTTCGTAGACCGGCATTTCAAATGACGATGGATGATGACCGGATCTGCAAATAGAATATGCTCGAATTTATCAGGGAAAATGCTTATTTCAGCAGATAGTATAACGCAGTCTACATTCTTTTTCATATGGGACTTCGGAGTCGTCCAAAAAACCCGAAAAATCACGTTTAGAAAGAAATACGGAACAGATAAGGAGTTATAAGAAATGATAAAAATACTTTTTGTATGCTTAGGAAATATCTGCCGCAGCCCGATGGCGGAATTTATCCTGAAGGATCTGGCCAAAAAAGAAGGACTTGCCGGACAATTCCATATAGAATCCGCCGGCACCAGCTATGAAGGCGGGCCCGTTTACCCACCGGCGCGGCGCAAGCTGGCGGAGCACGGCATCGGCTGCGACGGGAAGCGTTCCCGGCAGCTCATACGGGCGGACTATGAGAAATTTGACCTTCTCATCGGCATGGAACAGAGCAATCTGCGCAGTATGCGCCGAATCCTGGGCGACGACCCGGCGGGCAAACTGCATCTGCTTTTGGATTACACCGATCAGCCAGGAGACATCGACGATCCCTGGTATACGAATGATTTCGATACCGCCTGGCGAGAGGTGGAGAGGGGCTGCCGGGCGCTGCTATCCCAGCTAAAGAGCCGCCTCTCCTGATAAGGTCTCCACGCGGAAAGCTTATTACCGGCAGCTTTTCCGCATACGAATGCATTTCTTATTGCCGCCGCGGTTCCACCTGGGCGGCAATTTCCTCGAACAACCCGCGAAGCATTTCCTGGATCTGCTCTACGGCTCTTGGCAGATCCACCCGTGTGGAAATCCGCTTATCCCTGGAAACCACCTCCACCTGATTGTCTTTCAAGGCCTTTGGGCCGACGATCACTCGCAAAGGCACGCCCAAAAGATCCGCGTCCGCGAACATTATGCCCGCGCGCACGTCCCGATCATCGTAAATCACCTCGACGCCAGCCGCCAGAAGCGCCGCGTACAACTCGTCCGCCGCTTCTTTGCAGGCCGCCTGGTCTACGCGCATACAACATAGATGCACCTGCCAGGGCGCGATGGTGATCGGCCAGATGGGGCCGTTTTCATCGTGCCTCGCCTCGCATACCGACGCCGCCAGCCGTCCCACGCCGATGCCGTAGCAGCCCATCACTGGGTACTTGCTTTCGCCGTCGGCGTCCGTGTACGTCATATGCATCGCTTCTGTATATTTTGTCCCCAACTGGAAAATATTTCCCACCTCGATGCCTCGCTTTACCTGCATCGTTTTCCTGCCGCAGCAGGGACAGATCCCGCCGGTTCGTATCTTTGAAATATCCACAAAATCCGTCACCTGGCAGTCCCGCAACAGCTGCAGCCCTTTATAATGATAATTTTCTTCATTGGCGCCGCAGGTCAGGTATTCGATGCCTTTTAAGGAAACGTCATAGAGAACTGTGTGGCCTTCTTTCATCTGGTACGGCCCGGTAAAGCCGGCCACCAGCCCGCTTTCTGGCGTAATCACCGCCGGATGCACCTTTTCCCCCAGAAAGTTTGTAAGCTTTGTCTCGCTGACCTCGTAATCTCCCCGCAGAAATACAATCACATAGCTGTCGTCGCTGTTTTTCTGGTACATGACCGCCTTGCAGGAATATTCCACCGGAACGCCCAGATATTCCACGACCTCCTCGATCGTTTTGCAGTGGGGCGTATATACCTTTTCCAAAGGCGCCGCCAAAAGGCCGCCGGTATTGTCCACAGAATTCGCGGCTGCCTCCATATTGGCCCGATAGCCGCAGGCGTCGCACAGAACGATGGAGTCCTCTCCCGCGTCCGCCAGCAGCATGAATTCATGGGAAACGCTGCCGCCCATCATACCGGAATCCGACTGTACGGCGATCACCTCCGGCACGCCGGCGCGGGCAAAGATCCGATGATAGGCCCGATAAAAAATCTCGTACTGTTTTTCCAGATCCTCCTTGGAAGTATGGAATGAATATGCGTCCTTCATCGTAAATTCCCGAACGCGGATCAGCCCTGCCCGGGGCCTTGCCTCATCGCGGAACTTTGTCTGAATCTGATAGATTGTAAACGGATATTTCGTATACGTCTGTCCGTATTCCCGGACAAGATGCACCGCCGCCTCCTCGTGGGTCATTCCCAGGACCATCCGGCTGTTGTTCCTGTCCGTAAAACGCAAAAGCTCTTCTCCCACGCTCTCATAACGGCCCGATTCTTCCCAGAGCGCGCCGGGCAGCGCCACAGGAAAGAGCACCTCCTGGCCGCCGATGGCGTCCATTTCCTCCCGGATGACCGCCTCGATCTTTCTCGTAATCCTTTTCATTGGCGGATACAGGGAATAAATTCCGCTGCCCACGTATTTCATATAACCGCCGCGGATGGAAAGGGCGTGGCTGTCGATCACACAATCCGCCGGCCGTTCCTTGAAACGCTCGCCTACAAGCTGCTTTAGTTTCATGACTTTTTCTCCTCAGTGCACAAGATTCCCCAGAATCACATAAGAAACGACGTACATAATCACCGTAGCCAGAGCGATGCCGCACAGGATCGCCAGCGAGGATTTCTTAATATCCATTTCCAAAAGCGAGGCGATCAGCGCGCCGGTCCACGCGCCGGTGCCGGGCAGCGGAATCCCCACGAAAAGCAGCAGGCCCCAGAATTCATATTTCTGAATATTGTCGCTTTTTTCCATCGCCCGGATCTCCAGCTTTTGAATCAGCCCGCCAAACACCTTCGTCTTTTTCAGCCACTTAAAGATCTGCCGGATAAACAAAAGAATAAACGGGATCGGCAGGATATTGCCGACGATGCACAGCGGAATCGCCTGCACCTCCGGCACCTTTAAAAGCGCCGCCGCAATAAGACCTCCTCGCAGCTCCAGGATCGGAAGCAGGGAAATAATAAAAATCACGCCGTATTCAGAAATGTAGGGCGACAGGTTCGCCGCAAACCACTCTACTAATGCATTCATATTCTCTCCTACTTGCTGCTCCCTGTATATTTACGCAGGAACCGAACGAGGCATTCCATCTCTTCCCGGGTTCCTATGGTAATGCGCAGATATTCCTTTACCCGTTCGCCCGCAAAGCGACGCACATAAATATGGGCCGCCCGCAGCGCTTTAAAAAGCTCCTCTCCGGAATAATCCGGATGCGCGGCGAATACGAAATTCGTCTTGCTGTCTTTGAAAATAAAGCCCAGCGCAGCCAGCTGCTCCTTCGTCCATTCCCTTGTATCGTTGATTTTTTGCAGGGTTTCCTGGAAATAGGCCTCGTTCTTCAACGCTTCCACACCCAGCACCAGCGCCGTCTGGTCCATCGTATAAGAATTAAAGGAGTATTTCACATCGCTTAAATACTGCAAAAGCTTTGGATTTCCCATCGCGTAGCCGATCCGCATCCCTGCCATCGCGCGGGATTTGGAAAAGGTACGCACGATCAGAAGATTGTCGTACTTATCCAGCAGCGGCAGCGCGGACACCGCGCCGAAATCCACATATGCCTCGTCCACGATTACCACCACGTCCGGATTGCTGCGAATGATTTCCTCAATCTGCTCCAGCGGCAGCACGACGCCTGTGGGCGCGTTGGGATTGGGGAAAATGACTCCGCCGTTTTCCTTTTTGTAATCTCCCGGCTCAATTTCAAAGTCCTCGTTCAGCGCCGGGCATTCATAGGGAACCTGAAACAGCTCCGCCCAGACCTTATAGAAGGAATACGTAACATCCGGGAAAAGAATCGGCTTCTTTGAATTAAAAAATGTCAAAAAGGACAAGGCCAGCACTTCGTCCGACCCCACGCCGACAAACACCTGATCGTCCGACAAGCCATGGTACTGAGCCAATGCGTGCACCAACGCGCCCGCCGTACAATCCGGATACAGCCGCAGAGAATCCGCGCGCAGATTCTTCAAAGCTTCCTGTACCTCCGGCGCCGGCGGGTACGGATTTTCATTTGTATTTAATTTTATCATGTCTGGCTCGTCGGGCTGCTCACCCGGTACGTAAGGAACCACCTGCCGCATATTTTTTTCCCAATTCTTCATAAGCTCCTCCTCTTTCTGACCGGAAATCATTCTGTAGATTCCGGCCGTTCGCATTTCAGTATTTTGATCTGTCTATTTTACCGGGCAGGGACGCTTTTGTAAAGTAGTTTTCCCTATTTTGCCAAAGACGTCGCAACCGTTTGGTCTTTCGCTCCGCTGCCGAGACCGCTGCACAAATTTGTAACTATATCCGCCTTCGGCTTCATCGTTACGGAATCCGGCCTATTGAAAGTTTGCCTCACAGCAAAGAAACCGAATTCTTGGCCGCCCAAAGCTGCTGCCTGCACAGGTGCGGGCTGGATAGTTACGCAAGTCTTTCCCAAACGGCGGCCCTTGACAATCGCCTCTCGATGTGTTATTTTTAAAAAAATCATATCGCAAACCGTTGACGCGGAGATAACGGCGATGATGCCTCTACAGAGAGCCTGCGATGCTGAGATGCAGGTGAGAAACAAGTCGTCAAATGGACCGCTGAGGGTGCAGTCAAATGCATAATTTTATGCAAAGTATTCTGCAACGTGTGGGCATACGTCAGTTGCCGGGGATATGTTGGTATCTCGCTAAGCGCATAGGCCATTCCTATGAATCAAGGTGGCACCGCGGATAGTTTTTTATTCGTCCTTGACAGATTGTTTTCTGTCGGGGATTTTTTATTTACAGAAAGCTCGCCGCTTTCAACTATACCAGAACATAAAAACTCCTTTGACGAAAACAATCAAGGGAGTTTTTTGCATGTAAGGAGGAAAAGCCCATGAAAATTTTACCCGAGCTTTGCAAGGTCAAAGAAATCGCCGCTTCCGGCACGTACGACGTGCTGCCGGTGAGCTGTGAAATACTTTCGGATTTCATCACGCCCATCGAAGCGATAAAAATCCTAAAAAACCAATCGGCGCACTGCTATATGCTGGAATCCGCCCAGGCCAACGATACCTGGGGGCGCTATACCTTCCTCGGCTTCGACCCGAAACTAGAGATCACCTGCATCGATGGGGAAATGACGGCGGGCAACATCCATTTTCAAACCGACGCCCCTTCCGCCTATCTTAGACAGGTTCTGGCAGATTACAAAAGTCCCCGCTTTGATTACCTTCCCCCCTTCACCGGCGGGTTGGTGGGCTACTTCTCTTATGATTATCTGAACTACAGCGAGCCTTCTATCCGATGCGGCGTGCAGGATACTGAAAATTTCAAGGACGTGGATCTGATGCTTTTCGATAAGGTGATCGCTTTTGACAACGTCCGGCAAAAGATCGTTTTGATCGTCAATATGCCGCTGAACGAGCCGGAAAGCGGCTACCAGAAGGCCGCCCTGGAGCTTGATCGGCTAGCCGCCCTTTTGCGCACCGGAGAAAAGAAAAAAGAACCGGCCGGCCATCTGCTGGGCGAAGTTACGCCGCTGTTTGACAAGGCAGCCTACTGCCGGATGGTAGAACGGGCAAAGAACCATATTCGGGAAGGAGACATTTTCCAGATCGTCCTCTCCAACCGGCTTTCCGCCCCTTTTACCGGCAGCCTTTTAAACGCCTACCGACTCCTGCGAACCATTAATCCGTCGCCCTATATGTTTTATTTCTCCGGCACGGATGTGGAGGTAGCCGGCGCTTCTCCAGAGACATTGGTGAAATTAGAAAACGGTGTGCTGCATACCTTTCCTCTGGCAGGTACCCGCCCCAGAGGCCAAACGCCCGAAGAAGATCTGGCCCTAGAAGCGGAACTTTTGGCCGATGAAAAGGAGCTGGCCGAGCACAATATGCTGGTGGATCTGGGTAGAAACGATCTGGGAAAAATCAGTCGCTTCGGCTCTGTACAAGTAGCAAAGCTGCACTCCATCGAACGCTACTCCCACGTGATGCACATCGGTTCCACCATCCGAAGCGTCATCCGAGAAGACGCCGACGCGCTGGATGCCATTGAGGCAGTACTGCCGGCCGGCACGCTTTCCGGCGCGCCCAAGATCCGTGCCGGGGAGCTAATCAGCCAATTAGAAAATAACAAACGGGGCATTTACGGCGGCGCCATCGGTTACATCGACTTTACCGGCAATATGGACACCTGTATCGCGATCCGCATCGCCTACAAGAAAAACGGCAAGGTTTTCGTCCGCAGCGGCGCGGGCATCGTCGCTGATTCCGTCCCGGAAAAGGAATATGAAGAGTGTATCAATAAGGCCAAAGCCGTCATTCGCGCGCTGGAGCTTGCAAAGGAGGCGGACGCATGATTTTATTAATCGATAATTACGACAGCTTTTCCTACAATCTTTATCAATTGATCGGGGAGATCGACCCGGCGATCCGGGTGATCCGCAACGACGCGATGACCGTAGAAGAAATCCGCGCGCTGCAGCCGGATCGGATCATTCTCTCCCCCGGCCCGGGCCGGCCCGAGGATGCCGGCGTCACCGTACAGGTCGCGGCGTCCCTGGGCCAGGAAATCCCTATTCTGGGCGTCTGCCTCGGCCATCAGGCGATCTGCGCCGCCTTTGGCGCTGCGATTACCTATGCCAAAGAGCTGATGCACGGCCGACAGTCCATCGTACGGTTCGATACAAACTGTCCGCTGTTCTTGGACTGTCCCAGGGAAGCGCCGGTCGCCCGGTATCATTCCCTGGCCGCCGATCCGGATACGATTCCCGAAACGCTGCAGATCACCGCCGAAACGGCCGACGGGGAAATCATGGCCGTCCGGCACAAAAAATACCCCATCTACGGCGTGCAGTTTCACCCGGAATCAATCCTGACGCCGGACGGAAAAACCATGCTAAAAAATTTCATAAAGGAGATATAAACGATGATCAAAGAAGCCATTGTAAAGATCGTAAGCAAACAGGACCTGACCTATGACGAAGCCTACGCCGTCATGAACGAGATTATGAGCGGAGAAACCAGCTCCACGCAAAACGCCGCTTTCTTAGCCGCTCTTTCCACGAAAAGCGCCCGAGCCGAGACAACGGATGAGATCGCCGGCTGCGCCGCCGCCATGCGGGATCATGCCACAAAGGTAGAAACGAATATGGAACTTTTTGAGATCGTCGGCACCGGCGGCGATAACGCCCATAGCTTCAATATCTCCACCACCGCAGCCCTGGTGGCTGCCGCCGGCGGTATGAAGGTCGCCAAGCACGGCAATCGGGCCGCTTCCTCCCAGTGCGGGACTGCCGACTGCCTGGAGGCCTTGGGCGTCAATATTTTGCAAAGCCCGGATACCTGCCGAAAGCTTCTAAAAGAGGCCGGCATGTGCTTCTTTTTCGCCCAGCAATACCACACCTCCATGAAGTACGTCGGCGCGATCCGCAAGGAGCTGGGCTTTCGCACCGTATTTAATATCCTAGGGCCCTTGACGAATCCGGGAAGTCCTTCGATGCAGCTTTTTGGCGTATACGACGCCTATCTGGTGGAACCGCTGGCACAGGTGCTGGTAAGTCTGGGCGTCACCCGGGGCATGGTCGTCTACGGCCAGGATAAGCTGGACGAAATTTCCTTAAGCGCGCCCACGACCGTATGTGAAATCAAGGACGGCTGGTATAAAACCTACGTCGTCGCACCCGAGGATTTTGGCTTCGCCCGCTGCCAAAAATCCGATCTGGCCGGCGGCTCCCCGAAAGAAAACGCGCAGATTACCCGCGGGATTCTCAAAGGCGAACAGGGGCCGAAAAGAAACGCCGTGCTTTTGAACGCCGGCGCGTCCCTCTATATCGGCGGCAAGGCAGAAAGCATGAAAGAGGGCGTCGCCCTGGCAGCCAAGCTGATCGATTCAGGAGCGGCCCTGGCCGTTTTGGAAAAGCTGATTGAAATCAGCAATCAGGCGGAGGTACGCCCATGACAATCCTGGACCAGCTCGCCGGCCATGCCAGGGAGCGCACCCGGCGGGCGAAAGAACAGCTTTCCTTACAAGAACTTGCACGGCAGGCCCTTTCCCTTCCGAAGGGAGATTTCGCCTTTGAAAAGGCGCTGAGAAACCCGGGAATCTCCTTTATCTGCGAATGCAAAAAGGCGTCGCCTTCCAAAGGGCTGATTGCACCGGACTTTCCCTATCTTTCCATCGCCAGAGAATATGAGACCGCGAAGGCCGACGCCATTTCCGTACTGACGGAGCCGAAATGGTTCCTGGGCAGCGACGACTATCTCCGGGAAATCGCCGCCGCCATCTCCATTCCCTGCCTGCGCAAGGATTTTACCATAGACGAATATATGATCTATGAAGCAAAGCTTCTTGGCGCTTCCGCCGTCCTTTTGATCTGCGCCCTTCTGGATGCGACGCAGCTACGGGAATACCAAAGCCTCTGCGACGCTCTAGGCCTGTCGGCGTTAGTAGAGGCCCACGATGAAGCGGAAATCGAAAAAGCGTTGCAAGCCGGCGCGCGTATCGTCGGCGTCAACAACCGCAATCTAAAGGATTTTACTGTGGATACCCAAAACAGCCGGCGGCTGCGGGCGCTACTGCCTCCGGAGGTGCTTTTCGTCTCGGAGAGCGGCGTGGGAAACGCCGACGATGTAGCAAAGCTTTCGTCCATCGGCGCGGACGCCGTATTGATCGGAGAAACGCTGATGCGGGCCGCCGACAAAAAGGCGAAGCTTTTAGAATTGCGAGGCGCCCTATGACGAAAATAAAACTCTGCGGCCTCTCCCGCCCCGAAGACATCGAAGCCGCCAACGCCCTGGCGCCCGCTTGCATCGGCTTCGTCTTCGCGAAAAAAAGCCGACGGTACATTTCTCCCGAAAAGGCCGGATGCTTGAAGCAGATGCTTTCTGCCAATATCCAGGCAGTCGGCGTATTCGTACAGGAAAAACCCGAGGTAATCGCGGCGCTTTTAAACGCTGGAATCATTGACGCCGCCCAGCTTCACGGCGGCGAATCCGACGATTTTATCCGACAGCTTCGCGCACTTTCCCAAAAGCCGCTCCTGCAGGCCTTTTCCATAAAGACGCCCTCGGACGTAGACGCCGCCAGGGAAAGCCTAGCAGATCTCATCTTGCTGGATTCTGGCACCGGCGGCACCGGGACGGCCTTCGATTGGCGATTGCTGGAAAATATCCGCCGGCCCTATTTCCTGGCCGGCGGCCTTACGCCCCAAAACGTCGGCGACGCGATCCGGCTTTGCAGGCCCTACGGCGTGGACGTAAGCTCCGGCGTCGAGACCAACGGCAAAAAAGACATACAAAAAATGGCGGCTTTTACAGCCGCAGTCAGAAAGGAAGATCGACTATGACAAATCCAAACGGACGCTTCGGCGTTCACGGCGGCCAATATATTCCGGAAACACTGATGAACGCGGTAATCGAGCTGGAGGAAGCCTACCTGCATTACAAGGACGATCCCGACTTCCGCAGGGAGCTTTCCGGGCTTTTCAACGAATACGCCAACCGTCCCTCCCGGTTATACTACGCGAAAAAAATGACCGAGGACCTAGGCGGCGCAAAGATTTACCTCAAGCGGGAGGATCTCAACCATACCGGCTCCCACAAGATCAACAATGTGCTCGGCCAGGCCTTACTGGCCAAAAAGATGGGGAAAACCCGCCTGATCGCCGAAACGGGCGCGGGACAGCATGGCGTGGCTACCGCAACGGCGGCGGCCCTGATGGATATGGAATGCGTCGTCTTTATGGGAGAGGAAGATACCGTCCGCCAGGCTTTAAACGTCTATCGGATGCGTCTTCTGGGCGCAAAGGTCGTTCCCGTAAAGACGGGCACAGGCACGCTTAAGGACGCCGTATCCGAAGCGATGCGCGAATGGACTTCCCGGATTGGCGACACCCATTACTGTCTGGGCTCCGTCATGGGGCCTCACCCCTTCCCGACGATCGTCCGGGACTTCCAGGCGGTCATCTCCCGGGAGATCAAGGAACAGCTCTTCGCGAAGGAAGGGAAGCTGCCAGACGCAGTGCTTGCCTGCGTGGGCGGCGGTTCCAATGCCATGGGCAGTTTCTATCATTTCATCGAAGATCCCAGCGTCCGGCTGATTGGCTGCGAAGCCGCGGGCCGCGGTGTAGATACTTTTGAAACGGCCGCCACCATCGCCACCGGCCGGCCGGGCATTTTCCATGGAATGAAATCCTATTTCTGCCAGGATGAATATGGCCAGATCGCACCGGTATACTCCATTTCCGCGGGATTGGATTACCCGGGCATTGGGCCGGAACACGCCTACCTGCACGACACCGGCCGGGCCACATACGTTCCTGTGACCGATGAAGAGGCTGTGCGCGCTTTCGAATATATGGCGAAAACCGAAGGAATCATCTGCGCCATTGAATCGGCCCATGCCGTCGCCCACGCCCAAAAGCTTGCGCCTACTATGGGAAAAGAACAAATCCTGGTCATCACGATTTCCGGCAGAGGCGACAAAGACTGCGCCGCCATCGCCCGCTACAGAGGGGAGGATATCCATGAGTAATATTACAAAAGCTTTTGCCAATGGAAAAGCATTTATCGCCTTTATCACCTGCGGCGACCCGGATCTAGAAACTACTGCCGCCGCCGTTCGCGCCGCCGCTTCAAACGGCGCCGACCTGATCGAGCTTGGCATTCCCTTTTCCGATCCCACCGCCGAAGGGCCTGTGATCCAGGGAGCCAATCTCCGGGCGCTGCAAGGCGGCGTTACCACCGATAAAATCTTTTCTTTCGTCGAAGATCTACGCCGGGACGTACAGATCCCGCTGGTATTTATGACCTACGCCAACGTCGTATTCTCCTATGGAGCCGAACGCTTTATCGCCGCCTGCCAAAGGATTGGCATTGACGGACTGATCCTGCCCGATTTGCCCTTTGAGGAAAAAGAAGAATTCCTGCCCCTTTGCCATGCCTACGGCGTAGATCTGATTTCCCTTGTAGCTCCCACATCCCAGAACCGCATCGCCCGGATCGCCCGGGAGGCGGAGGGCTTTTTGTACATTGTCTCCAGCTTGGGCGTTACTGGGACCAGAAGCGAAATCAAGACCGACCTTTCTTCCATCGTAGAGGTCGTGCGCCAGAATACCGATATTCCCTGCGCCATCGGCTTTGGCATTTCCACGCCTGCCCAGGCGCAAAAAATGGCCGCCCTTTCCGACGGGGCGATTGTCGGCTCCGCGATTATCAAGCTGCTGGCAAAATATGGGAAAGAAGCTCCTTCGTATATCGGAGACTATGTACGGATGATGAAGGATGCATTATAGGGCCGGCGGCCGGGCGTTTTTCCGCCGTTCCATCTTGCATCCCCCGCGTTTTTTTGCTACACTATTTACGGAAACCATAAGAAAATTATTAAACTAAAGGAGCAAGGATTATGGAAAAAATCAAGAGCTTTACGATAGACCATTTCAAGCTTCAGCCCGGCGTCTATGTCGCCAGGAAAGATCCGGTGGGCAACGATGTGGTAACCACCTTCGACCTGCGTATGACCTCGCCCAATGAGGAACCGGTTATGAATACGGCGGAGCTGCATACGATCGAGCATTTGGCCGCCACCTTTTTGCGCAATCATCCCGATTTCGGGGATAAGGTCCTCTATTTTGGGCCGATGGGCTGCCGCACCGGGAACTACCTTCTGCTAAAAGGGGATTATGAATCAAAGGATATCGTCCCTCTGATTACAGAAACCTTCGAATTTATCCGGGACTTTGTAGGCGCTGTGCCGGGAGCCACCCCCAAAGACTGCGGCAATTATCAGGATATGAATCTAGATATGGCCAAATACATAGCTGTGCGCTACCTAGAGGAAGTCTTGTACAATATTTCTCCGGACTGTCTGGTATATCCGGACTGATTGCCGAATCAGGCGCCGCCTGATAATCTGCAAAGAACATACCCAAAGGGTATATCATCATAAAAAAGCGTTTTCGCATATATGGCCGCAGTGCAAGAGCTGCGCAGCAATATATAGTGAGAAAACGCTTTTTTCTTTCGTTCGTATACGGCGATTTATCGATGGATGCAAATTCCGGTTGATTTTCTCTTCCATTCTTTATATAATAAGGTCGAAAAGAATTAATATTTTATTAATACTAAATTAATATTTGCTGTGTGAGGGGAAGCGCACCGCAAAAAAGGTACGACACAGCAAACGTTTCGGGAGGAGTCAAATGAAAAAGAACAGGGGTCAAAAAAGAAAAGGGGCGCGAAGGCTTCTGGCAAGGGCGCTGGCCGTACTGCTGCTTATTTCCTGCGTCGCGGCGTTTCCACAGGAGATCAACGCCGCAAGCAGACGCTGGAACCGGGTCGGCAGCGTCTGTTACAACGGCAAAGGGAAACCAATCCCCCGGGCGATTACCCGAGGAATCGACGTATCCGCCTGGCAAGGAAAAATCGACTGGAACAAGGTGAAAAACGCCGGCGTGGATTTTGTTTTTGTACGGGTGGGCCACGGCACGCATACGGTGGATACCCAGTTTGCGAATAATATGAAGGGCGCCGCCCAGGCGGGCATCCCGGCCGGCGTATATTTCTACAGCACCACGACCAGCACGGCGCAGTCCTTAAAGGACGCCCAATGGGTGATCCAGTGCCTGCAGGGTTATAAGGTTTCCTATCCGGTAGTCGTGGATATGGAATCCTCTACCCAACTGGGCCTGACCAATACCCAGCGGACGAATATTGCGAAGGTTTTCATGGAAGAAGTCAAACGGGCGGGATATTACCCGATGCTGTATTGCAATACCCACTGGTACAACGATTATCTAAACGCTGCCAGCCTGGCCGGCTATGACAAATGGCTAGCCAGCTACGGGGAAAGCCTGACCGCGCCTCCGGGCGTCGCCGCCTCGGCATATACTGTCTGGCAGGCTACCAGCGGAGATACGGCCAGCGGCCTAATCAGTACCAAAGGACTGATCGCCGGAATCCCCGTCTTCAACGATGTAGACATTGATTTCGGCTATAAGAATTACCGAGAAGTAATTACGCCCCGTACAAAAGCCAACGCCAGTTATACGGCTGGAGAGCGCTGGGTAAGCGACAGCAAAGGAAAACGCTACCAGCTTGCCAACGGCACATACATAAAGGGCAAAGCCAAAACCATCGACGGAAAGAAATACTATTTCAAAACGGACGGCTATATGGCCACCGGCTGGCTGAAGCTGAACGGAAAATATTATTACATGGGCAGCGACGGCGCGATGCGCACCGGCTGGCAGCAGGTCAGTGGGAAATGGTATTACCTGGGCACCAGCGGCGTGATGCGCACCGGGTTATTAAAGCTGGAAAATAACATATATCTTCTAAATAGCAACGGCGCGATGCTGACCGGCTGGCAGAAGTACAAGACCTACTGGCTGTACCTTGGCAGCGACGGCGCGGCGAAAAAAAGCTGGCAGACCATCAACGGCCAGCGATACTATTTCCGCCAAAACGGCATTATGCTGACCGGTCTGAATAAAATCGGCAAAAACAAGTATTATTTCAACAGCGACGGCCATCTTGTGACCGGCTGGTTCCAGTATACCAATGGAAAAAAATACTACGCCAACAGCCAAGGGGCCATTTTGCAAAACGGCTGGATACAGGTCGCCGGAAAATGGTACTATTTAAATCCCACCGGAAGCATGCGCACCGGCTGGCTGACCCAGGGCCAGAACAAGTACTATCTGACCGTGGACGGTTCCATGAAGGTGGGCTGGCTAAAATATAAAGGCCGCTACTACTATTTCCTGGGCGACGGGAAAATGGCCAAAAACGTCACCTTAAATATCGGCGGAAAAAATTATAAATTCGCAGCCAACGGCGTGCGGATCGCATAAGGAGAGGACAAATGAACCGGAAAACGCTTCGAAAACTTCTTGTCGCCTTCCTTTTCCTGACCGGCGGCCTTTTCGGGCTTCCCTGTCAAGAGGCGCCCGCGGCCGTGCAGACCGTCGTTCTGGATCCGGGACACGGCGGCGGTGAAACCGGCGCCTGGGGGACGTACGGCGGCGTTACCTACAAAGAAGAAGAAATTAACTGGAAAATTTCCAATTACACCATGCAGGCTCTGGCGGAATACTCCGGCGTAAAGGTATACCTGACCAGAAGCCAAAATCAATACATGGGCGTTAGCGCCCGGGCGGAGCGGGCGGCGGCCTTGGGCGCGGATCTTCTGGTCAGCCAGCACATCAATTCTGCCACCTCCAGCACGGCGCACGGCGCGTCGGTGATGATCTCCAAGGGCACCTATCGCCCGTATCTGGCCCAGAAGGAACGGGCCTTCGGGGCGCAGGTCATGCAGGAGCTGGGGGCTCTTGGGATCTACCGGCGGTTCCCGGAAACCGGCGGGATGGAATACCGGATGAGCGAAAACGGCAGCAAATACCCCAACGGCGGCCTGCGGGATTACTACGGGATCGTCGCCCGGAGCGTGGAATTAAATCTCCCCGGCGTCATTATCGAACACGCCTTTGTCAGTAATTATAACGACGTCATGAGCTTTTTATCCACGGACGCGAAGCTAAAAAAGCTGGGTCAGGCCGACGCCCGAGCCATCGCCAAATACCTGAACTTACAATTCAAAAAAGACGGCTGGGTACAGGAAAACGGCCACTGGTATTACTATGTGAATGGAAAAGTAAAGACCGGCTGGATTACGGAAGGAAACAGCCGCTATTACTGCAACGAAAAGGGCGTTATGCAGACCGGCTGGCTGCTGTATAGCGGCGCCTGGTATTATCTACATCCGGAAAGCGGGAAGATGGCCGCCGATGAAATCTTACAGCTAGGCGGCGACATCTATTACCAGCAGGCTGACGGCACGAGAAAAACCGGCTTTACCTGGGTAAGGGGCTACTGCTACTATTTCACTCCCGGCAGCGGAAAAGCGCATAAGGGATGGCTCAAATCCATCAACGGCAACTGGCGATACATGGGCACAAAAACCGGGCGGATGACCCGAAACCAGCTGTTCACCCAGCAGAACAAACATTATTACGTGGCGAAAAACGGTATCGCGGCACAGAACGCCTGGGCCACCATTAATGGGAAAAAATACTATTTCCGAAGCGATTGTTCCGCCGCCACCGGCTGGTTCTCCGTAAAAGGGAAACGCTATCTGGCAAACGCCAACGGACAGATCCTGACGAACCAGCTTTACCGTTCTCCCAGCACAGGGAAAATCTGCTATCTGACGGAAGAAGGCGTCCGGCATACCGGCTGGAAGCAGGTGGACGGCAAATGGTATTATATGGACCCCAAAACCGGCATTGCCGTAAGCGGCTGGGTGCGCTCCTCGGGGAAATGGTATTACCTGGATTCGAAGACCTATGTGATGAAAACCGCCTCCTGGATCCACCTGCAAAAAAAATACTACTACGTGGACAATACCGGCGCCATGCTCACCGGCCTAAAAAAAATCAACGGCGAGTGGTACTATTTGCAATCCAACGGCGTACGGAAAACCGGCTGGATGAAGTCCGGAGGAAAATGGTACTACTTCCGCCCCAGTACCGGCGTGATGCTCCGAAATATGAGCGGTAAAATCGGCGGCAAGGTCTATCGTTTCGCTTCCAACGGCGTCTGCCTGAATCCATAAAATTCACCGGCCGCATACAGAAAAGAGAAAAGTAAGAAGGAATGGCGGCTCCTTTTAAGGAGCGTAGCGCCCCCTCCCGCAAATGTCCGAGCCCAGCTTCCGAACAAGACCATACCGAAAAATGACAAAAAGACGAAATCTGGCAAAATAATGCTTGACATTTGCGCATCCGTCATATAAACTAAACCTTGCTTGGAACAATACAGTTCCGACGGTTGGCTGAAATAGCTCAGTTGGTAGAGCACTTCACTCGTAATGAAGGGGTCGAGGGTTCGAGTCCCTTTTTCAGCTTTTTTATATATCCCTGCTTCTTGAGCGTCCCGTCAGTCGGGACATAACTGCATAGACGATAGAATGGCAT
Source organism: uncultured Blautia sp. (assembly GCA_948436455.1). Taxonomy (GTDB): domain Bacteria; phylum Bacillota; class Clostridia; order Lachnospirales; family Lachnospiraceae; genus Blautia_A. The sequence continues at coordinate 21,379 of CAOJIB010000005.1, forward strand.
AAAAAGAGCCGCAAGGGAGAAATCCGTGTGGCCCTTTCTTTTATCTTATGAACAATCACTGCATTGAAAAATGGAACTGTCAATCTTCAAGGGCAACGACCGTTACGATGTACGGAGGAAGATATTGTGGATAGACTCGAGAAGAAAATGCTTGCTCTGATTGATGCCCATGCACAAGAAATCATTGATTTTGCGCAGGACATCTACAGCCATCCGGAAGAAGGCTTTTATGAGGAAAGAACCGCAGCAAAAGTTGCGGGCTTTTTGCATGCCATCGGACTGGATGTGCACGCGTATATGGCGCGCACCGGCGTCCGGGGCGACTGGATGGAGCAGGACGGACCGAACGTAACAATTGTAGGGGAAATGGACGCCATTGGTTGTGAAGCACATCCTATGGCTGCTTTAGGTTCAAAAGTTGCACATGCATGCGGGCACCACGCACAGCTTGCCGCGATGATCGGCTCAGCCATCGGATTGATGGATGAGGAGGTCAGGGCATCTATGCGGGGGTCCGTATCTTTTTTTGCAGTTCCGGCGGAAGAATACGTGGACGCCGCCAAGCGGCGCGTCCTCCGTGAAAAAGAAAATATCGGCTTTCCCGGCTCCGGAAAAAGCGAGTTGATCCGCATCGGCGCTTTTGACCAGACAGATATCGCCTTGACTACCCATGTGCATATGGTACCAGTCGCGGAGGATTTGTACCTGGGAAATCCCGCCTGCAACGGCTTTGCCGCAGAGCTTTTGACCATCCACGGAAAGGCCGCCCACGCGGCCATCGCCCCCTGGAAGGGCGTAAACGCCGTAAGCATCGCTACCAGCGCGCTGAATATGGTCGGCCTGCTGCGGGAAACCTTCCGGGAAGAAGACCATGTGCGGGTGCACAGCCTGATCCGCAAAGGCGGAGAGGTCTTAAACAGCGTGCCCGATTTGGTCGTTATGGAGGAAAAAGTCCGCGCCAAAACGTTGGACGGCATCCGGGACGCCAAGGCGAAGCTGGACCGCGCCTTCGACGGCGCCGCCTACGCCTTTGGCGGGACAAATGAACGGGAAAATCTGCAGGGCTACATGCCCGTCCGCTACCGAGCGGCGGACCCGATCCTTACAGAGGCGGCTCAGCAATTGGGCGTCAGCTACCGGGAGGTATCGCCGGAGGACTTTAATAACGCCAGTACGGACATGGGGGATCTGACCCATCTGCTGCCCGTCTTGAATTTCACCTTCGGCGGTTTTGCCGGGACGCTGCACGGCGCGGATTTTCGAATTACCGACCCCCAAACCGCGTATCTTCTGCCCGCCAAGATGCTGGCGCTGACTACGTACAAGCTGCTAAAGGACCGGGCGACAGAAGCTCAGAAGATTCTCCGGGACTTCCAGCCGGTATTTGATAAGAACAGTTACATTGATTATATACAAAAGACACTATTGTAAAGCCGCCGAAGATTCTTTTCGAAGGCTGCCGCCGCTTTTTTCAAACGAATGCACAAAAGCCGAATCTATGAAAGAGGGACATACAGGAATGCTGACAACTGCAATTAATTATGGCACGGTTATCGACGTGGAGGAAAAAAAACAAAAGAAACTGCATATCGGCCTAACCGGAAATAAAATTACAAAAATATCGGACCGGCCCCTTTTAGCATCGCGCGTCATCGACGCCTCCGGCCTGATCGTATCTCCAGGCTTTATCGACGTACACGGGCATGTGGACGGAGACCTGTACGCCGGCGAGCTATGCGCTTGCCAGGGGATTACCACGACGGTAGGCGGCAATTGCGGCGGCTCTCCAGTGGACATAAAGGCCTTTTTCGACGAACAGGAAAAACAGGGCTTTCCCATCCATCAGGCAATGCTGATCGGGCATGAAACGCCGCTGCGGCAGGCCGTGGGCCTTCGGGATCCCTACCAGCCGGCGAAGCCGGGGCAAATCACACTGATGGAACGGCTGGCCCAAAAAGCCTTGGACGACGGCGCCTGCGGCATTTCCTTCGGACTGGACTACGTGCCAGGCTGCAGCCTTACAGAAGTAATCGCTCTGGCAAAGCTCTGCGAAGAATACCATCGCATTTGCCCGGTGCACAGCCGGCTTCTGACCGACACAGATATCTATTCCCTGTACGAGCTGATCCAGGTAGCCCGCCAGACTGGCGTAAAGATGCTCATCTCCCACTTTGTCTACCAGTACTGCGGCGGCCTGACGGTCCCCGGCTTGCAGATGCTGGATAAAGCCCGAAGGGAAGGCTTGGACCTGTGGATTGACAGCGGCATGTATACAAACTGGACGACGTATTTTCACACGCCTACCTTCGACTACCAGAACATTTTAAACAATCACTGGCAATGGGAGCAAATGGTCGTGGCCACCGGAAAATATAAGGGCCGAGTTATGGACGAAGAGCTGTACTTCCGGATGAAGGAAGAGACACCCCGTGGGGAAGCCATTATCCTATTTGAGGGCTACGAGGAGGAAGTCTACGACTGCCTGGTAAAATCCTACGCCATGCCCTCCACCGATTGCGGCGCCTACAAAAAAGGCGAAGGCCATCCGCAGATCGCGGGAAGTTTCCCCAAGTATTTCCGGGAAATGGTCCGGGAGCGGAAGCTGCTTTCCTTGGAAGAAGCGGTATACAAGGCGACGCTTCTTCCAGCCACAACCTTTGGCTTTTCTACAAAAGGAAGCATCCAGATGGGCATGGACGGAGATCTTACCCTATTTGATATAAACAAAATTTATGATACGGCGGATTATCCTCATCTGGGAAATCCCGATGAAAAGCCCCAGGGGATCCCCTATGTACTGGTAGACGGCGTGCCGGTAGTAGATAAAGGCTGCTTTATGAATACCAGGAGCGGCAGACCCCTGCGGAAACGGCCGGTGGAAAAAGCGGGCTGCGCATAGGCGCGGCGGAAAGGAGGATTATGGGCGAAATTCTTTTAGAATTAAAGAATGTGAAAAAGGCGTTCGACGGCGTCGGCGTTTTAGAAGGCGTCAGCCTGTCCATTGAAAAGGGCGAATTTATTACTTTTCTGGGGCCGTCCGGCTGTGGAAAAACTACTACCCTGCGCATCATCGCCGGACTGGAGCAGCCCCAGGAGGGGCAAGTCCTCTTAGAAGGGAAGGATGTGACCGCTCTGCCGCCCCACCAGCGGGATGTCAATACCGTATTCCAAAATTACGCGCTGTTTCCTCATATGAATGTGGCGGATAATATTGGGTACGGCCTGCGGCTGAAAAAAACGCCGAAAGACGAAATCCGAAAAAAGGTCAAAGAAATGCTGGAGCTGGTGCAGCTTTCCGGCTATGAAAAGCGCAAACCCCAGGAGCTTTCCGGCGGTCAGAAACAGCGAGTGGCGATTGCACGGGCGCTTGCTAACAATCCGAAAATCCTCTTGCTGGACGAACCCTTGGGCGCGCTGGATCTGCAGCTTCGGCGAGCCATGCAGCTAGAACTAAAGCGGCTGCAGAAAAAGCTGGGGATTACTTTTATTTACATTACCCACGATCAAGAAGAGGCCATTAATATGTCCGACCGGATCGTCGTCATGAACGAAGGGCTTTTCGAACAGATCGGCACGCCGGACGAGGTATACAATTTCCCGAAAAGCAGCTTTGTCGCCACCTTCGTGGGCAACGCCAATATTATACCTGGCGTGGTGGAGAGGATGCAGCCCGGCCAAGCGCTGGTCTCCGTCTGCGGCGGCAAGGCGTTAGTTCGCTGGAATGGAAAAGATTTGCAGCCCGGTGAGCCGGTGACGCTGGCTGTACGCAGCGAAAATATCGAAATCGACGAGAACTGCGGCTGCGGCCTAGAAGCTCTGGTGGAAGAAAAATCCTTCTCCGGCGGGATGCTGCGCATGACGCTGCGCCTGCCCGACGGTCAGCAGATCATCGCCAGCCGCTACGGCATTGACGCAAACGTGGCTGTGGGGCAAAAAATCTGCTTCCGTTGGAGCGCATCAAACGCGGTTCTGGTAGACAGGAAGGAGACGCCATGAAAAAACGAAAAAACCAGGGGCTTTTGACGGTTTTGCCCTTGTACTTTTTCACGCTGCTTTTTGTGGTCGGGCCGCTTCTTTATATGATTGCCCTAAGCTTCGCTACGAATAAGGGCGGCTATGGATTTTCCTGGCGGCCGACCCTGGAAAACTACATCCGAATCCTGGAGCCGGTATATCTGCAGACCTTTCTACAGTCTTTTCGGCTGGCGCTGACAAGTACGTTTTTGATCTGCCTTTTGGGCTATCCCTTCGGCTATTTTATGGCGAAACTCTCCGGAAAATGGAAAGGGCGGCTGATGCTTCTGATCATGCTTCCCTTCTGGGTTAATTCCCTGATCCGCTTATATGGCTGGATCATTATTTTCCAAACCAAGGGGGCGCTCAACAACCTGCTGCTACAGCTTGGCATCCTCAAAGAACCGCTGAAGCTTCTCTACAGCTATCCTGCCATTGTGCTGGGCATGGTATACGCATTGCTTCCGTTTATGATCCTGTCCGTATATTCCAGCGCGGAGAAGCTGGACTGGTCCCTGGTAGAGGCCGCCAGAGATCTGGGTGCTTCGCCCTTCCGGGCTTTTTGCACAGTCACGCTTCCGCTGACTCTGCCGGGACTTCTCTCCGGTGTGATCCTAAGCTTCATTCCATCGATGGGCCTGTTTTTCATCGCGGACATCTTAGGAGGTAATAAAATCGTACTCGTGGGCAGTCTGATCCAGGACCAGATGACCCGGGGCAGCAACTGGCCCTTCGCGGCGGCGCTGGCCGTGGTATTGGCCGTACTGACCACGCTTTTGATCGCTTTGTACCGGAAGCTGACAAACGTAAAAGAACTGGAGGGATTCTATTGAAAAAGAACGGCTGGCTTTCCAAATGCTATCTGGGTATCCTTTTGTTCCTCATGTACCTGCCCATCGCTTTTGTGATTTTGTATTCCTTCAACGATTCGAAGCTGGCTGTGAGCTGGAGGGGCTATTCCCTGCGCTGGTACGCGGCCCTATTCCAAAATGAGGGAATGCTGGAGGCTCTAAAGAACAGTCTGATCTTAGGCATCGCAAGCTGCTTTTTGGCGGCTCTGATCGGTACGCTGGGCGCCGTAGGACTTTCCAAGGTACATCTGCGCTCGAAGGGGATTTTAGAATACGTGGCGTTGCTGCCCCTGATGATTCCAGAAATCATCCTCGGCATGGTGCTGCTGGCCTTTTTCTCCCTGCTGCAATTGCCCATGGGAATGCTGACGCTCCTGATTGCCCATACCGTTTTTTGCGTACCGTATATCCTAATGGAAGTCAAAGCGCGGCTAGCGGGGATGGACAAGTCTCTGGAGGAAGCGGCCCTGGATTTGGGCGCAACGCCGGTACGGACCTTTTTCGACATTACGCTGCCGCTGATTATGCCGGCCGTAGCTTCCGGCGCTCTTCTGGCCTTCGCCATGTCCATGGACGACGTGGTAATCAGCGTTTTCGTCAACGGCCCCCGGACAAATACGCTCCCTATTAAGGTATATACCCAGCTAAAGACTGGCGTGACTCCGGAGATCAACGCCTTATGCACCCTGATGCTGGCCATCACGCTGCTGGTGCTTCTTATCTATACACTGGTGAAAAAAATCCTGAAGAAAGCGTAACTTCCTTGGCGCAGATCGCGGCCGCATGCCGCTTTCTCTATAATGAATTCTTAATGAAGGAGGAAACAACAATGAAAAGAGGACTGATATGCTGCATGGGAATCACGTTGTCGGCTTGTCTGCTTCTTGGCGGCTGCCAACAGGGCGGCGGCGAAGATACCGCGAAGGGCGAGCTGGTGCTCTATACCTGGGAAAGCATGTTCCCCCAGGAGGTACTGGATGCCTTTGAAGAGGAAACAGGCATCGAAGTCATTTACTCAAATTTTGATACGGACGAGACCATGCTGGAAAAGCTGGCCCAGGCAAAAGGCGGGGATTACGACGTAGTCATTGCCGACGACTACATTCTCGAATCCGTCATCAACGAAGGGCTTGCCGAAAAACTGGATACCGCAAAGCTGGAAAATTTGGGAAATATCAATCCCCTCTACCAGGGACAATTCTACGACCCCGAAGACGCCTACACCGTGCCCTACGGCGCGGGAATCCCGCTGATCGTCTACGATCCGGAACAGGTAGATTTTGAAATCAAGGGCTATAACGATCTGTGGAACCCGGCCTTAAAAGACAGCCTGGCGCTGACGGCGAATTACCGCGTGATTAACGGAATCGTCAATCTTTCCGAAAACAGAAGTATGAACGACGAAAATCTGGATAACATCCAAAAGACAGGCGAAAAGCTCTTAGAGCTAGCGCCCAACGTACGTCTGATCCAGGACGACAACACGCAGAACGCCTTGCTAAACGGCGAAGCCAGCGTAGGCTTTTTATATACTTCTCAGGTAACGCAGGCGCTCTTAGAAAATCCCGACTTAGAAGTCGTTTATCCCGAAGAGGGCTTAGGCTTTGGCATTATGGGCATGTTCATCCCGTCGGAGGCGCCGGATAAGGACGCGGCGTATCAGTTTATCGATTATATTCTGCGCCCAGAAGTAGCCGGCGAATGCTTCAACGCCATCGGTTACTATAGCACTAACCAGGCTGCGGATGAATTTGTCAATGAAAATCTGGTCGTACCGGATTCTGTAAGCAAAGGAGAAATCGTCCAAAATATCAGCGAAGAAGCGGATACTGCATATAATCAGAACTGGACGGAATTCAAAGCCGCCTGCGACTGATCCTTTGCAGCAGGCTTTTGGCAGAATACACAGCCGTATATCTTATAGCAGGGAGTGACAGTTATGGAGATTTTTCAGGGAACGGCCACATTTCAGGGAATCGCTATCGGAAAGATCCGGTATATTCAGAAATACGAACAGATGGTTCTCCAATATACCGTGGAAAACGCCAGGAAGGAATTGGAGAGGTTCGAGGAGGCCAGCCGCCAGGTAAAAGCAGAAGTAGAAGAAATATGCCGGACATCCGGAGGAAATCTCGCCGAGCAGGAACTGCAGCTTTTGCAGGAGCAGTTGCAGCTTTTGTCTTCTCCCAGCTTTTTTCGGGCCATCCAAAGTCTGATCTACAATGAAAAGGTCAACGCAGGCTATGCGGTGGGCACCACACGGGACGAGCTGGTTAGCACCTTTTCCCGGCTAAAGGACCCTTGCGTAAAGCTGCGGATGGAAGGCCTTCGGGATGTTTCCGAGCGGCTGATCGCCCGGTTAAATAAAATCCCTAGAGAAACGGCTCTGGGCGAAGATCCTGTCATTCTGGCGGCGGAGGAGCTGACGCTGACCTCTATGATCGAGCTGGATCAAAGCAAAATGCTGGCCGTACTGACCCGGCAGGGCTCCCGCTTTTCCCACACGACAATCCTGGCGAAAACGATGAATGTGCCAGCGGTCATCTGCCTGCAGGTAGAGCCCTCCTGGGACGGCCGTCTGGCGATCGTGGACGGCTTTACAGGAACGGTTTATCTGGATCCGGACGACGCCGTTTACCAGAAATACCAGAGCCGCCGGCAGGAATGGCAAAAAGAACACGAGGATCTCCTGCGGCTGCGCGGCTCCGAAGACGTTACGCAAGACGGCCATCGAGTGGGGCTTTACGCCAATATCGGCAATCTATCCGACTTATCCCTGGTGCATAAAATGGGCGCCAGGGGCATCGGCCTTCTGCGCAGTGAATTCCAGTACCTAGGCCGGGAAAATTATCCTCGGGAAAGCGAATTATTCCGGGCGTACTGCATGGTGGCCCAGGCCATGGGCGACCAGCCGGTGGTGATCCGCACCGTAGATCTGGGCGGAGACAAACAAGCCGCTTATATGGGCCTTCCCAAGGAAACAAATCCGCTGATGGGCAACCGGGGCATTCGCATCTGTCTGGATCGAAAAAGCATGTTCGAAGCCCAGCTACGGGCCATTTACCGGGCCAGCACCCATGGAAACCTACGAATCATGTATCCCATGATCACCTCCGTGGAAGAAATTTATCAGATACGAGAAATCGTCAAAGAAGTCAAAGCCAATCTGGATCAGGAAAAGATTCCCTACAAAGACGTACTCCAGGGCGTGATGATTGAAACGCCGGCCGGCGCGCTCGTCTGTCGGGAATTGGCCAGGGAGGCGGATTTTATCAGCCTTGGCACGAATGATCTGACGCAGTATCTACTGGCCATGGACCGGCAGAACCCCTGGCTAAAAGAAAAATACGACGAACACCATCCGGCGGTCTTTCGGACGATTGAAATGGTAATCCGGGAAAGCCACAAGGAAAGCTGCCCGGTATGCATCTGCGGCGAGCTGGCCGGAGAAAAGGAGCTGGTGCCCCGCTTCCTGGCCATGGGCGTGGATTCCCTCTCCGTCGTGCCGGCGAATATCCTGCCGGTACGCAAGGCGATCCGCGAAACCTGCTTATCCAAAGAGGAGGAAACGTAAATGTCCCGGAAAAGTAAAGTGGTTCTACTTCCCTGCGACAGCTACCAGGAGGAAAAAATCTATCCGCTTTTGAAAATCGGCCTTTCGGCCCTAGGCGGCCTGGAACATCTGATTGGAAAAGAAGAAAAAATCCTTTTAAAACCAAACCTTCTGAAAAAATCCGAGGTGGAAAAGGCCGTAATTACCCATCCGGCAGTCGTCGGCGCCATGGCCCGGCTTTTGCGGGAGGAAGGCTACGAACATATCCGCTGCGGGGATTCCTGCGCGGCGGGAGATCCGCAAAAAATCATGGCGAGCGCCGGAATGCTGGACGTGCTGGAGAAATACCAGATTCCCGCCGCGGACTTTTCCCAGGGTGAAAAAACGCCCTGTCCAAACGGCCGCCAGGCAAAGGAATTTTTGCTAGCTAAAGAGGTTCTGCAGGCCGACGCGCTGATCAATCTCAGCAAAATGAAAACTCATGCCCTAGAGCGGATTACCGGCGCGGTAAAAAATATGTACGGCTGTATTCCCGGCTATCAAAAAGCGATGGATCATACGAAATATCCCACGGCGGACAGCTTCGCCCGGATGCTGGTAGATCTCAATCAGCTGGTGCGGCCCCGGCTGTACCTGATGGACGGAATTATGGCCATGGAGGGAAACGGCCCCGGCTCCGGCGATCCCACGCCAATGAACGTCCTGCTGCTTAGCCAGGATCCCGTCGCCCTGGATAGCCTCTTTTGCCGTCTGATCCATGTAGAACCCCAAAAGGTGCCTACGAATTACCACGGAGAAAAGCTGGGCCTTGGCACGATGCGGACGGAGGAAATTTCCATCATCACTCCCGACGGTGAGATTTCCACAGAAGAAGCCGTAGCCGCCTATGGCAATCCCGATTTCCAGGTGGAACGTAAGGGCCGCCGGCAGGCTTTATGGGTACAGGCGCTGGACGCACTGCGCATCTTTCAGAAAAAGCCCTATATCGTCAAAGATCGCTGCGTCCGCTGCGGCATCTGCGTCAAAAGCTGCCCCGTAGAAGGAAAGGCCGTCAGCTTTAAAAACGGAACGGCCCAGATCCCCGTCTATGATTATAAGAAATGTATCCGCTGCTTCTGCTGCCAGGAAATGTGCCCGCACAAAGCGATCCAGGTAAAACGATAAAGAACAACGAACGGCTGCCAAAGGAATCACCGATCCGGCTTTTGGCGGCTTTTTTCTTTTCTTTCGGGAGCGATTGACAAAGGCATGGCAGATTTGTTAGACTAAGACAGAAGCGAACGGATATACTATTTTATATGAATACACAAAAAAGCAGAAAAAGCGGCGGATTTTTACACGCCGCCCGCAATAAAGGAGAAGCTCTTGAAGGAAAGAGAATATTATAAACGAATCATTGTCTTTCTATTGGCCAGTCTGGTAGTGATCGCTCTGGCGGCCATGTTCGGATTTGTCTGGTACAGCTATTACCGGCGGCTGATCTATAAACCCTTCTGGAATAAAGGAAACTGGACACTGATCGCGCTGTACGCGCTGATTATCGTATTATTTTCCAGACTTTTCGGCGGTATTCGGGTCGGATATCTAAAAAGGATCGATATGATCTATACGCTGGCACTAACGGTACTGGCTTCAAACGTGGTCGTCTATCTGCAGATTACTTTGATCAATCGCTGGTTTCTGTCGCCGGCGCCGATGGTGCTCCTTACACTGGCGGATCTGCTGGTGATTATTTTGTGGACCTTTGAATCCCAGTATATCTTCTTTCGTCTATACGGCGCCAAGCGGATGCTGGTGATTTACGGAGATCGGCAGCCAGACGAACTGATTCTAAAAATGCAGTCTCGAAAGGACAAATACAATATCTGCGGGATCGTCCATATAGACGCCGGGGAAAGCGTCATCTTCCGAATGATGAAGGAATACGAAGCGGTGATTATCTGGGATCTGCCCTCGCAGATCCGCAACCGCTATCTGAAATACTGCTTCGCTCATTCCATTCGCTGCTATGTCACACCGAAGATTTCCGACATTATTATCATTGGCACGGACAGGATTCATCTTTTTGACACACCGCTTCTGCTCTCCCGGAATATGGGCTTGACGGCGGAGCAACAGGTGGTCAAGCGGCTGATGGATGTCCTGCTCTCCGCCTTTGGCATCCTGGTATTTTCCCCGCTGATGCTCCTGATCGCCATCGTCGTCAAGGCGTACGACGGCGGGCCTGTTTTCTACAGGCAGGAACGCCTCAGCCGGGTGGGAAAGGAATTTCGCATCTTTAAATTCCGGAGCATGTGCGTAGATTCCGAAAAAAACGGCGCCCGGCTGGCCAGCAAGCACGATTCCCGAATCACGCCGGTGGGACATGTGCTCCGCAATCTGCATCTGGACGAGCTGCCGCAGCTTTTTAACGTCTTTTTAGGCGATATGTCCATGGTGGGCCCCCGCCCCGAGCGTAAAGAGATCCTGCGCCAGTATAAAAAAGAAATTCCGGAATTCGACTACCGCTTGAAAGTCAAAGCTGGTCTGACCGGCTACGCCCAGGTTTACGGAAAATATAACACCACGCCCTACGACAAATTAAAGCTGGATCTCTTCTACATCGAAAACTATTCTCTGATGCTGGATATCAAGCTGCTGTTTATGACCGTAAAGATTTTCTTCCAAAAAGAAACCTCTGAAGGAATCGAGGACGATCAGGTTACGGCGCTTCGCCAGGAGGAACACATAGGAAAATAAAATGGAAAAAAAATATTCCGTGCTGATGTCTGTATACTATAAGGAAACTCCAGCGTTCCTCCAAGAAAGCATCGAAAGCATGCTGCGGCAGACGGTCTTTCCCGACGATTTTGTGATCGTCTGCGACGGCCCTCTGCCTGAGGAGCTTTGGAATGTCCTGCAGGAATTCCAAAAGGCACGGCCAGGGCTTTTTCAGATTGTGCCGCTAAAAACCTGCCAAGGACTTGGAAACGCCTTAAATCAAGGCCTGTCCTACTGCAAAAACGAACGAATCGCCCGAATGGACAGCGACGACATCAGTATGCCCGAAAGGTGCGAAAAGCAGCTACTCGCCATGGATCGGGAACAAGCAGATATTCTCAGCGGAAGCGTGTACGAATTTGAGGGCAGCCTTCAGAATATCCGGGCCCGGCGGACGCTTCCTCAAACGGCTGAAGAAATACGCACGTACGCCCAGCGGCGCAACCCCTTCAATCACCCCTGCGTCATGTATCGAAAATCTGCGGTACAGGCGGCGGGCGGCTATCGCCACTGCCCCTTTTTCGAGGATTACGACCTGTGGGCACGCATGCTGCTACTTGGAAAAAAGGGCTATAATCTGGCCGAACCGATTCTCTATATGCGGGCGGGCGAATCCATGTACGCCCGCCGGGGCGGGATCTCTTACGGCTGCCTGGCTTTGAAATTTCGCTGGAAATTAAAAAAAATGGGGATTTCGTCTACAGCGGACTTTTTCGTTGCCGGACTGGGGCAATTTCTAGTATGCCTTCTGCCCAATAAGCTGCGAAAAATTTTCTATAAAAAAGTACTGCGCAAGGAAGGAGATGCATAATGGTAAAGGGAAAATGGAAACGCCGAATCTATTTTGCAGGCGGCAGCCTTTTGTCCCTGGTAAACGCATTGCTGCCCAAAGACAAAAAGCGCATCTGCTTTTTTTGCAAATCCGGCCTAGAGGATAATAGCGAGGCCTTCCTCTCCTATCTTCTGCAGGCAGGCTACGCGGAAAAATACCGAATTACCTGCATCGTAGGAAATGTCTCCGACTACCTATATCTAGAAGAAAAAAATATCGAAATCCTTCCAATAACCAAAAGCCTGTGGCCGCTATTTCGTTCAAAATTCCTTTTCTGCCACGGAGAGATGCTGGCCATTATGCCGGCCAGACGTCAGATATCTGTGAATTTCTGGCACGGCATGCCCCTAAAAAAAATCAACCGAATGGTAGAAAAACTGGGAAATTACAAATACGATTTTTTCACCTATGTACTCTCTACCAGCGAAAATTTCCGAGAGATTTTTGCCGAATCCTTCGGCTGCAAAAGGGAACAGGTTTTGATTAACGGCTACCCCCGATGCGACTACCTTTTCCAAAAAACGGGGGGATTCTCGGCACTTTCCATCGAAACGCAACGCTTTCAAAAAATCGTTCTATGGATGCCCACGTACCGCCGTTCCAAAGATGGCTTTATCATAGATACAGCCCGTAAAGAAATCCCCAAAAGCGATCTTCCTCTTTTGCGTCAGCCTCAAGATCTGTCTCAGCTTTCAGAATTTCTCGAAGAAAAAAACCTGCTGCTGGTCATCAAAATTCATCCGGCGCAGGACATGACGCAGATCTGTATGGAAGAAAAACCGCTAAAGCATATCCGATTCCTGACCAGCCGGGAATTAATAGAAAAGCGCGTGCCTTTGTATACGCTTTTGCGGGAAGCGGACGTACTTTTGACCGATTATTCCTCCGTCTATTACGACTACCTGCTGCTGGATCGTCCGGAAGGTTTTATCATCGAAGATATGGACGCATACGAAGACGCCCGGGGATTTGTATTCCCTGATCCTTTGTCCTACATGCCCGGAGAAAAGATCCGTACCCTGTCGGAGCTGTACCAGTTTTTGGAAGATTGCTGCAATGGAAAAGATGTATACCACGAAGAACGACAACGATTAAACACATGGGTCAACGGATGGCAAAACGGACAAAACTGCGCGCAGCTTTGCGAAAAAATCGGACTCTCTCGCCCATAAAGGAGGCATACAAATGAAAGCATATCAATTAAAAATATCACTAAAAAATTCCCATCCGCCAATCTGGCGACGTTGTGTGGTTCCGGCCGGCCTTAGTTTTTCCCAGCTCTCCGTGATCTTCAACGAAATTATGGGCTGGAATGGCTCTCATTTGTCCTCCTTTACGTTTCCCAACGAACGGATTACTTTTGAAGAACAGCTGATGGATTCTGCATTTTCCGATGCGTATTCCGCCGAAGAATACCTGGTCGATACCTTCATAGAATCCGCCAAATGGTTTACGTATATCTATGATTTCGGCGATTACTGGGAACATCGGGTACAGGTAGAAAAGGTACTGGAGGATTATGAAAAAAACTATCCAACGGTTTTAAAATACCGGGAAAATTCCCCGTGGGAGGATTGCGGAGGTCTCTATGGATATTATGAAAAACTGAAAATCCTACAGGATCCCACCCATCCCGAATACCAGGAAATCAGCGAATGGGCATGGGATTTGAGCGATTTCTCGTATGATATGGATGCAGTCAACCATCTGCTTTCGCATCTCTATCTGGATACGAAAAAAAGCAAACCCATGAGTCAAACTGAGATTTATCAGGATTTATGGAAGGGACAGCCTCTGAAAAGAATCCGGGGAAAACGTCGGATGGAGGACGCCTCCATAGAACAGGCAATCGAAGAAGCAAAGGAGGACATTGACATTTCCGGAGAACGTTTACAGGCATTGGAGGAAATGCTCCAAAAGCTGGAAGAAAAACTGCAGCAGAAGAAGCTGGCGTCTCCTTCAAGGGCTCCCGACGACGTACAACTTTCCGATATTTTCCGCTGTTACCGCAAAGAGGATTTAACCGCTATTGCCAAAGCACATGAATTAAAAGGCGCCTACAAATACACAAAATCCAAGCTGACGAATTTCCTGCAAAAGGAACTGCTTACCCGGGATGTCATGTGCCGTTATCTTACGTATTTGGAGGAAGAAGAATATCTGTTGCTCAAGGAAGCTGCCCAAAAGCCGACGGCGGAATTCCAGCCATGGAGCGAATATGCCCGGCCCCTGTTAGCAGGCGGCTACTGCGGCAGCCTTTCCACCGATGATCTGTTGATCCCAGCAGAGGTCTGCCAGGCTTTCCGGGAAAATTGCACGCCCCAGTGGGAAGAAGAACGGCAAGAAAAGTTGCGCTTCCTATATCTAGCCAATGCAGGCGCACAGCTTTATGGCATTTTCCCAATGGAAGAATTTCTAAGGCAATACCAGTCGGAAAAAGAACCCGATTTTAATGAATTCCAATTTCTGGAACGCTGCCATGAAATTCCCGAGAACAGAAAGAAATTCGCGCTCATCGGCAGAGACATTGTGCTAAAAGAACTAAACGATCCGCAAATCCTGGCGCTATTGGCGAAAAAGCAAGAAGGCCTGGACTTCTACCCTATGAATGAAAGCCAGATCCGTACATTGAGCTGCGAAGGCTATATTCCCTTTGATATCCCAATGATCCGGCTACAAAAATTTCTGGAAAAAGAATTTCAAAAGGAATCTGACGACTCGAAGATGATCTGCTCCCGCATCCAATATCTGATCCGTATGGGCTGCCCGATGGAAAAAGTTTTCGACTATTTACAGGATGCCCTTTCTCTGGAGGAAGAGATGGTCGCAGGGATTATGCAGCTTTTGGTTCAGGTATGGAATTTTACCGGAATGGTCTGCAACCGTGGCTATTCCCCTTCGGAAATTTCTCACAATAAACACCAAAGCGCCTCCAAAAAAGCACGAAAATCCACAGGAACAAAGAAGCGAATTGTAGATTTTGTTTCCTATAAAGAAGGGAAAATTCATCCGTATACACCCTGAAACCAAGAAGAGGCAAGCAGATTTGGAGGGAAATGCAGAGATGGAAAAGGAATATCTCTTTAGCAACCGGGATTTAAAAAAACTTATTATTCCGTTAATTATCGAGCAATTTCTAGCAATTTTCGTCGGCCTCGCAGACTCCGTTATGGTAGCATCCGTAGGCGAAGCGGCCGTTTCAGCAGTATCCCTGATCGACACAGTTATGATCCTTTTGATCAATCTGTTCGCCGCTTTAGGAACAGGCGGCGCCATTGTAGCTGGCCAGGCGCTAGGTCGCAAAAAGCCGGAGGATGGCTGCGAAACTACCGAACAATTGCTACTGATCTCCGCCCTCTTATCCATTAGCATCATGGCTGTCGTATACGGCGGAAAATATTTTATTCTGCATACGGTCTTTGGCAAAATTGACGCGCCGGTTATGGCTAATTGTAATACATATCTGAAGATTGTCATCGTCAGCGTCCCCTTTTTGGCCGTATATAACGCCGGCGCCGCTATTCACCGGGCGATGGGCGATTCCAAAACTCCGATGCTCATGTCGTTAGTCATGAACGGAATAAATCTGGCAGGAAACGCTCTTTTACTGTATGGTCTGGGCATGGGAATCGAGGGCGCCGCTATCCCAACGATGGCTTCCCGGGTATTTGCCGGTCTGTGGATGCTTATCAAGATTTTGGATAAAAGAAAACAGTTGCATGTGCGCACATTCAAAAAGCTTTTTCCCAAATGGAAAATCATACGGAAAATTCTGCATGTGGGCATTCCCTACAGCATGGAAAACAGTATGTTTCAGTTGGGAAAAATCCTAGTACTTAGCCTAGTTTCCGGATTCGGAACTACAGCGATCGCCGCAAATGCCGTTTCCGGAAATATATGTAATTTCGCCATTATCGGCGGTATGTCCATGGGCTATGCGCTCTCCGCCGTAACAGCCCAATGCGTGGGCGCCGGGGATTATACACAGGTGCGATATTACACGAAAAAGCTGGCAAAGCTGGCCTATGCCGGCATGTGGCTGATGAATATTCTGATCGTTTTGCTGCTGCCCTTTATCATGAAGATCTATCATTTATCGCCGGATACCAGCCGGACGGCCTCCCAAATTATTTTATATCATGCCGTCTGTTCCTCGCTAATATGGGTTCCCTCTTTTACACTGCCAAACACTCTGCGCGCGGCCGACGACGTGGGATTTTGCATGTGGATTTCCATTTTCTCTATGTGGATTTTCCGCATAGGTTTTAGCTTTGTATTGGGAAACTATCTGGGAATGGGCGTCTTTGGCGTCTGGGTGGCCATGACAATCGACTGGCTGTTCCGCGCCTCTCTTTTCCTGCTCCGATACCACGGAAAGAGATGGCAGCGCCACAAATTTGAGGAACAATAATTTCATAATACACCAGAAGGGAGAAGAAATATGACAAGAGAAACCGTGATTGTCCTAGACTTCGGCGGGCAATATAATCAGCTTATTGCACGACGGGTTCGGGAATGTAACGTCTATTGCGAGATTTACTCCTACAAAACAGATCTGGAAAAAATCAAAGCGATGCGGCCGGCGGGAATCATCTTTACCGGAGGGCCAAACAGCGCCAGTAAAGAGGATTCTCCCAGCTATACAAAAGAGATTTTCTCTCTGGGAATTCCCATCCTCGGCATCTGCTACGGCGCACAGCTTATGATGCATCTGCTAGGCGGAAAAGTGGAAACAGCCCCCGTACGCGAATACGGAAAAATTAAGGTAACGGTAGATCCTCATTCTGCACTTTTCAAAAATGTTTCTGAAAAAACGATCTGCTGGATGAGCCACAACGACTACATTTCCAAGGAAGCGCCAGGCTTCCAGATCGTTGCCCATACGCCCGATTGCCCGGTTGCCGCCGCAGAAGATATTTCCAAAAAACTCTACGCTCTCCAGTTCCATCCGGAAGTCCTGCACACAGTAGAAGGAAAGAAAATACTTTCTAATTTTGTTTACAATATATGCGTCTGCAGCGGCGACTGGAAAATGGACTCTTTTGTAGAAGAATCCATCCATGCCATCCGTCAAAAAGTCGGACAAGGAAAGGTGCTCTGCGCTCTCTCCGGCGGCGTAGACTCTTCCGTGGCCGCTGTACTGCTGTCCAAAGCCGTCGGCAGCCAACTCACCTGCGTCTTTGTCGATCACGGCCTGCTAAGGAAAAACGAGGGCGATGAGGTCGAAGCCGTCTTTGGTCCCGAAGGGCCTTACGATCTGCACTTTATCCGCGTCAATGCACAGAATCGCTTTTATGAAAAACTACAAGGCGTTACGGAACCTGAAAAGAAGCGCAAAATCATCGGGGAGGAATTTATTCGGGTATTTGAAGAGGAAGCCAAAAAAATCGGCGCCGTAGATTATCTGGTACAGGGAACCATCTATCCCGACGTGGTCGAGAGCGGCTTAGGCGGGGAATCTGCCGTTATCAAATCCCATCACAACGTGGGCGGCCTGCCGGACTATGTAGATTTTCGAGAAATCATCGAACCGCTGCGAAATTTATTTAAGGACGAAGTCCGGCAAGCCGGTCTAGAGCTGGGAATTCCTGAATATCTGGTGTTCCGTCAGCCTTTCCCCGGCCCCGGCCTCGGCATTCGAATCATTGGAGAAGTCACCGCCGAAAAGGTGCAGATCGTCCAGGAAGCGGACGCCATATGGCGGGAAGAAATAGCCGCTGCCGGCCTCGATAAGGAAATCGGCCAATACTTCGCCGCACTGACCAATATGCGCTCTGTCGGCGTTATGGGCGACGAACGGACATATGATTACGCCATTGCCCTGCGAGCCGTCACCACCACCGACTTCATGACTGCCGAAAGCGCTCCCATCCCCTGGGACGTACTCGAAAAAACAACTAACCGAATCGTCAATGAGGTGAAGCACGTCAATAGAGTTCTGTACGATTGTACGGGGAAACCACCGGGGACGATTGAGTTCGAATAAGTTGAGAAGTCAAAGAAACCCAGTGTTTATGCGGGTTTGCGGACTTCCAACAGGTCTTTTGATAACAAATTGATAACAGTCATTTCAGCGGTATTATTCTTGTTGTCTGTTGGTTTACAGGTGGAAGAATGATTTTAAAGCGGCTTGTGTGACTGGTGTTCAGAGCCATACTTTGAATAAATCCATATTAGAAACGCCCTTAGCTGTGGGTAGTAACTCATGGCTAAGGGCGTTTTGTTGTGCTTGTCAATCGGTTTTAAGTTTGTCTTTGAATGCTTCAACTAAGGAATCGCTTAATTCCTTAGAGGGAAGTTTCGACCAATGCTGTGTAGCGTCAAATTTCGGATAATTGTACCGCCACTGGTCGTATTCTTCCTTGCTGATTTCTTCGGCAGAGAGCTTTGCAGCCTGTTCCTGCCAAGCGGTGAGCATTTGCAGCAGTTCTTCAGCGGCTTTGCCTTTGTCTTTGCTGACCTTTAAGCAGACTTCCCCGTCTGATTTGCTGACGGTTAGACCGTAAATATCTTCAAGGGCAAATAAGGTGTGCATGAGACCGATTTGACTGTCAATGTCGGGCAGGTCAAGAGCCTGCGGTGCAACGTCAAGAGCCTGTGCCAGTGCGGCGGTAAGCTCTGCTTTGGGTTTGCGTGAGCCTGTTTCATACTGTGCCAGACGCACATCCGCACTCCGTTCTGGAAAACCGACAAGCATACCGAGATATTTCTGTGTCATGCCCCGCATGATGCGGAAAAAATGTATTCTTTCGCCTATTGCCATGATGTTTCACTCCTTGTTCGTATGTTTACATGGAGTATAGCATATATGTTTAGAACAAGTCAATAGAAACGAAACAAAAAAGTTTAATATTTTCCTGCAAACCTATTGACAGTAGCAAAAATGTTTAGTACAATCAAAAACAGAAATTAAGCAATTATGCTTAACAAAGGAAGGAGAGATTGCATGGAAAACAAATTTATCCGTGTAGACGAGGTGGCGCAGGAGCTTTCCATATCAAAGCCTTACGCTTACAAGCTCATTAAAAAATTGAATGATGAGCTGAAAGAAAAGGGGTTTATCACAATTGCGGGGCGTGTAAACCGCCAGTATTTTGAGGAAAGGCTCTACGGAGCGGCAGAAAAACATGGAAAGGAGATGGAGTAAATGCCAGTATTTAAGAATGAGGGCAACGGCACTTGGT
>CAOJIB010000006.1 GCA_948436455.1 uncultured Blautia sp.
ATCTACACCACCTGTTACACTCTTTCCCTACACGACGCTCTTCCGATCTATATGTCTGGCTGGAATTTGACGGGCTGCGCGTCCGGGAGGCCATTGAGGTGGCCGGTATTTCCCCGGATGCGCCGATTTATCATGCCCGTTTCCACGACCTGCGGGAAATTATGATGAAAGAAATGCTGTATATTGCGCAGAACGGGGAGATGGCGCCGTTTCACCTGATCGGGCACCTCTATCTGTTTCTAGATGCGTTGACCCGTTCTGTTTCTTCTGCAAGGCTTCATAAAGGCGGCAGCCTGCGTGATTTCTATGTGCACGAAGCGCTGGCCTTTATTGAGCAGAATTTTCAGAATAATATTTCCGTAGAGGATATCGCCGATAACTGCGGCTTGAACCGCAGTTATTTCGGAAAGATTTTTAAAGAAGCGATCGGCCGGACGCCGCAGGAATTTTTATTAAACTACCGCATGACAAAGGCGGTAGAGCTTTTGAAGCTGACCCATCTTTCTATTGGCGATATCAGTAAAGCGGTGGGATATGAAAACCCCTTCCATTTTTCCAGAGCCTTTAAGAATACGTACAGCATTTCTCCCAGGAGCTGGAGGAACCAGAACCAGATGACGCCGGAGGGCTATATTAACAGGTGAGGATTCGCCGGTTTTCTGGATTTTCATAATCCTTATGGACGCCGTCGTCCTCATATAATTCGTAGGAGGTTCCTGTATAGCCCAGGAGTGTCAGATTGGTCGTATCAATGGCGTCGACGTATTCGGCGGGCTTTGCCACAGGGATGCATTTTCCCTGGCGGATAAACAGTGCGACTTCGTTTAGAGCGATTTCTACGTAGTGATGCCCGGCCGGAAGGATTTCTTCATAGAGACTGCCGTCGGGCAGGAATTTCACAAGCTTCATTTCCTCGGGCAGATAGACGTACCGGCCCGCGGCGTTCTGCGTATATACGGGGGCGATCATAATCTCGTCGCCAAGGATCAGCTGGTCTTCTACCTGGCGGGCAAAGGCGTCCTTGGGATAGACGAAGGAAAGCGGCTTGAAATATAGATCGTCGGACAGGGCCGCTTTCATGTATTCGCTGTAGAGGTAGGGCACCAGCCGGTAGCGGACGCCGATTACATGGGCGAAGTCCGCGGTATCTCCGAACTGATAGCATTCCTGTTCCCTGGTTCCCCAGGCGGCGTGATTGCGCATCAGCGGCGTAAAGACTCCAAGGGCCAGCCAACGCAGCAGCAGATCCCGGGTGGTGTCCGCGCCAAAGCCACCTAAGTCTGCGCCTGTGTAGAGGAAGCCGCACATATTTAAGGAGGGCAGCATCTTCAGATTCAGAAGAAGATGAGACCACCAGGATTTATTGTCGCCCGTCCAGATGCCGCCGTAGCGGTGCATGCCGATATAGGAGGAACGGGAAAATAAAAGGAAGCGGGTATTGGGCGCGAAGCGCTCAAAGGCTTCCCCAGCGGCCCGGGTCATATTGTAGCCGAAAAGATTGTTTACTTTGTCGTGGCGGATGCGCTCGCCGTTTACCTGATGGTAGAAGGCGGCGTAATCTTTGGGATTATTGGCCAGCTTGGCCAGAGCTTCCTGTACGTCTAGGAGGGAAAGCCCTTCTTCTTTGCTCAGGAACCGCCGCATGATTTCCTCTGCTTCTTCTTTTCCTTCGGTGGAGTAGAAGATGGCCGGTTCGTTCATATCGTTCCAGAAGCCTTCAATGCCTTGGTCGGTAAGGAATTTATAGTGGCCGCCGAACCATTCTCTGGCCTTTGGATTTAATACGTCTGGGAAATGGGTGTCTCCCGGCCATACGGCGGCCGTGAAATCGCTGCCGTCTTCCCTCTGGCAGAAGTAGCGGTTTTCTACGCCTTCTTCATAGATGGAATAGCCCTTTTCTACCTTGACGCCGGCGTCGATGATGGGGATCAGCCGAAGATTTTGTTCCTTCATCTCCTGCACAAAGGCCGGAAAGTCGCTGAAATTTTCTTCATCTAACGTGAAGTCCTTGTAATCCTGCATATAGTCGATATCCATATAGATCATATCGATGGGAATGTGATTTTCCCGGTAGCCCGCCGCTACCTTGCGGAAGTCTTCTTTCGTTTTATAGCCCCAGCGGCTCTGGCTATAGCCGAAAGCGAATTTCGGGGGAATGTAGCTGCGGCCGATGATTTTGCGGAATTGTTTTACGATGTCGTAGGGATTTTCCCCCTCGATGACATAGAGGGCCAGGTCGCTCCCCGCGCAGGAGATTTCCAGCGCATCCAGGCGGGTGTAGCCAATATCAAAGGTCAGATCACCCGGATAATCGATGAAGAGACCGAAGGTCTGCGTGCCGTCTACGACGAGGAAATTATGGGCGCCATACATGGAACGTAAGTCCTCCGTATGTTCCGGCGTATCGTTGCAGTGGCTGACATAGATATAGCCTCTTTTATTGATGCCGCGGCTGGCTTCTCCCAGGCCGTATACCACGTCGGTATCCGTCATCGTATAGGCGAAGCAAAAGCCGTCTGTCAGGTCAATCGTTCCATAACCAGGCTGGCCGGCAGATGCGGGCAGGCTAACGGTCACTGCTTCTGTTTCAAAGGGATTTCCATAGATATATTTCTGGATCATGGGCGTTTCCTCCTGTTTCCATATATTTATATTGTCTGCAGCCGCTGGTATGACTGCAAGGTTGCGCGATGTTTTCGCGTATTTACGGGCTTTTTGTAGCTGCTTGTATCATACGCATTTTTTTCAGAAATTACTTGCATTATTGCCGATCATAAATCACATAATATTGACTTTTGTCGTTTGTTGGAAAGGAGTCCTTATGTATCCGGATCAGTCTTTGAAGGAAAACGTACCCCACGGCACGGCGGATCAGCCTGTGCACGCGCTGCATTTCGCCCCCAGAGAAGGGCCGGGGGAAAGGCCGTTTTTTGTGGCGCGGCACTGGCATAGCGAGGTGGAAATCCTTTTGATCCGAAAGGGACGCTACCTGGTGGAAATCAATCTGGAAAGCTATGAGGTGCAGGCGGGGGATCTATGCATTTTAAACAGCGGAGAACCGCACCAGATCACGGCCCGGGAGCCGCAGGCGATGCATGACGCGGTGCTTTTTGATCCCCGGATTCTAGATTTTTCCTATGCGGATGTCTGGGAGGAGAAATATATCGCGCCTTTTCTTGGCCAAGCGCTGCTTCTTGAAAATATCCTGTGGTCGGAGGAGAGCAGCTGTCCCAAATGCTGGGCGTTGGCCGGGCGGGCTGCAAAGGCGGCGCAGCAGATGGAAGAGGGGTGGTATGTACGGTGCAAGCTTTGGCTTTTGGAGCTTTTCGCCAGATGGACCGGCCGGGGATTGCTTTTGGCGGCCAAAGATGTGGTGTCTGCGGACGACGCCAGGAAGATTCAGCGGTATAAGACGATTATTTCCTATATGGAAGAGCATTACGGAGAGCCGGTTTCTCTTCAGGAGCTGGCGGATACGATTCCCTGCAATAGAGAGTATCTCTGTCGGTTTTTTCGGGAGATCGCCGGCGTTTCGCCCATTCAGTATCTAATCAACTACCGCCTGGAGCGAGCTTGCCATTTTCTGGCGCATACCTCCCGGCAGGTCTCTGAGATCGCCTTGGATTGCGGTTTTGATAATATTAGCTATTTTATCCGGAAATTTAAGGAGCGAAAAGGCTGTACGCCGAAGGATTATCGGAAGAGGGCGCGCGGCGAACAGTAGAAAAATACCCATCGGAGTCAAAGCATCCGATGGGTAAATTTTTTTATATACTATCTTATCGTTTATCTCGAAGCATAACGTCGTGGGCGCCGCCCTCTACGATGCTGGTGGAGGAGACGAGGGTGATCTTGGCCTTTTCCTGCAGCTCTGGGATAGTCAGGGCGCCGCAGTTGCACATGGTGGATTTTACCTTGCTTAAGGTCAGGTTTACGTTATCCTTGAGGCTGCCGGCGTAGGGCACCAGGGAGTCCACGCCTTCCTCGAAGGAAAGCTTCTTGTCGCCGCCCATATCGTAACGCTGCCAGTTCCTGGCCCGGGCGCTGCCTTCGCCCCAGTATTCCTTCATGTAGCTGCCGTTGATATTGACTCGCTTGGTGGGGCTTTCATCGAACCGGGCGAAATACCGGCCCAGCATAATGAAATCCGCGCCCATGGCCAGCGCCAGGGTAATATGGTAATCATGTACAATGCCGCCGTCGGAGCAGATCGGCACGTAGATACCGGTTTCTTTGTAATATTCGTCCCGGGCCTTGGCTACCTCGATCAGCGCCGTCGCCTGTCCGCGGCCGATGCCCTTTTGCTCTCGGGTGATGCAGATGGCGCCGCCGCCGATGCCCACCTTGATAAAGTCCGCGCCTGCCTCGGCCAGGAAGCGGAAGCCTTCCGCGTCTACGACATTTCCCGCGCCTACCTTTACGCGGTCGCCGTAATTCTTACGGATATAGTCGATGGTAATCTTCTGCCATTCGGAAAAGCCTTCGGAGCTGTCGATACAAAGGACGTCCGCCCCCGCGTCCAGAAGGGCGGGCACCCGCTCCTCATAGTCCCGGGTATTGATACCGGCGCCGACCATATAACGCTTGGAAGTATCGATCAGTTCGTTTTCGTTCTTTTTATGGGTGTCATAATCCTTCCGAAAGACCAGATATACCAGTTCCTGGTTTTTATTGACCAGGGGGAGGCAGTTGATCTTGTGCTCCCAGATAATGTCGTTGGCCTCTTTAAGCGTCGTTGTTTCGTCGGCGTAGACCAGGTCCTGGAATTTCGTCATGAAATCTGCGACCTTTTCGCTGGGGTCCATACGGCTGACCCGGTAATCTTTATTTGTCACGATGCCCAGGAGCTTTCCACCGGGCTTGCCGTCCTGGGTGACGGCGACGGTAGAGTGGCCGGTTTCCTCAGTGATCCGAAGGATATCTGCGAGCGTCATATCCGGCGAAACATTCGAGTCGCTTACGACGAAGCCGGCGCGGTAGCGTTTTACCCGCCGGATCATTTCCGCCTGGCTGGCAATGGGCTGGGAGCCGTAGATAAAGGACAGTCCGCCTTCCTGGGCCAGCGCTACGGCCAGATGATCGTCGGAAACGGATTGCATGATCGCAGATACCATGGGAATGTGGATTGATATGGCGGGATCGCTTCCTTTTTTGAATTTTACTAACGGAGTTTTCAGGCTTACCGCCGAAGGGATGCACTTGGCGGAGGTGTATCCGGGGATCAGCAGGTATTCACTAAAGGTGCGGGAAGGTTCCTCATAATAATGGGCCATGTTAACTCTCCTTTTCTCGTTTTGTATAAGGTTTTGCAGAATTCTTTTGTTTTCCAGTTCAGTTGTGGATATCCGAAGGGAAACGCTCCCGGAGGATATCTGATTTTTCAAATTATAATAAGAATGCTTCCCTTTTGCAAGTACTTTTTCGTAAATGCATCAGATTTCGTAACAGTTCAGCCCAGGACGCAAGCACCTGCTGCAAAATCCGTAAGAACTCTATAGGCAGCCAGGAGGGAATCTGTCCCTCGCCGCAGGCGACTTGGAATGGACAGACTTTGTAACTATGAAGCCAGGGGCTAAATAGTTACCAGATTTCGCCTTGGTCTGACGAAGATATCGTGTCAGGGATTCTTTCCCCGGGCAAAGACTTGGTACATTTCATAGATGCGTCGGTGAAAGCAGGACAAGATGACGGTCATGTCGCTTTCGGGATGCTGGGAAAGCCACTGGGAAACGGTTGTGAAGGCGATAGGAACCGCTTCGGCTAGCGGGTAACCGTATACGCCGGTGGAAATGGCCGGAAAGGCGATGGTATGAATCTCGTGGGCGGCGGCCAGCGTCAGGGAATTTTGGTAGCAGTCGGCGAGAAGCCGGGCGTCCCTGGGAGAGCCGGAATAGACGGGCCCAACGGTGTGGATGATATGGCGGGCTTTCAGCCGATAGCCGCCGGTGATCTTGGCCTGGCCGGTTTCGCAGCCGCCAAGGGTGCGGCATTCTGTTAAAAGCTGCGGCCCTGCCGCCCGATGGATTGCGCCGTCTACCCCACCGCCGCCCAGGAGGCTCTTATTCGCCGCATTGACGATGCAGTCGCAGTCCAGCTGTGTGATATCGCCCAGGTTGCAGTAGATGTGTTTTGCCAGAAAAAGGTTTTGCATGGGAAATCCTCCGGAAAGATGTAAAAAACGGTAGTTTCGCGAACGTCTTTTTCTAAAATAATAGGATTATCTTAATAGAAGCGAAAGGGATTGTCAAGAGCTGGGATGGTGTTCAGCCCAGGACGCAAGCACCTGCTGCAAAGTCCGCAAGAACACGTATTAGTAACCAGGAAGGAATCTGTCCCTCGCCGGAGGCGACTTGAAATGGACAGATTCCATAACTATGAAGCCGTAGGCTGAATAGTTACGGAATTGTTATGAAAATCCATGATTTTTCCTTTACTTTTTTCATGCATACTGCTACTATGGATATGCTGCTGTAGATTTTTGGGAGGAGTTTTGTACTATAATGAAAAAACTAAAACAGATCCTGGCGCTGGCCGGCGTCGTATTGCTTTTGGGAATGTATGGCTCGACGCTGGTATTTGCTCTATCGGACAGCCCCCGCGCAGGGAGCCTTTTTGGGGTGTCGATCGGTTTAACGATCCTGGTGCCGGTGGTCTTTTATGCGATGCTGATGGTTGCCAGAATGCTGGAAGGGAGGAAACGGGCGATGGAACCGGAAACGAAAATAAAAAATATTATCTTTGATGTGGGAAACGTACTTCTTTCCTTTGAATGGGACGCCTATCTGGAATCTTTTGGCTTCCCGAAGGAAACGTTGGCGGCGGTGAAGAGAGCCACCTACCCTAATTCGGATTGGGAAGAGCGGGACAGGGGCGTATTGAGCCCGGAGGAATATTTTCAGCTCTTTCTAAAACGCGCGCCGGAATATGAGGCGCAGCTGCGCCAGGTCATTGACCGGGAAGGAGATTCCCTGCGGCTTTTCGACTATTCCAAAACCTGGATCCAATATCTTCAATCTAAGGGCTACCGGGTGTATTTGCTTTCCAACATATCCGAACATATGCTGCCCAGCTTCTATGAAAAGATGGATTTTCTTCCGGGGCTGGACGGTGCGATCTTTTCCTGCGAGGTAAAGATGCTAAAGCCGGAGCCGGAGATTTATCAGGCATTGTTTACGACCTACGGACTGCGTCCCGAAGAATGCGTTTTTATGGACGATCGGCAGGAGAATGTAGATGCGGCTAAGGCCCAGGGAATGGGGGCTTTTGTATTTACAGATTTTCCGGCGGCGGCTAAAGAGTTGGAGAAGTACGGGATTGTGTAGCTGTAGTTTAGGAAAGCCGGAGATGACAGACGGCGCCGTTTTTTATAAAAAAACATCCTTGATGGAAAGGGGAAAGCCAGTATTTCCATCAGGGATGTTTTTCTTTTTGTTATTTATTTCCGATAAATAATATCGTTTCTTCCCGGTCCGTTGGAAACCATCGTGATGGGGAAGCCGATTTTTTCTTCGACAAATTCGATATATTTCCGGCAGTTTTCGGGCAGCTTGTCGTATTCCCGGATGCCGCGGATATCGGTCTTCCAGCCGGGCAAGATTTCATAGACGGGCTTTGCCTTTTCCAGCAGAGAAGTCACCGGGAAATCGGTGGTGACCTTGCCGTCGATCTCGTATCCCACGCAGACGGGAATTTCCTCAAGATAGCCCAAGACGTCCAGCACAGTGAAAGCCACGTCGGTGGTTCCCTGGATCCGGCAGCCATATTTGGAGGCAACTGCGTCGAACCAGCCCACCCGCCGGGGCCGGCCGGTGGTAGCGCCGTATTCTCCGCCGTCGCCGCCGCGCCTGCGCAGTTCTTCCGCCTCCTCGCCGAAGAGCTCCGATACGAACGCGCCCGCGCCTACGGCGCTAGAATAAGCCTTGCAGACGGTGATGACCTGCTTGATCTCATAAGGCGGCACGCCTGCGCCCACCGCGCCGTAGGCGGCCAGTGTGGACGAAGAAGTAACCATCGGATAAATGCCGTGATCGGGATCCTTTAAAGAGCCGAGCTGTCCCTCTAACAGGATTTCCTTCCCTTCTTTTAATGCATTCCACAGTAGAAGAGATACGTCGCACACGTAAGGTTCGATCATTCGTTTATATTCCAGAAGCTCCTGGAATATCTCTTCCGGGTCCAGTAACGGCTTGTGGTACAGATGCTCCAGCAGGACGTTTTTCATCACGCATACCCGTCCCGCTTTCTCACGCAGAGCGGCCTCGTCGAAGAGCTCGCTTACCTGGAAGCCGATCTTGGCGTATTTATCGGAATAGAAGGGGGCGATGCCGGATTTTGTGGAACCGAAGGACTTTCCGGCCAGTCGTTCCTCCTCATAAGCATCTAAAAGCTTATGGTAAGACATGACGATCTGCGCCCGGCTGGAAACTCTGATTTTAGGCGCCGGCACGCCCTTTTCAATGAGCTGCTTTATTTCTTCAGAAAGCCGGGGAACGTCTAGAGCGACGCCGTTGCCGATGATACTGGTCGTATGCTCGTAAAAAACGCCGGAGGGCAGGGTATGCAGTGCAAATTTTCCATAGTCGTTGACGATCGTATGGCCTGCGTTCGCGCCGCCCTGGAATCTTACGATCATGTCGGCTTCCTTTGCCAGCATGTCCGTAATTTTTCCTTTTCCTTCATCTCCCCAGTTTGCGCCTACCACTGCTTTAATCATATCTTTTCCTCCTCTTGCATTTATGTACTTTTGGAATCTCCCCTACATCTGCCTTTGCGGCTGATTTTCCGCCAGATGCACGCAAATTTCATCAACGTACGTTCCACGTACGCCTCATAAATTTATACACATCTGACAAAAAATCATCTCGCAAAATCAAGCACAGAGGGATTCCGAGAGTACATATTTTACCATTTGTTACCAGTCACCGCCGCCGATTGTGGATGGGCCGGTTTTCTTTCTTTTGGCGTTATACCTGAATATCCGCTTTCATTCCAAGAAGTTCTCTGTGGCCCTCCAGTACGGGAGCGATCACCTGGGAAAGGAAGGCTTCCACCTGTTCCTTAGCGCGGCCGGTATAAAGGGATGGATCCATAGCCTTTTCTAATTCTTCCCTGGAAAGTCCAAAAGCGTCGTCCGCGGCGATCAGCTCCAGCAGATTGTTTTCCAGGCCCTCTTCCTTCACGTGCCGGCCCGCTTCCATGGAAAGCTCGCGGATTCTCTCGTGAAGCTCCTGCCGGTCGCCGCCAGCCTTTACGGCGTCCATCAGAATATTTTCCGTGGCCATAAAGGGCAGCTCCGCCATCAAGTGCTTGTGGATGACCTTGGGGTAAACGACCAGGCCGTCCGCCACATTCAGACACAGATCCAAAATGCCGTCCACCGCCAGGAAGCCCTCGGGGATGCTCAGCCGCTTATTGGCGGAATCGTCCAGCGTCCGTTCGAACCACTGGGTCGCAGAGGTGATGGCCGGATTCAAAGCGTCGGTTAGTACATAGCGAGAGAGGGACGCGATCCGTTCGCTGCGCATGGGGTTTCGCTTGTATGCCATGGCGGAAGAGCCGATCTGGTTCTTTTCGAAGGGTTCCTCGACTTCCTTTAAGTGCTGCAAAAGGCGGATGTCGTTGGAAAACTTGTGGGCGCTGGCGGCAATGCCGGCCAGAATATTCGCCACCCGCGTATCTACCTTCCGGGAATAAGTCTGCCCGGATACAGGATAACAAGCGGAGAAGCCCATCTTTTTGGCGATCATCGGATCGAGCTGATCGACTTTTAGCTGGTCGCCGTTGAACAATTCCAGAAAGCTGGCCTGGGTGCCGGTGGTTCCCTTGGAGCCCAGCAGCTTGATGGAGCCAAGGACGTATTCCAGATCTTCTAAGTCCATCAGGAATTCCTGCATCCACAAGGTGGCCCGTTTTCCGACAGTCGTAGGCTGGGCCGGCTGAAAGTGGGTAAAACCCAGCGTAGGCTGCGCCTTATATTTTTCGGCGAAATCTCCCAGCCGGGCGATTACGTTGACCAGCTTTTTGCGCACCAGCTTTAAGGCTTCCGTCATAACGATGATGTCGGTATTATCGCCTACATAGCAGGAAGTCGCGCCCAGATGGATGATGCCTTTGGCATTGGGGCATTGCACGCCGTAGGCGTACACATGGGACATGACGTCGTGACGCACCTGCTTTTCCCGTTCCCTGGCCACGTCGTAGTTGATGTCCGAGACGTGGGCCTTTAATTCGTCAATCTGCTCCTGGGTAATGGGCAGCCCCAGTTCTTTTTCTGTTTCTGCCAGTGCGATCCAAAGCCGTCGCCAGGTAGTAAATTTCATATCCTGGGAAAAGATATATTGCATTTCCCTGCTGGCGTAACGTTCGGACAAGGGGCTTTGATATCTGTCTGTACTCATACGTTCTCCTCTTTAAGCCAAGCCCAGGCGATGAAAGACTTCATTGTAGGCTTCTTCCACATTTCCAAGATCTCTGCGGAAACGGTCTTTGTCCAGCTTTTTATTCGTCTCTACATCCCATAGACGGCAGGTATCTGGAGAAACCTCGTCGGCTAGGAGCAATTCTCCTTTGTAGCGGCCAAATTCGATTTTGAAGTCGATCAGCTTGATGCCGGCCTGCAGGAAATATTCTTTCATGATATCGTTAACCTTGAAGGTATATTCGGCGATTTTATCCAACTCTTCCCGGGTAGCCAGTCCCAGGGCCAGCGCGTAATAATCATTGATGAAAGGATCGCCCAGATCGTCGTTCTTGTAGCTGAATTCCAGAATCGGGCAGAGCAGCTCGCGGCCTTCCTCCACGCCCATACGCTTGGAAAAGCTGCCCGCCGCTACGTTGCGGACGATGACTTCTAAGGGAACAATTTCGACTTTCTTTACGGCGGTTTCTCGGTCGCTTAATTCTTCGATCAGATGGGTCGGCACTCCGGCTTTTTCAAAAAGTTTGAATACATGATTGGTCATGCGGTTATTGATGGCGCCCTTTCCCATAATCGTGCCTTTTTTCTCTCCGTTGAAAGCGGTGGCGTCATCCTTATAGTCTACGATTACCACATCGGGATCTTCTGTGGCAAATACCTTTTTTGCCTTTCCTTCATACAGTAACTCTTTTTTCTCCATAATATTTCACCCGTCCTTTTCTTGCGTTTGCTGTGTCAGGCGGTTCAAACCTTACGAACCATCCAAAATTATATAACATCAGTCCCCTAAACACAAGAAAAACCTATGCGTTTGGCCAAATTTTTGTAACAGTTCGGACCAGGACTTTGCATTTACTGCAAAGTTTGTAAGAACGTGTGAATTTAGCCGGGAGGGAATCTATTCCTCGCCGTGAGGCGACTTGGAATGGGCAGATTTTGTAACTATGCGGCCGAAAACGAAATAGTTACAAATTTTTTCGGGAATAGACAACGTTTTCGGGCGGCGCCCTTTGGCGATCTAGGGCTCCTGCGTCTTATTTTCTCCCGGATAGGGCGCCGGCTCCTCGGTAATGCAGCAAATATAATTCATATCCACATCGTAAATGCCGGCCAGCTTGATCATAGAATCCAGTGGGATTCTCGTCTTGCCCAGTTCATAGTCGGCGTAGGTCCGCTGGCTGATATGCAAAAGATGCGCGATGTATGCCTGGGTATAATCGTGATCTTCCCGCAGGTTGCGGATTCTTTGTAGATAGTCCATGAGAATTTCCTCCCTGATTAAAAAATTTTGACTTTGCGTCGTCCTTTTTTTCTCTTTGCAGGCAAAAAAGAACTACAAAATTTATTTGGGCAAAATATGCCCCAAAAATGTACAAATAGTTTAACCCGGTGGAATATACGCTATAAAGAAATAGAGCAATAAACGCTAAGGAGAGGAGAGATGAAAGAAACTGTCGTATTAAAGGCGTATCCTTTGTTTGGTGTATGAAATCATATAGAAAGAATTGGGAGGGATTCGGTCCTCCGTTTCGAAGAAATTTTCCTTGTAGAGGAAAAAAGTTGTCTTTGGAAAGAAGAGCAAAAGAAAAAAATATAAAAAAATTTCGTTTTTTGGAAATATTTCTGTCGTATGCTGCGTATCAATTGATAGGAAAAGGCATTTGCTTGCGGGTAATGCAGCAAATGTAATTCATATCCACATTATAAATATTGGCCAGCCGGATCATAGTATCCAAAGGAATTCGGGTATGCCCCAGTTCATAGTCGGCATAGGTCCGTTGGCTGATATGCAGAAGATGTGCAATATATGCTTGGGTGTAATCATGATCTTCCCGCAGATTCCGAATTCTCTGTAAATAGTTCATGGAAACCTCCCTCCAGTAGCGTCGGCTCATACAGGCAGCAACAAGCTTTCTGTATAATAGCCAGTGTAACGCAGAGTTATATCCGCTATTGACTTTTAGCGTAATAAACGCTAAAATAAAGGAGAATAATAATAAGGTATGCTTATAAAAGCTGATCTGTATCGGAAGGAATATATTGGGCAATATCCTGGATCTTACAATGCAGGATGCGACACAGATCGTTCATTGTTTTCATAGAAATGTCCTGGTTATGTTTCAGCCGGTACAACGTACTGTGAGACATATGATGCTTTTTCGTCAGGGTGTACCAGTTTTCCGGGGACGCGTCCAGAGTTTTCCAGAACGGGGAATAATCAATCATTGCATTACCTCTTTTGATGCGTGATGCATAATAATTTTTAGCATAAATGGTATTTTTATACTTGAACATCTTCGTAATTACGAATATAATGAAGAAAAAAGGAGCTGTCCGGCCATGGCGATGAACGAATTGACAAAAGAAAAACAAGAGCGGTTTTGGAGATTGGTTGCAGGCGACGATATGGATTATTATGAAGATTATCTGTTAGACCTGCCGGAAGAGGAGCAGAGGGCGTTCTTTATGGAAAACCCGGATTTCCTTTCAGAGTTTGGGATAGGCGTAGAAAGCCTGCATCTTTTACAGGAACTTTCCTACAGAAATATTCTGCGGGGGATTAAAAGCGCCAGATCCTAGAGATGGATTTTAGAAAGCGTCCATATTGCAAATTTTCCCAGACATTCCCTTTACAAGCATCTGCGATTCGGGTTATAATCTACGGCGAAGGCGAAAAGGCCGGACTGTATAATATCGGATTTTACGAAAGGACAGGAGGATTGCAGGATGTGGGATATGACTATTTCCAATGCTGTAAAATATGTGGGCGTAAACGATAGAAGCATCGACTTATTTGAGAGTCAGTATGCGGTGCCCAATGGGGTGACGTACAATTCTTACGTGATCCTGGATGAAAAGGTTGCTATAATGGATACGGTGGATCCAAGAGGAACAGAACCATGGATGAAGAATTTGGAGGAGGCCTTAGCAGGGCGTACGCCGGATTATCTGATAGTTTCTCATTTAGAGCCGGACCACGCGGGCAGCGTACAGCTTCTGGCGGACAAGTATCCATCCATGAAGATTGTGGCTT
Source organism: uncultured Blautia sp. (assembly GCA_948436455.1). Taxonomy (GTDB): domain Bacteria; phylum Bacillota; class Clostridia; order Lachnospirales; family Lachnospiraceae; genus Blautia_A. Next base: position 13,452 of record CAOJIB010000006.1, read on the forward strand.
CTGCGAAGGCAATACAGATGATGCCGCAGTTTTTTTCTTTGGATCTGGGGCATCGGGGAGTGACAGTGCGGGAAGGCGATACACTGTCGCTTGGTTCCCACACGCTAACCTTTGTCATGGCGCCAATGGTGCATTGGCCGGAGGTCATGGTAAGCTATGAAAGCTCCGAAAAAATTCTGTTTTCCGCGGATGCTTTTGGTAAATTCGGCGCGTTGGACGCTGAGGAAGAATGGCTGGATGAAGCTAGAAGATATTTTATTAATATCGTCGGAAAGTATGGCACGCAGGTGCAGGCATTGCTGAAAAAGGCGGCTGGTTTAGACATCGCGACGATCTGCCCGCTGCACGGCCCGATCCTGAAAGAAGATCTGGGATTCTATCTGGAGAAATATCAGACCTGGAGTAGCTATCAGGCGGAGGAAGCAGGCGTGGTGATTGCCTATGCATCTATCCACGGAAATACAAGAACAGCCGTCAAAAAGCTGGAGGAGATCTTACGGGATAAGGGCGCGGTAGCGAAGGTCTATGATCTGGCCCGGGCGGATATGGCGGAGGTGATCGGACAGGCCTATCGCTACGATAAGCTGATTGTGGCCTGCCCCACGTACGATGCCAGTCTCTTTCCAGTGATGGAGGATTTTCTATATCATCTGAAGATTAAGAATTTCCAGAACAAAAAGGCGGCTATTATGGAAAACGGTTCCTGGGCGCCGGCAGCCGGCAAGCTGATGCGGGCGTATTTGGAAGGCATGAAGAATATCACGATCTGCGAGCAGACGGTATCTTTAAAGTCCGTGATGAAGGAAGCAGATATAGAGACAATGGAAAAAATGGCGGACGAGCTATTGGCATAAGAACAGACGGCCCCGGGGTTTTGACTCCGGGGTTTTATAAGTCTTTATATTATAGAAGAAAGGGGGCCATTCTTATGGAAGGAAGTATGCGTTACCGTGCGTTGGATACTCTGCGGGGATTTGCCATGGCGCAAATGCTGGTATTTCACTTTCTGTACGATCTGAAGTATATGACGCAGGCACCGATGGACTGGTACGGCGGCAGAGGCGTATATTTCTGGCAGCAGGAGATCTGCTGGCTGTTTGTGGTAATCTCCGGAATCTCCTGGAATTTGGGACGGCGCCGGGCAAAGCGTGGCCTGCTGGTCTTTGCCATGGGGGCGGTGGTTTCTTTGGTGACCTGGACGGTGATGCCGGCGGAGAGGATTTTTTTTGGCGTTTTAAGCTTTCTGGGGGCGTCGATGCTGTGCATGATCCCCTTGGAAAAATTGCTGCGGCGGTTTCCCGCCTGGAGAGGGCTTGGCACTTCTTTGCTTCTCTTTTTCTTCACCCGGCCGGTAAGCCGCGGATATCTGGGATTTTTTGGAAGGCCGCTGGTGGTTTTGCCAGAGGCGTTTTATAGGAATTGGCTGAGCGCGGCTTTGGGTTTTCCGTTCCCTGGATTTTACAGCAGCGACTATGTGCCGATGCTTCCGGGGATTTTTATGTTTTGCGCCGGCTATTTTCTGTGGCGGCTTTTGCGGGGGCGTAAGGAACGGTTTTTAGATTTTCATTTGCCCGTTCTGGAGGAGATGGGAAGGAATAGTCTTTGGATCTATATGCTTCATCAGCCGGTGCTTTACTTGCTGGCCCTGACGGCGGCGCATATTTGGATGCCTTAGTAGGCCAAAAGGTTGCTGGTTACAGGTTTCTGTATGCCATCGTAGGCCAAAAGGTTGCCGGTGGCAAGCTTTCTGTACCGGCCAAATGAAAGAGCGTCTTACAGGCAGTCTGTCAGCAGCCGGTAAATCTCCGGGTAGGAGCGTTTCAGGGAAAGGAGTTTCTTCTGCTTATCTATGAAGCAGTGGCTGCTGCTACCTTTGGCGCGGATCTCCCCGGTGGCCGCGTCGTAAATCTCGTAGCCGAAAGTCATCCGGACGCCGTTGAAGGCTTTCACGTACGTCTTGATTTCTACCGAATCGCCGAAGGCCGTCATCGAGAGGTACTGGCAGTTGATCTCCAGTACGGGGCTTAAGATGCCTTCTTGCTCCAAGCGGTCGTAGGGATAGCCGATGGATTCCAGGAAAAATACACGGGCTTCTTCAAACCATCGAATATAATTGGAATGATGGATAATGCCCATCTGGTCTGTTTCATAATACTGCGCTTTATGGGTCCAAGTGAAGGTTTTCATCTTTCGTACTCCTTTGCTGTGATTTTCTGTATAGTATACTGCCGAAGGCGGCGGATTTCAAGCTTTGGACGACGGAATTGCGAAACGCGCGTATCTATTTGGATCAGGACTTTGCACTTGCTGCAAAGTCAGCAAGAATACATATAGGCAGCCGAGGGGGAATCTCTCCCTCGCCATAAGCGACTTGGAATAGACAGATTCTGTAGCTATGAAGCCGTAGGCTGAATCGTTACAAATGCGCTTGCTTTCCGGCGGCAGTGCGATTATAATAGTACGAAAGAAAGGCGCGGTACAAAATATGGATTGCAGAACGGCGGAAAGCCTGGTGAACGGCTATATTAATCATAGCCTGTCTCTGAAGGAGACGGAGCGTTTTATTGCTCACGTGCGGGAATGCCCCGCGTGTTATGAGGAGTTAGAAACGTATTTTACTGTTTCCATGGCGATTCAGCATTTGGATGGAGAGCTGGGCGGCACAATGAATATGAAACGCCTGCTAGAGCAGGATCTGAAAAAACGGGAATGGCGCGTGACGAATTGGAAAGTGCAGCGTTTTATAGGGTTGCTTTTTCTATGCGGCGGCGTAGGTGCGCTGCTGGCGCTGTTCGGATGGCTGTTTCTATTTTGAGCAGCCTAATATGCGAGGAATGATAGACGTGTTGCTTTTACGGATATGTAAGAGCGGCACATTTTTTCTTTAAAAAAAGAAACGAATAGTGTATACTAAAAAACGATACTACGCGTAGAGCATATTCTCTGGCAGAGCGCCGAAGGGCATGGAGGTAGGAATGAGTGAAAAAATTCTGCTGATTGACGGGCACAGTATTTTAAACAGAGCGTTTTACGGTCTGCCGGACCTGACGAATTCCGAAGGAAAGCATACGGGAGCCGTGTACGGCTTTTTGAATATCATTTTTAAGATTCTTGAGGAGGAGGGGCCAGATTACCTGACGGTGGCCTTTGACGTCCATGCGCCGACCTTTCGCCATGGGATGTTCCCGGAATACAAAGGAACCAGAAAGGCTATGCCTAAGGAGCTGCGGGAGCAGGTGCCGCTTTTGCAGGAAGTCTTAGGCGCCATGGGGATCTGCATTGTGCAAAAAGCCGGCTACGAGGCGGATGATCTGCTGGGGACTTTAGCGAAGCGCTGCGAGGCGAAAGGGATGGAAGTGACGATTCTTTCCGGCGATCGGGATCTTTTGCAATTGGCGACGGCGCATATCCTCGTCCGGGTGCCCAAGACCGTGAAGGGAAAGACTGTAATCGAGGATTACCGGGAGGCGCAGGTGCTGGAGAAATACCAGGTGACGCCGCCCCAGATTATTGAGCTAAAGGCTCTGATGGGCGATACGGCCGACAATATTCCCGGCATTCCCGGCGTGGGAGAAAAAACGGCGACAAAGATAATTGTAGAATTTTGCACCATTGAAAACGCATACGCGCATCTGGAGGAAATAAAGCCCAATAAGGCCAGGGAATCTCTGCGGGAACACTATGATTTGGCGGTATTGAGCAAAAAGCTGGCGACGATCCAGACGGATGCGCCGATTATGCTGGAGGAGGAGTGTGCCCGGGTTGGCGATTTTTATACGCCGGAGGCGTACGAATACTTCCGAAAGCTGGAATTTAAAAATCTGCTGAGTCGTTTTGCCAGCACTCCGGCCCCGGCGCAGTCCTGGGAGATGAGCTTTGCAGTTTGTACAGAGCTGGCGGAAGCGGAGGAGATTTTCCGGGAAGCGGCCATCCTGCCAGCGGTTGGGCTGCAGACGGCGGGAGATGAAAAAAGGCTTTTTGGCGTGGCGCTGGCGCTTGAAAAGCAAACATTCTTTCTCGCCTGCCAGGGCTTTTTAACCGAAGGGTACTTAAAAGAGAAGGTGAAGGAGCTTGCCGGCGGGCCTCTGCTGTGTACGATGGATGTGAAGGGGATTCTCAAGCAGATCTCCCTGCCGGGGCCGGCGGGTACCTTCGACGCGAGTATCGCGGCGTATCTTTTAAACCCATTGAAATCTGCGTATCCCTATGAGGATCTGGCCGGCGAATACCTGCAGAGCATGCTGCCTTCCCAGGGCGAGCTGATTGGAAAGCTTTCCCTATCGGCGGCCTTTTTAGAAAAGCCCGAAGAGGCCGGACAAGTTTGGGGTTTTATGGCCGGTGTGGCGCTGGCGGTGCAGCCGGCGCTTACGAAAGCCTTGAAGGAGCAGGGCATGGAGCGGGTTTTCCTGGAAATGGAAATGCCGTTGGCCTTTACGCTGCATGCGATGGAACAGGAGGGGATTCTTGTCAAGCCGGAGGAATTGCAGGCCTATGGCGAGCAGCTTTTGGTGCGCATCCAGGAGCTGGAAGAGAAGATCTATATCCAGGCGGGAGAGAAATTCAACATCAATTCACCCAAGCAGTTGGGCGGGATCATTTTCGAAAAAATGCAGCTTCCCGGCGGGAAGAAGACGAAGACGGGCTATTCCACAGCGGCGGATGTGCTGGAACGTCTGGCGCCTCAGGCGCCGATCATTCAGGATATTCTGGAATATCGCCAGCTTACTAAGTTAAAATCCACCTATGCGGACGGGTTATACGGCTGCATTGGCGAGGACGGCCGGATTCATTCCACGTTCCATCAGACGATCACGGCGACCGGAAGGATCAGCAGCACGGAGCCGAATCTGCAGAATATCCCTGTGCGCATGGAGCTGGGAAGGCTGATCCGCAAGGTCTTCGTTCCCAAGGAGGGCTGTGTCTTTCTGGACGCAGATTATTCCCAGATTGAGCTGCGCGTGCTGGCCCATATGTCTGGGGATGAAAAATTGATTCAGGCCTATCAGGAGGCGCAGGATATCCACAGGATCACGGCTTCTCAGGTCTTCCACGTGCCCTTTGAGGAGGTGACCGCTCTGCAGCGGCGCAACGCCAAGGCGGTAAATTTTGGCATCGTCTACGGCATCAGCTCTTTTGGCTTAAGCCAGGATCTCAGCATTACAAAGAAAGAAGCGGCGGAATATATTCAGCGGTATTTCGATACGTATCCGAAGATCAAGGGCTTTCTGGACGGTCTGGTGGCTCAGGGGAAAAAGGACGGCTATGTGGCGACGATGTTTGGGCGGCGGCGGCCCATTCCTGAATTGAAATCCAGCAATTTTATGCAGCGTTCCTTTGGCGAGCGAATCGCGATGAATTCCCCGATCCAGGGAAGCGCCGCAGATATTATCAAGATTGCCATGAACCGGGTACACCAGAGGCTAAAAGACGAGCATCTAAAGTCTCGGCTGCTTTTGCAGGTGCACGACGAATTGCTGATTGAAACGTATATAGAGGAGCTGCCGGCGGTTTCCGCCTTATTGGAGGAGGAAATGAAAGGCGCGGCGCAGCTTCTGGTATCGCTGGAGGTAGATATGCATACGGGAGAGAATTGGTACGAGGCGAAATAGATGAAAATCATAGGAATTACCGGCGGCGCGGGCGCCGGGAAAAGCACGGTGTTAGGATATATTCGGGAGAATTATCCAGGCGTAGTCCTGGAGGCGGATAAGGTGGGCCATTTGCTGCTGCAGCCGGGGGAAAGCTGCTATGAACCGGTGACGGAGCTTTTCGGCGCGCAGGTGCTGCGCGCGGATGGGAGTATCGATCGACAAAAGGTGGCGGCGCAGGTATTTTCTGATGCCGAGCGTTTGAAAAAGCTAAACTCGATCATCCATCCCCGGGTAAAAGAATATATTTTACAGCGGATCGACGAGGAGAAGAAACGAGGCACTCCCTTCTTTTTCCTGGAGGCGGCGCTTTTTCTGGAAGAGAAATATGATGCATTTTGCGACGAAGTGTGGTATATTGATGCGGATGAAGAAGTGCGCCGCAGGCGGCTGATCGAGAGCCGGGGATATTCCGACGAGCGAATTGACGGGCTTTTTGCCAATCAGCTTTCCAGGACGGAATTTGCCCGGCGGTGTACTTGTCGAATCGAAAATAATGGAGATATCGGCCGTACTTGCCGGCAGATTGAGGAAAGGATGCGCGGTTTATGAGACTTTGCAGTATTGCCAGCGGCAGCAGCGGCAATTGTATTTACGTGGGCGGCGAGACGGCCCATGTGCTGGTGGACGCGGGGATCAGCGGAAAGCGCATTGAATGCGGCTTGCAATCCATTGATATGTCTATGCGGGATATGGATGGAATTTTGGTAACCCATGAACATTACGACCACGTAAAGGGGCTGGGTGTGCTGGCCAGGAGGTATAAGCTTCCTATTTATGCCACAAAGGGGACGATCGCGGCCATTTGTGCCATGTCCCAGGTGGGAAAGCTGCCGGAGGGGATTTTTCGGGAAATTTCCGAGGATGCGGATTTTTGGATTCAGGATTTGCAGATACGGCCCTTTACGATTTCCCACGACGCGGCGCAGCCGGTGGGGTATCGCCTGCAGTGCGGCAGTCAGTCCGTAGGCATCGCGACGGATTTGGGGACGTTTAACGACTATATCGTGGAAAATCTCCGGCGGGTGAACGCGCTGCTCTTAGAAGCGAATCACGACGTCCGGATGCTGCAGGCGGGCGGTTATCCGTATTATCTGAAATGCCGGATATTGGGCGATCGGGGACATCTTTCCAATGAAAATGCCGGCCGACTGCTCTGCCGCCTTTTGCACGATCAGCTAAAAGCAGTTCTCTTAGGGCATTTGAGCCAGGAAAATAACATGGAAGAGCTGGCGTACCAAACGGTTTGTCAGGAGGTAACGCTGGGAGAAAATCCCTACCGGGCGGAAGATTTTCAGATTCAGGTGGCGGGACGTTCCAGGCGCTCCGAGCTGATTACCCTATGATACATAGAAAGAATAGAAATACGCAGTACATAAAAGGAGGACACGATGAAAAAGAATATCATTACTGTGGTAGGGCTGGATACCATCGGCATCATTGCCCGGGTATGCACCTATCTGGCCGAAAACCAGGTGAATATCCTGGACATTTCCCAGACGATCGTCCAGGGCTATTTCAATATGATGATGGTCACGGATACCAGTAAATCCCCCAAGGATATAGGCGTTCTCTCCAAGGAACTGGCCAGCCTGGGAGAAGAGATCGGCGTGGTCATTCATTGTCGTCATGAGGACATTTTCAATAAGATGCACAGGATATAGGGTGAGCAGATGATTAATATATGGGAAGTAAATGAAACGAGCAAAATGATCGAACAGGAAAACCTGGACGTGCGTACGATCACGATGGGGATCAGCCTTCTGGACTGTATCGACGCAGATCTTGAAAAGCTGAAACAGAAGATTTACGAGAAAATCACAAAGAAGGCGGCCCGCCTGGTAGCCGTCGGCGAAGAGATCGAAATGGAATACGGCATTCCCATCGTGAATAAACGGATTTCCATTACGCCCATCGCTTTGGTGGGCGGCGCGGCTTGCCGCTCGGCGGAAGATTTCGTCTCCATTGCCCGGACGCTGGATCAGGCGGCCAGGGAAGTGGGCGTGAATTTCCTGGGCGGCTATTCCGCACTGGCTTCTAAGGGGATGACGCCGGCGGACGAACGGCTGATGCGTTCCATCCCCCAGGCGATGGCCCAGACGGAACGGGTATGCAGTTCCATCAACGTAGGCTCCACGAAAACCGGTATCAATATGGACGCGGTAAAGCTGATGGGCGAAATTATCGTGGAGACGGCAAAGGCCACGAAGGAAGAGGATTCTCGGGGCTGTACGAAGCTGGTGGTATTTTGCAACGCGCCGGATGACAATCCCTTCATGGCCGGGGCGTTCCACGGCGTGACGGAAGCGGACTGCATTATCAATGTGGGCGTCAGCGGCCCCGGCGTGGTAAAAACGGCGTTGGAGGAAGTCCGGGGAAAGGATTTCGAGACCCTTTGCGAAATGATCAAGCGCACGGCCTTTAAAGTGACTCGTGTCGGACAGCTGGTAGCTCAGGAGGCCTCCCGGCGGCTGGAGGTGCCTTTTGGCATCGTGGATCTTTCCCTGGCGCCTACGCCGGCGGTGGGCGACAGTGTGGCCGGGATCCTAGAAGAGATCGGCCTGGAGTCTGTGGGTGCGCCTGGGACGACGGCGGCGCTGGCTCTTTTGAACGATCAGGTGAAAAAGGGCGGCGTTATGGCATCTTCCGCCGTGGGGGGCCTTAGCGGCGCATTTATTCCGGTCAGTGAAGATCAGGGGATGATTGACGCGGTGAATGCTGGCGCGCTGACGATTGAAAAGCTGGAGGCCATGACCTGCGTCTGCTCGGTGGGGCTGGATATGATCACCATACCGGGGGATACGCCCGCCAGCACGATCTCCGGTATCATTGCGGACGAAGCGGCGATCGGAATGGTGAATCAGAAAACGACGGCCGTGCGGATCATTCCCGTGATTGGTAAGGGCGTGGGCGAAGTGGCGAAGTTTGGCGGACTTTTGGGCTATGCGCCGATTCTGCCAGTTAACGCCTTTTCTTGCGAGACTTTTGTGGCCAGAGGCGGCCGGATCCCGGCGCCGATTCACAGCTTTAAGAATTAAGGGCGAGGGTCTTTACAGGACGATGATCTGCTTTTGGTATTCGTGCAGATAGCGTTTTCCGAATTTTTCGCATAGAATGCTTTCGTAGAGATTGGAAGCGAATACGTCTGCTTGCAGGGCTTTTTTCCCCGCGGCGGTCAGCCGGGCGTCGCTGTTGGCTAATTTTGTCAGCAGCGGCAGCCGGCTTTTTTCTTTGATTGCAGAAAGGAGCGGGCGGGTTTCCTTTTTCATACCCAGGACGCGCGCGTAGGCGATGGGCTGCGGTTCCTTTTGGCAGAGCAGGATATGCAGCAGGGAACGGCAGATGCGGGTATAGGTCATATCCTTTGTTTTTACAAGGGCGGCAAACTGTGAAAAGGATATGAATTGATTTTCCAGCCTTTTGATGCGCCGTGCCAGGGCGGGAGTGACATCCTGGTAAGCACACAGGCTCTCGGCGGTTTCCGACAGCAGCCGGTATCGAAGGAGCAGGGAAAGATCGTCCTCCCAAAGCGGCAGCGTTTGCCCGTAGCCTTCCCGCAAACGAGTGAAAGAAGCTTCGGGAAGCGTGGAAAAGAGCAGCGGCCACCGGGGATTTTCTTTTAATTCCCCGCGGATGCCCGTCGCCGAGGCGAAGGGCGAAAGAACGCCGTCGTGGTATCCGCCGCCCTTTCGGCGAACCGTGACCGGAGAGATGGGGCTTTGCAGCTTTTTCAGGGCCTTGCAGTATTCCAGGCCTAGAATGTTATTGGGACCGGCTAGAAATTGCGAAAGATTTTTGGTGGGAAAGAGCGACTCTTTCATACAGAAGCCAAGGGCCTCTGCCATGGCGGCGGGAAAAGGGCGGCCCTTTGCTAATTCCTTCCGAAGCTTGTCCCGATAGGACGCCGGTTCCTTTAAAAGGAGGTCGGCCGCCGCTAAAAAGGGCGCGATTTCGCCCTGTTCGCTGCCAAAGGATAGATGGGTGACGACGCCAAGGCCGTCCAGTAAAGAGACGGCTCCCCAGGCGAAAAATTCCGCGCTGGCACAGGCGTAGGAGACGGGCAGCTCCAGGACGAGATCTGCCCCGTGAACGAGGGCCAGATAGGCCCGGCCGTGCTTATCCATCACGGCCGGCGCGCCCCGCTGGACGAAATCCCCACTCATGACGACAACGGTATAATCGGCCTTTGTCTTTTTTTTACTTTCTTCTATATGATATTGATGTCCCCGGTGAAAGGGGTTGTATTCTGCGATTAATCCGACAACTTTCATAGGATGGAATCTCTTTTTTTTCAGCGATTATTTTTAAGAAACTACTTTCGTTCCAGCGCTCATTTGTAGCATAAGACGGAGAAGGTGTATTTGACCGTAAAAGCCTTTGATTTCTCGCCGCAGGCGGTTGCAAACGGGCGAAACGCCATTCCTAGCATACACAGTGTGAATGGGAAACCAGTCATCTAATTTCCGCTTATTCTAGCATGGAAATGCTTGAAATACAAGGAAACTAGGGGTATAATGGAAATAACTGATAAAAGCGGTGCGAAATACGCGGTATTTTTTATCAGCGATCTGCTTTAGCGTGGATAGAGAAAAAACGAAAGGAGTCATCAAATCATGGGATTTATTGATGGAATCAAGGAAAGAGCAAGAGCTGACAAAAAGGTGATCGTTTTACCGGAGACAGAGGACAGGCGGACGCTGGAAGCGACGGCGATGATCTTAAAGGAAGGCATTGCGGACGTTATTTTAGTTGGCAGCGAGGCAGAGGTGCAGAAGAATTCTGAAGGCTTGGATATTACAGGCGCGAAGATCGTAGATCCGGCTACCTCCGAAAAGACCGCCGCCTATATCGATAAATTAGTAGAATTAAGGCAGAAAAAGGGCATGACCCCGGAGAAGGCAAAGGAGATCCTTCTGAATCAGTATTTATATTACGGCGTGATGATGGTAAAGATGGGCGACGCAGACGGCATGGTATCCGGCGCCAGCCATTCCACCGCAGACACTTTACGCCCCTGCCTGCAGATTTTAAAGACGAAACCGGGCACCAAGCTGGTATCCGCCTTCTTTGTTATGGCCGTACCGAATTGTGAATATGGTGCAAACGGCACCTTTGTTTTTGCGGATTCCGGCCTGAACCAGAATCCGACGCCGGAGGAATTATCCGCGATCGCAGGTTCTTCTGCGGAATCCTTCCAGCAGCTGGTGCAGGAAGAGCCGGTCGTAGCGTTTCTGTCCCATTCCACCAAGGGCAGCGCGGCGCATCCCGATGTGGATAAGGTCGTAGAAGCTGTAAAGATCGCTAAGGAAGAGCATCCGTCCTTAAAGCTGGACGGCGAATTCCAGTTGGACGCTGCGATCGTTCCCAGCGTAGGCGCTTCTAAGGCTCCCGGCAGCGACGTGGCTGGAAAGGCCAACGTACTGATCTTCCCGGATCTGGATGCGGGAAATATCGGCTACAAGCTGACCCAGCGTCTGGCCAAGGCAGAGGCGTATGGCCCCATCACCCAGGGCATCGCTAAACCGGTGAACGACTTATCCAGAGGCTGCTCCTCAGAGGATATCGTAGGCGTTGTGGCGATCACCGCCGTACAGTGCCAGTCCGCGTAAATGAAAATCGAAAAACAAATAGGAAAAGTATTAGGAGAATAAAATCATGAATGTATTGGTAATCAATTGCGGAAGCTCTTCTTTGAAGTATCAATTGATCAATTCAGATACAGAGGCGGTTCTGGCAAAGGGCCTTTGCGAAAGAATCGGCATCGACGGAAGATTAGTATACCAGAAGGACGGCTGCGATAAGGAAGTGACCGAAGCGGCTATGCCCACCCATAAAGAAGCGATCCAAATGGTGCTGGACGCTCTGGTAAACGAAAAAACCGGCGCGATTCAGAGCTTGAAGGAAGTAAACGCCGTAGGCCATCGCGTGGTACATGGCGGCGAGAAATTTGCTTCCTCCGTAGTGATCGGCGACGAAGTGCTGGCGGCGATCGAGGAGTGCAACGATCTGGCGCCTCTGCACAATCCGGCGAATCTGATCGGTATCCGCGCTTGCCAGGAGCTGATGCCGGGCGTACCGATGGTAGCCGTATTTGACACCGCTTTCCATCAGACAATGCCGGCGAAGGCGTATCTCTACGGCCTTCCCTACGAATACTATGAGAAATATAAAGTCAGAAGATACGGCTTCCACGGAACCTCCCACAGCTTCGTATCCAAACACGCGGCGGAATTCCTGGGCCTGGATCTGGCCAATTCCAAGATCGTCGTATGCCATCTGGGCAACGGCGCTTCCATCAGCGCGGTAGTAAACGGCGAGTGCGTGGATACTAGCATGGGCTTAACGCCGCTGGAGGGCCTTGTAATGGGCACTCGTTCCGGTGATATTGATCCGGCTATCATGGAATTCATCGCGAAGAAGGAAAACCTGGACATTGCGGGGATCATGAACGTTCTGAATAAGAAGTCCGGCGTACAGGGCTTATCTAAGCTCTCCAGCGATTTCCGCGATCTGGAAGAGGGCATGGAAGCAGGAAATGAGCTGGCCGCCAACGCTATGGAAGTGTTCTGCTATCGCGTGGCGAAATACGTCGGCTCCTATGTGGCTGCAATGAACGGCGTGGACGCCATTGCCTTTACCGCGGGTATCGGCGAGAACGCCTGCCTGGTACGTGAAAAGGTACTGGGTTACCTGGGCTATCTGGGCATTACGTTGGATACCGAAGCCAATGGAAAGCGCGGCGACGACTGCGTGATTTCTACCGCAGACTCCAAAGTAAAAGTAGCCGTGATTCCCACAAACGAAGAACTGGCGATCTGCCGGGAGACAGTTGCACTGGTATAAGAAAGCATCAGAAGATACGTACAAAAGCAGCGCCAAAGAAGTATCGGCGCTGCTTTTGTACGATAGTCCTAAAACGCCAAATTCAAGCAAAAAATCCATTGACAAAAACCTCCAAGACAGGTATAATCTATGAGGTATGATTAGGAGACGGACATGCATATTCATTTAGCAGATATTATGAATCGGGAGGGCGAGACGCTGCAGCTGCAGACGGAATTGGAATGGAAATCGTTTCCCGTGCAGTCGGACAGCTTTTCGATTCTTGCCAAGACGCCTCTTGTCTTATCTGTTGTCAATACAGGAGATAAGGTATTGGAGCTGAAGGGAGCAGGCCGCGTGACGGTGGCGATTCCCTGCGACCGTTGTCTGGAAGAAGTGGCGGTGGAAATCCCTTTGGATATTTTCCGGCGGGTAGATATGAAGCTCTCGAAGGAAGAACGAATCAGGAATCTGGATGAAAGCAGCTATATTACAGGCACAGACTTGGATGTAGATCAGTTCGTCTATGATGAAGTATTGATGCAGTGGCCAGTAAAGGTTTTATGCAGCAAGACCTGCAAAGGTATCTGCAGCCGGTGCGGACAGAATCTAAATCACGGCGATTGCGGCTGTGAAAAGGAAAGCTTGGATCCCCGGATGGCGGCTGTCAGAGATATATTCAGCAAATTTAAGGAGGTGTAACTGATGTCCATATGTCCCAAGAATAAGACTTCCAAGGCCAGAAGAGATAAAAGAAGAGCAACCTGGAAAATGACTGCTCCCAATCTGGTAAAGTGCAGCAAGTGCGGCGCACTGATGATGCCCCACAGGGTCTGCAAGGCTTGCGGAAGCTACAATAAGAGAGAAATCATTCCCCAGGATTGATCGGGAAGGATGCGGGAGTATTGCCGTAAGATGGGCAGTGCTCCTTTTTGTTATCTGGAGTGTGTTTGAAAAATTATTTCTGCAGACATCGCAATGTAGAAAGCATTTTTCAGATACACCCCTTAAAAAGAACGGAGGGAATCATGTCAGAAACAGTGCGGATCGTGGTAGACGCCATGGGCGGCGATTATGCGCCGGCCGAGCCGGTAAAGGGCGCGGTGGAGGCCGTGCAGGAAAATAAAGAAATCCATGTGCTGCTTACCGGAAAAAAGGAAATGATTGCAGAGGAATTAAAAAAATATACGTATCCCAAGGAGCAGATCGAGATTGTAGACGCCAGAGAGGTCATTGAAACGGCGGAACCGCCGGTTATGGCCATTCGGGGGAAAAAGGATTCCTCTATCGTTGTAGGCTTACATCTCGTCAAAAAGAAGGAGGCCGACGCTTTCGTTTCCTCTGGAAGTACAGGCGCAGTCCTGGTGGGCGGTCAGGTATTGGTGGGAAGGATCAAAGGCGTGGAGAGGCCGCCTTTGGCTCCATTGATTCCCACCAAGGACGGCGTGGCGCTTCTTATCGACTGCGGCGCGAACGTGGACGCCCGTCCTTCCCATCTGGTACAGTTTGCAAAAATGGGCGCCATCTACATGGAAAACGTTGTGGGGATCAAAAATCCCAAAGTGGCGATTGTCAATAACGGCGCGGAGGAAGAAAAGGGAAACGCGCTGGTAAAAGAAACCTTTCCTCTTCTGAAGGAATGCAAGGATATCCATTTTATAGGAAGCATCGAGGCGCGGGAGATTCCCGCCGGCTACGCTGACGTGGTCGTCTGCGAAGCGTTTGTCGGCAACGTAATCCTAAAGCTATACGAAGGCGTGGGCGCTACGTTGATTTCAAAGATTAAGGAAAGTATGATGAGCAGCTTAAAGAGCAAGATTGGCGCGCTGCTTGTAAAGCCGGCTCTGAAATCTACGCTGAAATCCTTTGACGCCAGCGAGTACGGCGGCGCGCCGCTTTTGGGCTTAAAGGGTCTGGTGGTAAAAACCCATGGGAGCGCAAAGGCGGTGGAAATCAAGCACGCCATTTTCCAGTGCGTCCAGTTTAAGCAGCAGAAGATCAATGAAAAGATCCAGGAGCATATTCATTTGGAAAAGCCGACGCCTAAGGAGGAAGCTTAGTATTGGAGCTGGAGAGAATAGCGGCGATCGCAGCGGAGGTTCTGCACATGGAGCCAGAGCTGTTGACGGAGGAAATGACCTATCTGGACGACCTGGGAGCGGATTCTTTAGATCTGTTCCAGATTATCATGGGCATTGAAGAAGAATTTGATATCGAAATCGACCAGGCGGCCGCGGAGAATATCGCGACGATCGGAGATACGGTCCGGATGATTCAGAAAGCTTTGGAATAAAATTAAATATCCGCCCTATAAGCTTTTCCAAAAGCGGCTTATGCGGCGACATCGAGGTAGGTATTGCACATGATAGATTTGCATATATTAGAAGAAAAAATAGGCTACCGCTTCCGGGATTTTTCCCTGCTGCGCCACGCCATGTCCCACAGCTCCTATGCCAACGAGCGGAAAAAGGGAAAGCTGGGCAGCAACGAGCGGTTGGAATTTTTAGGCGACGCGGTGCTGGAATTGGTATGCAGCGAATATTTATATGAGAAATATCCCGAAAGCCCGGAAGGCGAATTGACGAGAAAGCGCTCCAGCCTGGTCTGCGAGCCTACGCTGTCTTTATGCGCCCGGGAATTTGGATTTGAAAAATTTTTGCTGCTGGGCAGAGGCGAGGAGATGACCGGCGGCCGGATGCGGGATTCTTTAGTATCGGATGGTCTGGAAGCATTGATCGGGGCGATTTTTTTAGACGGCGGCCTGGAGCATGCGAAGACGTTTATTTACAAGACGATTCTCAACGACGCTGGAAAGCGGCAGCTTTTTTACGACAGTAAGACGATCCTCCAGGAGATGGTGCAGGAAAAGGGCAGCAATCCGCTGGTATATCGGGTAATCGGCGAAGAGGGTCCGGATCATGATAAGCGTTTTACCGTGGAAGTCTCTATAGACCAAAAGAAACTGGGCGAGGGCGTGGGTCATACGAAAAAAGCGGCGGAGCAGGCGGCGGCTTATCAGGCTGTCTGCACTCTTGGAAAGCAATAGGTGACCCATGTATTTGAAAAGTATAGAGGTCCAGGGCTTTAAGTCCTTTGCTCAGAAACTTTGCTTCGAGTTCCACAATGGGATTACCGGCATCGTAGGGCCCAACGGCAGCGGGAAGAGCAACGTAGCCGACGCGGTTCGCTGGGTCTTAGGCGAGCAGAGCGCGAAGCAGCTTCGGGGCGGCAGTATGCAGGATGTGATTTTTTCCGGCACGCAGAATCGTAAGCCCTTGAGTTTTGCTTCCGTGGCGATTACGCTGGATAATAGCGACCGGCAGCTTCCGGTGGACTATCAGGAGGTTACGGTGACTAGGCGGCTTTATCGTTCTGGAGAAAGTGAATATAAGCTGAACGGCGCCGCCTGCCGTCTGCGGGACATCCACGAATTGTTTTACGATACCGGCATTGGTCAGGAGGGTTATTCCATCATTGGCCAGGGACAGATCGACCGGATCTTAAGCGGAAAGCCGGAGGAACGCCGGGAGCTCTTCGACGAAGCTGCCGGGATTGTGAAATTTAAACGGCGGAAAAATACGGCGCTGAAAAAACTGGAAGAGGAAAAGCAGAATCTTCTGCGGGTGACGGATATTTTAAATGAAGTCACTCGTCAGCTTACGCCGATGGAAAAGCAGTCGGAGACGGCCAGGATCTACCTGAATAAAAAAGAAGAGCTGAAAGCCTTGGATATCCACCTGTTTTTTCTAGATATGGAAAAGGCGGAAGAAGAGCTGGAAAAGCTTAAGGAAAAGCACCAGATTGGCAGCGATGAGCTTACAAAGGCGCGGGAAAGCTTTGAGACGACGAAGCAGGAATACGAGCGGGTAGAACGCCTTTTGGAGGAGCTGGAGGAAAAGATCGGCGGTTGTAAGGAGCGTCTGCAAAAAAGCGTTCTGCGCCGGCAGCAGATGGAGGGCCAGCGAGAGCTTTTTACGGAACAGATACGTACAGAGACGGAAAAAGCGTCCCATTATCAGGAACGCGGCGGCCATATCGCCGAGGAGCTGGAAAAGCGGCGGCAAGAGCTGGAAAACTATCGCAGAGAACGCCTGGAGCTGACGCAGCAGACGAAGGAATTGGAGAGTCGTCGGCAAAAAGCCGGGGAACAGCTGGAGCAGACGCAGGATTTCCTGCGGGAGAGTACGACCAGCGTGGAGGATGGCAAGAATGAGATCATTGAAATCCTGAACAGCCGGGCGACTACCAAGGGAAAGGCCCAGCGGTACGACGCGATGATGGAGCAGCTTACGGCGCGAAAAGAAGGAATTCTGACCCGCCTGGACGCTCTTTTGGAGGAAGAGAAAAATCTGCAGGAGTCCGTTATAGAGGCGCAGAGCCATTGCCAGGCCACCACAAAGCGTATCCAGGAGCTACAGGAAAAAAATGAAAAATTGGAGCGGCAGGTGGAACGTCTGCAAGAGACGATCAAAGAGCAGAACGCGCAGATGGACGTGGGCCAGACGGCCTATCACCGGGAAGCTTCCCGCTTGGAATCCTTGAAAAATCTGACGGAGCGTTACGACGGCTACGGAAACAGCATCCGCCGGGTGATGGAGCAAAAACAAAAAGTGCCGGGGATCCGGGGCGTGGTGGCCGATCTGATTCAGGTGGAAAAAAGCTACGAAACCGCCATAGAGACGGCCCTGGGAGGCAGTATTCAAAACGTAGTCACGGATAATGAAAAGACGGCCAAGATTCTGATAGAATTTCTGAAAAAAAACCGTTATGGCCGCGCTACCTTTCTGCCTCTTAGCAGCATCGGCAGCCGGGAAGGATTTTCCCGGCAGGAGGTCTTAAAGGAGCCGGGCGTCATTGGCCTTGCCAGTACGCTGGTGAAGGTGCAAAAAGAACACGAGGGCCTTGCCAGATACCTGCTGGGCCGGACGTTGGTGGTCGATCATATTGATCATGCCATTTCCATCGGAAAGAAATACAGGCACACCCTGCGGATGGTTACGCTGGAGGGCGAATCCTTGAATCCGGGAGGCTCTATGACCGGCGGCGCTTTTAAAAATACGAGCAATCTGTTGGGCAGACGCCGGGAAATAGAAGAGCTGGAACATAGCGTAAAGGCCTTAAAGGCAGACATGGAGCAGATGCAGGGCGTCATAGAAGAGAACCGAATGGAGCGAAACGTCCGTCGGGACGAAATCGTAAAACTCCACGAAAAGCTGCAGTCTGCCTATCTAGCGCAAAATACGCAGAACATGCAGCTTGCCCAGCTAGAGGAAAAGAAGAAAGAACTGCAGGAGCAAAGGGAACGCAATCAGCGGGAGGAGAAGGAAATCCTTTCCCAGGCCGGCCAGATCGAAGAGAGCCGGGCGGCCATCCGTCAGGAGCTGGAATCTTCCCAGAGAGACGAAAAGGAGCTGGAGCAGTTCATTGAGACGCGGCAGTTGGAGCTGGAGGAATACCGGGAAAAGGAAGCGCAGGAAACGCACGCATTGGAGGAAATCCGCATGGAGCTCGCCGCGCTGGCACAGACGGAGACGTTTCAGCAGGAAAATACCCAGCGGGTACGCCAGGAAGTAAAGACACTGGAAAAGGAACAGAAAGAGCTGGCAGAAAATATAGAAGGCAGCGCCCGGGAAATTGCCGCGAAAAAAGCCCAGATCGAAGAGCTCGACGAAGGCCTGCAGACGGCGGCCAGGGAGGGTGAAGAAGAGGAAGCGCTGCTGGAGACTCTGCATCGGGACAAGGAGGCGCAAAGCCTTTCCCATAAGGGATTTTTTGAAAAGAGAGACGCGCTTTCTGAAAAAATCGGTCTGTTGGATAAAGAATGTTATCGGCTGCAAAGCCAGATAGAGAAGGTGGAAGAAGACAGAGAAAAGCGGATCGCCTATCTCTGGGAGGAATACGAAATTACGCCGGGAGCCGCCGGAGATTATAAAAGAGAGCCGTTAGGCAGCGTCGCCGATATGCGAAAGCGCATACATACGCTCCGGGAGGAGATCAAAAAGCTGGGAGACGTAAATGTAAACGCCATCGAGGATTACAAGGAGCTCAAAGAAAGGCATCAGTTTTTATCCACTCAGCATGAAGATCTGGTCAATGCCGAAGCTACCTTAATGGATATCATCGCTCAGTTGGATGAAGGAATGCGCCGGCAGTTTTCCGAAAAATTCGCCGACATCCAGCGGGAATTTGACAAGGCGTTTAAAGAGCTTTTCGGCGGAGGCAAAGGGACGTTGGAGCTTTTAGAGGGAGAGGATATACTGGAAGCGGGCGTTCGTATCATCTCCCAGCCTCCGGGGAAAAAGCTGCAAAATATGATGCAGCTTTCCGGCGGGGAAAAGGCGTTGACGGCCATCGCTCTTTTGTTTGCCATACAGAATTTAAAGCCGTCGCCCTTTTGCCTTCTGGACGAGATTGAGGCGGCGCTGGACGATTCCAACGTGGGGCGATTCGCAGATTATTTACAGAAGTTGACGAAGAATACACAATTTATTATAATTACGCATAGAAGAGGAACTATGCGGGCGGCGGACCGTCTGTACGGTATTACGATGCAGGAGAAGGGAATATCCACGCTGGTTTCTGTAGATTTAGTGGAAAAAGACCTGACGAAATAGGAGGTGCCAAGATGGCAGAGGAAAAAAGGGGCTTTTTCAGGCGTCTGGTCGACGGCCTGTCGAAAACAAGGGCAAATATCGTATCTGGGATCGACTCTATTTTCAGCGGTTTTTCCAGCATTGACGATGATTTCTATGAAGAAATAGAAGAAACGTTGATTATGGGAGATCTGGGCATCAATGCGACGACGGCCATTATTGAGAATTTAAAGGAGCAGGTAGATAGGGAGCATATCCGGGAACCGGCCGAGTGCAAGAAGCTTCTGATTGACAGTATCCGGCAGCAGATGGAAGTAGGCGTTACCGAATATGAATTTGAGAATCGACAGTCCGTTATTCTGGTAATCGGCATCAACGGCGTGGGGAAAACTACGTCTGTGGGAAAGCTGGCAGGCCTTTTGAAGGAACAGGGAAAAAAGGTGGTGCTGGCGGCGGCGGATACCTTCCGGGCGGCGGCTACAGAGCAGCTGACCCAGTGGGCCGAGCGGGCCGGCGTGGATCTGATCGCCGGACAGCCGGGGGCAGATCCGGCCTCCGTGGTATACGATGCGGTGGCGGCGGCCAAGGCCAGAAACGCGGACGTTCTAATCTGTGACACAGCCGGAAGGCTTCATAATAAGAAAAATTTAATGGAAGAGCTGCGCAAGATTTACCGGATACTGGAAAAGGAATATCCTGAGGCCTACTTGGAAACGCTGGTGGTGCTGGACGGAACGACGGGGCAAAACGCACTGGTGCAGGCCCGGCAATTTTCTGAGGTGGCGAAAGTGACCGGTATTATTTTGACGAAGCTGGACGGAACGGCCAAGGGCGGCATCGCCGTGGCGATCCAGTCCGAGCTGGATATCCCGGTGAAATATTTAGGCGTGGGCGAGCAGATCCAGGATCTGCAGAAATTCGACGCGGACGCCTTTGTCAACGCACTTTTCCAGCTGACGGATGCATCGGAATCTCATTGAGAAAGACGCCGCGCGCAGAAATAGAAGCAGGCAGAAAGGACGACAGAAAAATGCTTACGTTAGAAAAATTCGAGGAAGCGTCAGAACTTGTCAAACAGGTGACGATCAAAACCAAGCTGGTATACAGCGAATATTTTTCGGAAATGACCGGAAATAAAGTATATTTTAAGCCGGAGAACATGCAGCTGACCGGCGCTTATAAAGTACGGGGCGCGTATTACAAGATCAGCACGCTTACGGAGGAAGAGCGGGAAAAAGGCCTGATCGCCGCTTCTGCCGGAAATCATGCCCAGGGCGTGGCCTATGCGGCGAAAAAGTACGGAGTGAAGGCTGTGATCGTCATGCCTACGACGACGCCCCTGATCAAGGTGGAACGCACCCAGGCCTACGGGGCGGAGGTCATCTTGTATGGAGACGGCTACGACGATGCCTGTGCCTACGCCATAGAGCTGGCGAAAAAGGAAGGCGCTACGTTTATTCATCCGTTTGACGATTTGGCCGTAGCCTGCGGGCAGGGAACGATTTCTATGGAAATTATCCAGGAGCTGCCGTTGGTGGAGTATATTCTGGTACCTATCGGCGGCGGCGGCTTGGCGGCCGGCGTATCTACGCTGGCGAAGCTTTTGAATCCGCATATCAAGGTGATCGGCGTGGAACCGGCGGGCGCGGCCTGTATGCGGGCCTCTTTGGACGCCGGTAAAGTCGTTACGCTTCCGGAAGTAAATACCATTGCGGACGGCACAGCCGTACGGACGCCAGGAGAACAGATTTTCCCATATATCCAGGAAAATCTGGACGGTATTTTGACCGTATCGGACGAAGAACTGATCGTCGCTTTTTTGGACATGGTGGAAAATCATAAGATCATCGTGGAAAATTCCGGATTGCTGACGGTCGCCGCTCTTCGTCATATGGATGTAAAAGGGAAAAAGGTCGTTTCCATTTTGAGCGGCGGCAATATGGACATGATTACGATGTCCTCGGTGGTACAGCAGGGCCTGATCCAGCGGGATCGAATCTTTGCGGTTTCCGTGCTTTTGCCGGATAAGCCCGGCGAGCTGGTGCGGGTTGCGTCGATCATCGCTGAAAATAAGGGGAATGTTATAAAACTGGATCATAACCAGTTTGTAAGTACAAATCGTAACGCGGCGGTGGAGCTCAAGATCACGATGGAGGCTTTTGGTTCTGAGCATAAGCTGCAGATCGTACGGGCGTTGGAGCGGGACGGCTATCGTCCGAAGGTGATCCGTCCAAGTCTGTAAAATAAAGTTTGAATGGCCCGGCGGGCAGAAAGGAATTCCTATGAAATACAAGATTGAAGGCGATACGCTTCCCGTAGTGATCTGCTATCTGGACGGCGGAGAATCCATGGTGACAGAAGGCGGCGGCATGGCCTGGATGTCTCCGAATATGCAGATGGAAACCACGTCTAATGGGGGAATCGGAAAAGCTTTTGGCCGTATGTTTTCCGGAGAAAAAATGTTTCAGAATATTTATACGGCGAAGGGCGGCGAAGGGTTAATCGCGTTCGCCTCCAGCTTTCCCGGCTCCATAAAGGCATTTTCCATTGCGCCCGGCCAGGAAATTATCGCCCAGAAGACGGCTTTTCTGGCCAGTGAAAGAAATGTGGACTGCTCCGTCTTTTTTCATAAGAAGGTCGGTTCTGGCTTTTTCGGCGGTGAAGGCTTTATCATGCAGAGATTCTCCGGGAGGGGCACGCTTTTTGCGGAATTCGACGGTCATGTGGTGGAATATGAATTGGGCGCGGGCGAAAGGCTGGTCGTGGATACCGGCCATCTGGCGGCGATGAGCGCTACCTGTAGCATGGATATTGTCACGGTGCCCGGCGTGAAAAATATGCTGTTTGGCGGCGAAGGGATTTTCAATACGGAGATCACGGGCCCTGGTCATGTGTGGCTGCAGACGATGCCGATCAGCAATGTGGCAAGTATACTGCGTCCCTACTTCCCCAGCGGTAATTAAAAATTCCCCCGGTCAAAAAGAGAAAGGAGCACAAAGGATGCATGGCTATGGACTATATCTGGAGGGATATTCTGGGATCAGCGGCGATATGACGGTGGGCGCGCTGTTGGATCTGGGCGCGGATTTTGCCTATGTGAAGGAGCAGATGGAAAAATTACCGCTGACCGGTTATACAATGACTTGTGAGGAGATTGTGAAGAAGGGAATACAGGCGCGGGCTTTTCGGGTACATCTGGAAGAAGAGCCAAAGCCCATGTGGGAGGCGTATGAAAAGGAACAAAGCCATCATCATGCCCATTCCCACAGACATTACCGGGAAATCCGGAAAATGATTACAGAGTCTTCTCTGGACGCAGGTGTAAAGACGCGGGCGCTGCGGATTTTTCAGGTGTTGGCCGAAGCGGAAGGGCATGTGCACGGATGCGCCGCGGAAGATGTGGCTTTCCACGAAGTGGGGGCGGTGGATTCCATCGTAGATATCGTAGGAATTGCCGCCTGTTTGGAAAACCTGCACGTAGAGAAGGTGTTCTACTCCCGGCTGTACGAAGGACAGGGCCAGATCCATTGTCAGCACGGCTGGATTCCAGTGCCGGTGCCGGCGGTCTTAGAGCTGGTTACAACGTATAAGCTGCCGATCCAGATTACGGAAAATCAGGGCGAAATGATTACGCCTACCGGAGCGGCGGTAGCGGCGGCTCTGGGAGAATATATCGGGGACGCTCTGGACGGCTGGCGTATGATCCGGGCGGGCATGGGCGCCGGCGAGCGGGAATTCCCCCGGGCGAACGTGCTGCGGGCCATTCTTCTGGAGGCCGAGCAGGAGCCTATAGAGGCTGCGGAAACTGTGTGGGTACTGGAGAGCAATGTGGACGACTGCTCCGGTGAACGGCTGGGCTATGCCATCCAGCGGCTGCTGGACGGCGGCGCAAGGGACGCTGCCTGTCTGCCTATGCTGATGAAAAAGGGACGTCCCGGATATCTTTTGCAGGTAATCTGCGACGAGGAGGCGTTGGAAGGCCTGGAAGACATTCTTTTCCGGGAAACGACCAGCATCGGCTTGCGAAAATATAAAGAAGCGCGGACTGTGCTTCCCAGAAAAACTGTGGAAGTTCTGTTGAAGGAAGGGCGCGTCCGCCTCAAGGTCTGCCAGCGAAAAGGCGAAATCTACGCCTATCCGGAATATGAGGATGTTCGGGAAATCGCCGAGAAAACAGGAGAATCCTACCAGGTGATCTACGAGAGGGCCTTGCAAGCTGCTGGAGGGCTTCTGGAGGAAGGCCATGCATGAGCAAAAAAAACGGGCGCAGATCCGAAGCGTCCTGGCAGAATATGGCCGCGGGGATATAGCCGTGGCCTTTTCCGGCGGGGTGGACAGCAGTCTTTTGTTGTATTTGGCCATGGAGGCAGCCGGCCTCCATGGAAAAACGGTTTATGCGCTGACGGCAGATACGGTTCTCCATCCGGCGGCAGATAGGCAAATTGCCGCCAAGGTAGCTAAAAGCGCCGGCGCTGTTCACAAGATTCTTTTTGTGGATGAATTACGGGACGGTGCGATTTTGAATAATCCGGTCAACCGATGCTATCTATGCAAAAAACAGCTTTTTTTGGAATTTTTGCGGGTGTGCGCCAGGGAGGGAATCCCCACCCTTTTGGAGGGGAGCAATGGGGATGATCTGCAGGTCTATCGACCGGGTATCCAGGCGATCCGGGAGTTGCAGGTGGTAAGTCCGCTGGCCGAGGCTGGGCTTACGAAAGCTGAGGTCCGCAGATGGGCCGGGGAGTTAAAAATCCCCACGGCCGAACGGCCTTCGACGCCCTGCATGGCTACGCGTCTGCCCTACGGTGCGAAATTGTCCGCCGAGCTGC
The DNA here is from genome assembly GCA_948436455.1 of uncultured Blautia sp. Taxonomy (GTDB): domain Bacteria; phylum Bacillota; class Clostridia; order Lachnospirales; family Lachnospiraceae; genus Blautia_A. The sequence continues at coordinate 37,344 of CAOJIB010000006.1, forward strand.
TTGCGAAAATTGAAAAGGGGGAGGAACTGCTGCAGAATATGGGTTATGCGAAGCTGCGCCTTCGTATTCACGGGGAGGTAACCCGGATAGAAGTTCCCTCGGAAGATTTTTCGCGGCTGTTGGAACAAAGGGAAACGATTGTAGAAGAATTGCAGGCCCTGGGTTTTCGGTATCTGACGCTGGATCTGCAGGGCCTGCGTTCAGGCAGCATGGATGAGTATTTGCCTTTGAAAAACTCCCGGTGAGGAATGGGAGAGGAAATTGTGGAAAAGGCATATATTACCAATCGCATTTTCTGTGCTTTCTGTACGAAAAAAACGACATGCACGGCCAGAAATTATGCAGAAGTTATAGGAAATGGAAAAATATCTGTATCTACCGGTTGATTCTTTGTGATAAAAGGATTATAATAATACTGTTTGGAGGCTGTATAAAGCAGGCCGGCAGACGGAAACAATAGAAGCGCCTGTAGGACAGGCGATTGATAAAAGAAATGCGTATGGCATTTTGAGTAAGGAGGAAATCAAAGATGGCACAGGTAACAAAAGATATGCTGATCGGCGAATTATTGCAGGTGGATCAGAATGTAGCGCCTATCCTGATGCGGGCGGGCATGCATTGTCTGGGCTGCCCGTCTTCCCAGGGCGAATCTCTGGAGGAGGCCGCTATGGTGCACGGCTTGGATGTCAATGTACTGGTAAGCCAGATCAACGACTTTTTAAATAACAAATAAGCATCCGGGAATGCCCTGCGCGTCGGCGGGGCATTTCCTTTATGCCTTAGTATACAGAAAAGCTGCCAGTGGTAAGTTTTCTGTATTACTGCAATTCTAATTTTATTGCTTCAGAGTAACGGGAAAAATTCCGGTAGATTTTGTACAGAAGCGAAAGAAGAGGAAGTGTTTCAAAAGAAAAGAAGCCTATTTTGCTTATATGAATCGATGTTTTATAGCCGGAGGATCGGAAAAACAACGGATATTTCAGGAGAGAAAATGGAAAATAAAAAAAATTGGAAAAAAAGAAAATTTATGCTTGACCTTTGGAAAATTATGTGATATTATAAACTTGTTCGAAGGGAAGAGCAGAGAACACATGCGATAGTGGCGTAGTTGGTAACGCGCGACCTTGCCAAGGTCGAGACCG